>SXWC01000156.1 GCA_005789975.1 Planctomycetaceae bacterium
GGCCGCGCTTCTCCGCGAGGCGGGCGAGCATCCGCTCGTCGCCCATGCGCGGACCGTCTTCGACGCGGCCGTCCGCAAGGTCGAACCCGCGCGTTCCCGGGAACCTCGCCCGGCCGTGCCCGTGGCGGCAGCGGGGGGCGGACTCGCGGACAACGACGAACGACGGGTGGCGGAGGATGACGCCGAAGCCGGCATGGAGGAGAGCGATGGCTGAAAAACGTGGTGCGATCGTCAGGCTCGTGGATGCTTTCGCCGACCTGCCGGGCATCGGTCGGCGCACGGCCGAACGGCTGGCTTATCACGTGCTCAACATGCCCCGGGAGGGCGCGCTGCGGTTTGCGGACGCGATCCGGGCGGTGAAGGAAAACCTCCGGCCCTGCCGCACCTGCTTCAACCTCGCCGAGGGGGAGGAGTGCGACATCTGCACCGATCCCCGTCGCGACCGGACGCTGCTGTGCGTGGTGGAGCAGGTTCGCGACCTGCTCGCGCTCGAACAGGCGGGGAACTTCCGGGGGCTCTATCACGTGCTGCAAGGGCGGGTGGCACCGCTCGAGGGCAAGGGGGCCGATGGCCTCACGCTCGACGTGCTCGCGGCCCGCGTGAGCGGCGGGACGTTTCGCGAGGTGATCCTGGGCACCACGCCGAACGTGGAGGGGGACGCGACCGCGCTCGTGGTCGCCCAACGGCTCGAAGGCATGTCGGTGGAGCTCACCCGACTCGCCCGCGGCCTCACCGTCGGCGCGTCGCTCGAGCAGGCCAACCGCGAGATGCTCGTCGACGCCTTCGCCGGCCGCCGCAAGTACTGATTCCCAGCCTTCCGGCGTGCGTTTTCGGGCCGTGCCCGACTCGGCACTGCAGATTGCGTGCCGGGGCCGCGCACACTTCTCCCTGCAGCGGTATTCTTGAGGGGGTTCAAGCCCCGCGAAACACCGGCCAACCGGCACGGAGATTGCTGTCATGCGGATGTCGTTCGGCCAGGAAATGCGGATGGCGCAGAAGCAGGTGCTTGCGCCCCGCATGATCCAGTCGATGGAGATCCTGCAACTGCCCGTCATGGCGCTCGAGGAGCGGATCGAGCAGGAGATCCAGAACAACGAGACGCTCGAGATCGAGGAGGCCGGCCAGGACGGTCCGACCATCGATCCGTTGGGGCCTGTCGCCGAGGCCGAGCCCTCCGCGGCCGAGAAGACGGTCAACGAGCAGCCGCTGATCGTCGATCAGGACCATGCCAATCAGGCCGACTTCGAGCGGACCTACGACTGGGCCAGCGAGTATCCCGACAGCGACGACGACCGCAGCCGCCCATCCACCTCCCAGATCGAGCACGCCGGCGAGCGGTATCTCGACATGATGGCCAACATGGTGGAGCGTCCCGAGACGCTCTGCGACCACCTCCACGCCCAGCTCGCCAACGAGGACCTCACCGACGCCGAGCGCGAGGCCGCCGACAAGGTGATCTACAACCTGGACGTCAACGGCTACCTGCCGATGCCGCTCGAGGAACTCGTCGATGCCGACGGCCCGTCCGGCCAACTCGAGCGGCTTCACAAGGCGCTCGGGTTCGTGCAGTCGATGGATCCACCCGGGGTCGGGGCCCGCGACCTGAAGGAATGCCTGCTGCTCCAGATCCGCCACGACATGCCCGACGCCCGGCACCTGCGGCGGCTCGTGTCGGACCACCTGGAGGATCTCGCCGGAAATCGGCTCCCGCTGATCGCGCGCAAGACCGGTTTTTCGATCGAGGAGATCGAGCGGCTCCGCCAGCGGCTCCACTCGCTCAAGCCGAAGCCGGGCGCGGTCTTCACGACTCCGATCGTGGTGCCGGTCAAACCCGACGTCTACGTCGAGCAGGCCGCCGATGGCGGCTGGAAGGTGCGGCTCGAGGAGATCGACCTGCCGAACCTCCGCATCAGCCCACTCTACAGGGAGATGCTGATGTCGCCCGCCACCGACCTGGCGACGCGGGAGTACATCAAGCGGAAGATCAACTCGGCCCAGTGGCTCATCGACGCGATCGAGCAACGGCGGAGCACGCTCCTGAAGACGGCGCAGGCGATCGTCGATCACCAGTCGCGGTTTCTCGTGGAGGGGCCCGAGGCGATCGAGCCGCTCAAGATGCAGCAGATCGCCGACCGGATCGGCATGCATGTGACGACCGTGAGCCGGGCCGTGGACGACAAGTGGCTGCAGACGCCCAGGGGGCTGCACGCGCTGCGGAAGTTCTTCGTCGGTGGCACGGTGAGCGCCGACGGCGAGGAGGTCGCCTGGGACGCGGTGCGGATCAAGCTTCAGGAGATCGTGGACAACGAGCCGAAGGACGCCCCCTACAGCGACGACGACCTCGTCGGGGAACTCGCCAAGGAGGGCATCACCCTGGCACGTCGCACGGTCACGAAGTATCGCAAGGCGATGAAGATCCCGAGTTCCCGTCAGCGACGCGACTGGAAGCTGGTCCGCGAGACGAACGGCGTCGCCCTCGCCGTGCCGGCGGAGCCCGTTCTCGTCGATGATGTCGATGCGAACGACGACGTGGCCGACGCGGACGGGTGACACGGGCCGCTGCCCGTCGGGCCGGCGCACCAGCGGGCAAAAGCCGCACTTGCCGCTTTCGACCGGCTGCTCCTACGATGCCTCCGGCCCTCCTTCCCGCCGGAGTTTCCTCATGCGTTGTCCCTTCTGCCGCGCCGACAACGATCGGGTGATCGACTCCCGGTCGGGAGACGATGGAGCCTCGATCCGGCGCCGACGGGAATGCCTGGGTTGCCGCCGCCGGTTTACGACCTACGAACGAGTGGAACGGCAACTGCTCACCGTGGTCAAGAAGGAGGGCGTCCGCGATCCGTTCGACCGCGACAAGATCAAGCGGGGCCTGGCAAAAGCCTGCTGGAAGCGGCCGGTGACCGAGGACGACATCGAGGTCGTCGTATCGACGCTGGAAGGCGAGCTCTACGGCAGCTACGAGAGCGACGTCCCGAGCAGGGTGATCGGCGAGCGGTTGATGGAGCTTCTCAAGGACATCGACCACGTGGCCTACGTCCGGTTCGCCAGCGTCTACCGCGAGTTCAAGGACGTGCGGGACTTCGTGGAGGAGCTCGAGCCGATCCTCAACGAGGCGAACCGTCTCGAGGGCTGACTTCCACGCGACGGGAGTAATCGCCACGGACGCCGCCGGTTTTCTCCTCGAGCCGAATTCGCTCGACGACCATGTCGGGATCGATCGACTTGCACATGTCGTAGATCGTGAGTGCGGCGGCGGAGGCCGCCACGAGCGCTTCCATCTCGACTCCCGTCCGTGCGGTGGCCCGCACGACCGTGTCGATGGCGACGATGCCGGCCTCCGGGAAGGCGATCGCGACCTCGACGGTTTCCAGGGGCAGGGGGTGGCAGAGGGGCACGATCTCGCTCGTCCGCTTCGCCGCCATGATGCCGGCGATCCGGGCGGCGGTGATCGCGTCCCCCTTCTCGAGTTCCCCGGCCCGCAGCCGCCGGATGGTCTCGGCCCCCGCGGCCAGCCGTGCCGAGGCCCGGGCGGTGCGGATGGTGACCGGCTTGCCGCCGACGTCGATCATTCGGATGCCGTGAGGCGCGGTCGCTTCGCTCATGCCGAGAATATAGCGTCGCCAAACGCCTTCGGCCGTCCCGCGTGAGGCGGAACGGCCGAAGGTTTGGGGTTGGACACGACGCGGAGCGTCTGGAGGACCCTCAGCGGGCCCGCCGGACCGGGCTCAGACCAGCTCCTTGCGGGCTCCGATCAGCGTGCGGAGCCGCTCGGCGAGCAGGGCCACGTCGAAGGGCTTCTTGAAGCTCTCGTTGACATGGGCCCGGTCGATGGTGATCTGCGAGCCGTCGTCCGGCAGCAGGGCGATCACGATCGTCTCGGCGTACTCCTGATTCCGGCGGAGATTCTGGCAGATCTGCTGGGCGTCGATCCGGCCGATCGAGTAGTCCACCACGATGCAGTCGGGGTGGAAGCTCTCGGCCTGGATGCCCGCCTCGAAGCCGCTGGCAGCCACCTGGATCTTGAACGACCGCTCGAGCGGCAGCTGCTTCTTCAGATTTTCGATCAGCACCTGATCCTGGCCGACGAACAGCACCTTCGCCATCGCCTCGTCCTCGAGGTCGCCCAGCGGCATGCCGTGCTCCTTGAGGAACTTGATCAGGTATTCCCGCGGAATGCGTCGGTCCTGGCTGCCCGGGATGCGGTATCCCTTGAGCCGGCCGGAATCGAACCATTTGCTCACGGTGCGCGGTGCGACTTTACAGATTTTGGCGACCTGACCTGTCGTGAAAACCTTCATCTTCGGGACTCCATTGAAATCTTTTGTGTCCGGAAATGTCCTGGCCAGTCCCGCCCCTGTTCGAGCGTCGGAACACAGCCCCCCTGACGCGATGCTTCTTGGTGGGGACGCCCGCGTCGTCGTGCCCCACGAAGGCCGGCCTGAGGCGCGGAGGGGGCATGAGAATTCCGGCCCACCGGGCGGACGTCCCTTGGGCAGGACGCCTCCCGATGAAGGCCGTGACTCGCAGGATTCCCCCCCTGCGCCACACCGCGGTCGGTTTCGGGATGACTCCCGGACACGTCCGCGATATGGCCGTCCAGGAGGGTAGATCGAAAGATCGTGTCGTGAGACTTGAGCCGTTCTTCACGAACAGGACGGTGGCACCACTCGGTCCGCCTGCAACGGACACGCCGAACGCCCGGAAAAGACGCGGAATCCGGCCTGGAGCATGCCGTCGGCGGTCCGCGGTCAGGCCGCCTTCGACGGGGTGCGGGTGGCCGCCGCGGTCGACTCGAACCGCACGCTCACCCGCTTCGAAACCCCCGACTCCTCCATCGTGACGCCATACAGCGTGGTGGCCGAGGCCATCGTCTTTTTGGAATGCGTGACGACGATGAACTGGGTCGAGGAGAGAAAGTCACGGAGGACGCCCACGAACCGGTCCACATTCGCCTCGTCGAGAGCGGCATCGACCTCGTCGAGCACGCAGAACGGACTGGGCCGCGACTTGAAGATCGCGAGCAGCAAGGCGACGCAGGTCATCGTCTTCTCGCCGCCGGAGAGGAGGGAGATGCTGCGCGGCTCCTTGCCGGGCGGACGGGCGACGATTTCCACCGAGGTCTCGAGCAGATCGACGCCCGGTTCCAGGACGATGTCGGCCTGGCCGCCGCCGAAGACACGCTCGAAGAGGTCGCGGAAATATCCGCGGACCGTCTCGATCGTCTCGCCCAAAAGCCGGCGGCTCTCGTCGTCGATGCGGGCGATCAGCTGCTCGATGGATTCCTTGGCGCCGGTGACGTCGGCGAGCTGGGCCTCGAGCTTGGCCAGCCGGTCCGCCAGGTCCTCCGACTCCTTGAGCGCTTCCATGTTGACCGACGTCATCGAGGCGAGCTTGCGACGAAGTTCCTCGATCCGTGTCTCCAGCTCGGCCCGGTCGTCGGGCGTGGGCTCGGCATCGTCGGCGGCCACGGGCCCGGCGACGCCGGTGTCCCCATCGATGTCGATGTCGTATTCGTCCCGTATCCGTTCCACGATCCGCGCCCGCTGGTGCCGCGTCTCGCCGGCGTCGAGTTCGAGGGTGTGCACCTGTTCCGAGAGCCGGGTCGCCGCGACCCGCGTCTCGTCGATCACCGCCGTCACGCTGCGGCGGTTGCCGTCGAGCCGGTCGGTCTCTTCGGCGAGCAGGGCGAGGGACGCCACCGATCGCTCCTCCGCCCATGCCGCTTCGGCGACCGCCGCCGTCGCGGCGAGAACGTCGAGCTCGTAGACGCCGAGCCGGCCCTGGGCCTTCCCGAGCCGGTCGAGGGCGGCGGTGACGTCGGACTGCCGCACGGCGAAGGCCGACTCGCCCGCGGTCACCGCGTCTTGGCAGCGGGCGATCTTCTCGGCGGTTGCCGCCTGCTCGATCCGCAGCCGGTGGATCTCCTCGAGGGCGTCGCCCCGGTTTCGCTCGACCGCATCGATCGCCAGCCGGCAACGATCGACTTCGGACGCGGCTGCCTCGACTTCGGGAATGACCGCCGCGACGTCCGCGCGGGCGGCCTCTGCGGCGGCCTCCGTGGCGGACGCCTGCTGCTCGGCGGCCCGGGCCTGTTGGTCGGCGACGGCGATGGCCTCGGCGGCCGCCTGCTCGTCACGGATGACGCGGGAGAGTTCGGTTCTCGACGAGGCGACGGTCTCGGCGGCCTGTTGTCGGCGGGCGGTGGCCTGGGCGATCTCCGCGTCGCGGGCCACGATCGCCTCCTGGAGGCGATCCACCCCCAGCTGTGCGGCATCGACCGTGCGTTCCAGGTCGGCATGCCGTTTCTCGAGCGCCCGGAGTTCGCTGCGGCGGGCCACGAGTCCGGCGGAAGCGGCCGGGGAACCGATCGCGAACTGCCCGTCGCCGGTCAGGCTGATGCCGTCCCGGGTGAGAAACAGGGTCTCCCGGGGAGCGTGCGGAATCAGCGGGAGGGCGTGCTCGATCCGATCCACGACCCAGACCCGGCCAAACAGCCTCCGCAGGAGCGAGACCTCCCCTTCGCTCCGCTCGCCGGTGGAGCCCTCGAGAAGCAGCCGGTCGAGCCGGCCCACGATGCCGGCATGGGAGGGGGGCTCGAAGGGCTCCGGTTCCCGCAGCCGCTCCGAGGTGAGAAAGCCGATGCGACCCCCGGCGGCGAGCACGCTGGCGGCGTCGGCCCCGGCGGCCCAGTCGGCATGCCAGCCCATCGCGGCGTCGAGTGAATCGACCACGAGACTCTGGCCGAGTTCGCCGAGAGCGAGATCGACGAGGGAGGCCCACTCGATGCCGGTGACGACGAGGTCGGCGAGCACGCCGGTGAATCCGGGGATCGTCGCCGCCCCCTCCGCCAGCAGCTTCCGGGCGGCATCCGACACGCCCTCCTGTCGGGCGACCATCTCGCGGAGCATGCCGAGCCTCTCGCGGCAGGCCTCGAACGAGGATCTCCAGCCGGTCAGATCCCGCCACGCTCCCTGCAACGACTCCTTGGCATCCCGTTGGGCTGCCTGGAGCGCCTCGAGGTCGCCGGTGGCGGAGGTCAGCCGGCCCTCCAGCGAGAGCAGATGCCCCTCGCAGGCGGCCCGTGATTCGCCGAGCAACGCCTCGCGTTGGCGGGCGGCCATCGAGGCGAGCCTGGCGGCATCGGCTGCCGCCCGGGCACCGCCGGCTCGGATCATGTGTCGATCGTGTTCTGTTTCGAGCCGCAGCTGACGGCGGCGCAGCTCCTCGACCGCGGACGTGGCGACGGCCAGGGACGTGCGGGCCTTGGCCGCATCGTCGTGGGTGCCGGACGCCGCCGACTCGCACTCCGAGAGCCTTCGCACCAGATCGGCGAGCGTGGCGGCCACGGCCGTGACCGCCCCACGCGCCGTCGCCAGCATCGTCGCCGCGTCACGCTCGAGACGAACGGTGGCGGCGACGTTCGCCGTCGCGCGTTCGAGATCGGCGTCGAACTCCGCCCGCCGGCTGCGCTGCAGCCCCGCGGTCGCCTCGGCGGCCGCGAGCCGCTGGATGTCGGCCGCGGCCAGCGAGCGGGCGGACACGAGCATCGGCTGCAGGGATTCCGCGGTCGCTTCCAGCGCGGCCGCCTCGACCGCGGCTGCGGCGGACCGCGTCTCGTTGTCATGGAGGGCCGCCCGGGCGTCGGCGAGCGCCGCCTCGACGTCGGCGATCGCGGCATCGACGCCGCACAGGTCGCGGGTCGCGGCGGCAAGCCGGAACGTGCGCAGCCGATCCTGCATCGTTTTCCAACGCCTGGCCCGGGCCGCCTGATGGCGGACGGTCTCCAGGCGACTGGCCACCTCGCCGACGATGTCTGCCAGCCGTTGCCGGTTCTGCTCGGCCCGTTCCAGTCGCCGCAGCGCCTCGCCACGGCGGGTGCGAAACTTCGTGATGCCCGCCGCCTCCTCGAACACCGCCCGGCGATCGCGCCCGGAGGCCACGAGGAGCGCATCGACGCGACCCTGCTCGATGACGCTGTAGGCCTCGGTGGCGGCCCCCGTCCCGGAGAGGAGCTCGCGGATGTCTCGGAGCCTCGCCGGCTCGCCGTTGACGAGATATTCGCTCTCACCGTTGCGGTAGACCCGCCGCGAGATCCGCACCTCGTCGCCCTGGCCGGGAAGCTGCCGTGCCGCGTTGTCGAAGATCAGCGACACCTCGGCGACGTTGAGCGGCTTCCGCGTGGCCGATCCGGCGAAGATGACGTCGGTCATCTCCTTGCCACGCAGGCTGCGGACCGACTGCTCGCCGAGCACCCATTTGATGGCATCGACGACGTTCGACTTGCCCGAGCCGTTCGGCCCCACCACCACGGTGATGCCGGGCGGAAACTCGAACTGGGTTCGGTCGGCGAAACTCTTGAAGCCGAAGAGTTCCAGGGCCCTGAGCCGCGTCATGCGGGATCGTCGGCGCCGCGATCCTCGTCGTCCGCCGCCGGCGGTTCGTCGGCGACCTCCGGGATGTCGCGGTTGCGTGCTGACGCCTCCTGGTGGATCGTCGGTCGGCCGTCGAGTTCGTCGGGCAGCGCGTCGAAGGCGAGCCGGCTCGTCAGCGCCCGGCCCGCGCTGGCCTGCTGCAGAAACTGGATGGCGTCGGCATAGCTCCCGCCGAGCTCGATGATCGTCCGCACGATCGAATCAGCCCCGGCCGGCACCTCGGCCTGCTGGTCCGACTGCCCGGACAAGAACCGGCTCACCGTGGCGGTGCCTCCGTCCACGACGACGACGATCGACGTCCCGGCCTCCGCCCGCAGGCCGTTCGCAACGGGATGCTCGGTGCCGAAGAACACGAACTCAGGACGGATGCTCCTCGTGGCGTGCACGAGTGGCGGACCAGCGACGTCGAGGACGTGGAGCGAGCAGGCGTCGCCGAGCCGTTCACCCCTGACCAGCGGCAGGTCGGGATCCATCCTCCAGAGCGCGCGGAACGCGCCGTAGCGGGTCTCGGCGCTGCGGCTGGCGAGCAGGGTCTGCAGCGCGTCGACACCGTTCGCGTCGTCGATCACGGTCAGCGCGGCAAGCGCCGCCGACCGGGCGCTGCGGAGGCTCGTCGCGGCCTCCGCGAGCTGGGGGGCGGCGACCGACTCCCCGAGATATGCGAGCGCCTCGGCGGCGGCGAAACGAATCTCGCCATCCGATGAATCGAGCGCCTTGCGGAGCGTGGGGATCCCCTCCTTGCCGATCGCCTCCAGCCGCAGGGCGGCGGTCGGTGCCGTGACCGGGTCGGTCAGTTGGCGTTCGAGGAGCTGCAGGCGGGCGTGCCGTCCGCCGGGCGGCTCGATCACCGCGATGCTCTGCACCACGCGGATGTAACGGCCGAGGTTGTGACGGTAGACCGGAGGCACCTCGAGGGCGATGTAGCGGTCGGTCTGCGGGTTGGCGACACCCCGCTTCACCCCCTTGATCACGGCATGAAACCGGCGGTTGATCCAGTCGCCGAGCCGCTTGGACATCGCGAACGACCGGTGATCGGCGGCGAGGACGAGCCCCATGTCGCGATCCCGCAGGGCGACGCCCCCGCCCGGCACCCGGGCGCGGATCTTCGACTTCGAGTCGAGGGTGCCGCCCGACACCGGATCGACGAGCAGCGGTCCGGCGGCAATGCCGAGTTCGTGGCCGTCGCGGATCGTGTTGCCGATGACGGCCATCTCCGCCAGGCGCGTCTCCATCAGCCACCCGCCCGCGAGGCTCGTGGTGTCGTTGTCGGCGGGCACTTCCACGTAGATGTCGAAGCGGTCGCCCTTGCGGACGTAGGGCGGCAGGTAGCCGTGCACCCAGGTCAGCGACGTCGATGGCGAGGCGAGCAACGCGGACGGTTCGATCACGCCCCGCGCCTGAATATCGGCCATCAGCGTCTGCCGTTGCGGTCCCGGCGGCGGATCGCTGCCGGTGTCGGCGAGCCCGGTGACCAGAGCGGGCCGCTCGATCCGCTTGGCATTCAGGCCCCAGGGTGCGGTGTAGTCGCCGATGAGTTTGGTGTCGGCCTCGAGGTGGGCGAGGGCCTCGATCTCGGGGCTCTGGCTGCGGATCGCCGGTCCGGCGCAGCCGGTGGAGAGGAACGCGGCGAGGCCCACGAGGAGCAGCGTCATTCCGTGCGTCGGCCCGGGCGAGCGGCACGGCCACGGATTCGGATCGCGTCGATCGCGCATGAGGAGTGATGGTCCGGGGGCGGTGCGGACGCGGAGCCGGCGGCCACGCGAAACGGATCGGGTCGGGGCGGGAAAGTAGGTGGCCGCGGCGGCGGGGGTCAAGGGTGCTTTCGCCCCGGCCGGGCCGCGATGCCTGCGGGGTTGGAGCCCCTTCGAACATCGCCGCGAACGCGATTGCCCGGCCGCCCCGAGGCTGCTACCGTCCCCCCTCACGCCGGTGATGCCGGCCCCCACCGCAGACATCGGCAGGAACCACGGAGCGATTCACCGTGACGGCGATCTACAACAACGGCCTCGGCATCCACGTCCGCTGGATGATCCGGCGGGATATGTCCGAGGTCATCGGGATCGAGCAGCAGGCCTTCGAGTTTCCCTGGCTCGAGGAGGATTTCACCCGCTGCCTCCGGCAGCGAAACTGCATCGGCATGGTCGCGGAACTGGCCGACTCCGTGGTCGCGTTCATGATCTACGAACTCCATCGCTCGCGGCTGCACATGCTGAACTTCGCCGTGACGCGGTCGCATCGCCGGCTGGGGATCGGCACGCAGATGATGGAGAAACTGGTCGGCAAACTCACGCCCGATCGTCGCGGCCGCATCGTGCTCGAAGTTCGCGAGACGAACCTGCCGGCGCAGCTGTTCTTCAAATCGCTGGGATTCCGCGCGACCTCGGTCCTCAAGGATTTCTACCAGGACTCGACCGAGGACGCGTACCTCATGCAGTATGCCCTCGAGGCCGGTTTCATGGCACCGCCACAGCGGCGACTCGCGGGCTGAGGATCGGCCGGGCCGCCGGTGGTCGCCCCCCTCGTCTCGCTACGTCCGACCCGGACGGGCATCCACCGGCGCCCCACGGCATCGATGCTGCCCGCAGAGCTGCCGGAGCAGGGCGACGCGTTGCCGCAGGATCATGAGCGAACGTTCCGCGGTCTCGCCGCGGGCGAAGACCGTGAGGATCGGCGCACCCGGCGGGATCCGACTTCCGGGCCGGGGGATGTCGGCGATCGCCGGCATTCCGTCGGCCTCCGACCAGGCCGCCGTCACCGGTTCGAAGCCATCTTCCCGGATCACGATGTCGCCGCCGTCGCGGGCCGCGAACACGACCCCCTTCGACCACACGGGAGGCCCGTCCCTGAAGGCGGGCCGATGCGGCAGGGGGCTCGGCCAGCCGCACGCGGCGAGATGGGTCGTGGCGAGCGACTCGCCGGTGGCGCGTTCCACGAGTTCCATGGAGGCGGTGGGGCGGGGATTCACCTCGATGACATGCACGTCGCCGCGGGCGTCGATCACGAGGTCGATGTTGAACAGGCCGACGAGGCCGAACGTCGATGTGAGCGCCGCACCCAGCCGCTCGAACGTCGCGTGGAGCGGCCCCCCGACGTGGTCGAGCGGCACGCCGACCGAGCCGCAGTAGGCGAACGGACCGGCACCGCACCATCCACGGCCGACGAGCTGATGACTCGCGCCGATCAGCCGGCAGCCCCGGGAAGCGGCCACGAAGGCCGCCGACCACGATTCACCGGCGATGAACCGCTGCCAGACCCGGCCCCCTGCGGGCGACGTCGCGCCGCCGCGCCATCTCGAGATGCCCCGTCCGCCCGCGCTTGCGAGCGGCTTGACCACGAAGGTGCCGTCGCATGGCAGGCCAGCCGGATCGGCGAACGTCTCGGGGAACGATCCGCCCGCGGTGCGGATCGCCGCGGCGAGGCGGCGGGGATCGCGGACCTCGGTCACCGCCGCCGCCCCACAGCCGGCGACCGGGCGTTCACGGGCCAGCGCGGCGATGATCTCGGGATGGTTCTCGATCGCGCCGGTGTAGACGCACGGTCCCGGCGGCGAGGCGGCGATCGCCGCCGGCAGGCCGTGCGGATAGCCCGGGGCGGCGGAGACGCGGATCGAGTCAACCGCCACGCGGCAGAGGTCGATGTCGCCAAACAGGTCGGCCGCATGGACGGCCCAGCCGGCGCGGAAGGCCGACTCCGCGAACGCCCGCACGCTGGCTCCCACCACGGCCACGGCCGGCCGGCCGTCGGGTGCAGGTGGGGCGGAACCGCCGCGGGCATGGTGCATGGTCGTCTGGCCGAGGCGCCGCTCCTGACGCGAAATCCTTGTCGAATATCGCCCGCGTGATATGCTTTCGCCCCGTTCACCACAGTCTATCCGGTTCCCAGTCCACACATTGGAGACGTTGTCAATGTCGATGTTTATTGGCGAAGCTTTGAGCGGCGAAGGCAACGAGATTGCCCATATCGATCTGCTGATCGGCAGCAAGGACGGCCCTGTCGGCGTGGCGTTTGCCAACGCCCTGGCCCGACAGAGCGAGGGCCATTCGAACCTTCTCGCCGTGCTCACCCCCAACCTCGCCATCAAACCGGCGACGGTCATGATCACGAAGGTCACGATCAAGGGTGCGAAGCAGGCCGTGCAGATGTTCGGACCGGCGCAGGCCGCCGTCGCGAAGGCGGTCGCCGACAGCGTTGCGTCGGGCGTGATCCCGAAGAGCGAGGCCGAGAATCTCGTCATCGTGTGCGGGGTGTTCATCCACTGGCTCGCCGCCGACGACAAGAAGATCTACGAGTACAACTACAAGGCCACCGTGGACGCGATCGCCAACGCCATGCACGGCAAGCCGACCGTCGACGAGATGATCGCCGGCAAGGATGCGGCAGCTCATCCGTTCCGCGGCTTCTAGTTTCCAGGCTGGCGGGGCCGCTGCGGCCCCGCCAGCGCGGGTTTCCCGGGGAGACCATCGGTCTCCCCGGGAAACCTTCCGCCCGCCTCCCAGGCGGGCGTTTTCTTGCGCCAAAGGCGGCCGGAGAAAGGCGATCCATGCTGAAAAAGATCCTCATCCAACTCGACTGCGATCCGCAGCCGAGCACCTTCGACGCGGTCGTCGCCGTGGACGCCGGGGCCGATCTGCTTTTGAGGCATGGCGGCGTGACGGTCGAGAATGTCGTTTCGTTGGTGCACGGCGGCATGTTCACCCGGGGTGTCGCCGATCTGGCATCGACGGCGATCTTCATCGGTGGTTCCGATGTCGCGATGGCCGAGGCGGTCGCCCAGCGGGTGCGGGCGACGTTCTTCGGGCCGATGCGGCTCGGCGTGCTCATCGATCCCTCGGGGGCCAACACCACTGCGAGCGCCGCGGTGGTCGCCGCCGGCCGTCACGTGAGCCTGGCGGACAAGACCGGGACGGCGTGCCGGGCGGTCGTGCTCGGCGGCACCGGGCCGGTCGGCCAGCGGGTCGCACGACTGCTGGCCCTCAAGGGAGCCCAGGTGACGGTGGTCTCACGGTCCCGGGCCAAGGCCGAACAGGTGGTGCAACGGATCGTTGATCGCATGCCCGCGCACCAGTCGCGGCTGGAGGCGGTCGAGCACCACGGCGGATTCCTCGCCGGCTCCGCCTTCGCCCGGGTGATTTCCGGGGCCGATCTGATCGTGGCCGCCGGGGCCGCGGGGGCGAAGCTCCTCGACGCTGCCGGCCGCGGAGCGGCGTCGTCGGCCCGTGTGCTCATCGATCTCAACGCGGTGCCCCCCGCCGGCATCGAGGGCGTCGCCGCCGGCGACAAGGCCCGCCTCGACGGGGCGACGGTCGTCTACGGGGCCCTGGGCGTGGGTGGCACCAAAATGAAGATTCACAAGGCGGCCATCGGCCGCATCTTCGCGGCGAATGAAGCGGTCCTCGACGCGGAGGAACTCCTCGCCATCGGCGAGGAGTTGGAACAGGGCGGGCAGAGCCCGGCTCGTTGAGCGGGGGAGTGGACTCGCCGGGCCCCACGGACGAACAACGGGCCCTTGTCACCGCTTGCGGCGCGGGATTCCCAGAACGACGACGATCATCATCAGGAGTGCGGCGCCCACCATCAGGAGCATGATGTTGCGGCGGCTCCTGCGGTTGCGGCGGTCTTCGTCGGTCAGCCGGTGGAGTTCGATCGCGTTGACTCCGTGGCCCACCTTCTTCACAGGCTCCTGGAACTGCAGTTCGGCCGACGTCGCCAACGCGGTCTCCCCGGGATGGAGGTCGATCGTCGCGAGCATCGCGAACGGATCGTCGGCCCGCGGCGCGGCGGGGGCATCGGCGGCCTGCAGGGGCTCTGGAGCGGCGGCGACCGGTGGCGTGGTCGAGGCATCCTCCGCGGGCGGCGGCACGACTCGAGCTTCGGCGACCGGTGGCACTTCGATCCCGGTCGGCTCGATCAGATCCACGGCAGGGGCTGGGATGGCCTCCGGTCGTGGCGGGGGATTTTCAGCTCGGGCGACGGCGGGCACCGGCACGACGAACATCCCCGCACAGAGCGGACAGCAGACCGGCTGCCCCGCGGTGGCGGCGGAGGCGGCCACGTGCCCGAAGCACAGCGGGCAGGCGATCACGAAGAGGCCGCCGTGCGCGGGATTTGCGGTGGTGTCGCTGGAATTCATCGCTGCTGTCCCTTGGGGCCCGGATCCCCTCTGGAGCCCAAGTGTCGGCCGGCGAGCAGGTCGATCAAGCCGGGCAGGAAACGGGCCGCAATCGCGAAGCCCGTGGCCTGCCAGCCGGGGGTGATCTCCCGTCGTCTCCGCTCGATGGCGTCGGCGATCGCCCCGGCCGCACGCTCGGCCGGCATCCGCCGGCCACGCGACCAGGGGGGCCGTTCACCGACGACGAGCGCATCCCAAAACTCCGAGACCGTCGGCCCGAGGCTGACCAGCAGCACCCCGATGCCGTCGGCGGCGAGTTCCGTCCGCAACGTGCCGGCCAGGGATCTCAGCGCCGCCTTCGCCGCGCAGTACTCGCCGTGCAGCGGCAGCGGATGCAGGCCGAGGATCGAGCCCACGAGCACGATCACCGGATCATGTCCCGCGGCGAGGTGGGGCAGGCTTCGACGGACGAGCTCCGCGGGCGCGACGAGGTCGAGGTCGATGATCCGCGCGAAGGTCTCCGCCGTCAGGTCGTGAAAGCGGCCGACGGCGCCGCCGCCGGCGGCGGCGACGACCCCGTCGAGCCCGCCGAGTCGGTGAGCCGCGGCGGCCACCAGCCGGTCGCGAAAGTCGGGATCACAGATGTCACCGACCTCGAAGATGATGCGTCCGCCGGCGTCCGGGGCCGCGGCGAGGTGCTCCAGCCGGTCGGCCCGGCGGGCCGTGGCCATGACGCGGGCCCCGCGACGGGCGAGTTCCAAAGCCGTGGCCCGGCCCACGCCCGACGACGCGCCCGTCACGATCACCCGGTGCCCGACGAGTTGGCGGCGGCCGGTGCTCATGGCGTCGCTGCGGCGTCGGCCGCCCGGCCGTGCGGATCGAGATCGGAGGCGAGGTCGCCCTCGCCGGCTGCAGGGGCATGCGGCTGCACGACCGCCTCGTCGCTGCCGATCCTGCCGAGGAGCGCCGCGGGAATGCGGCAGTGCACGACGACGCGGTCTGCGGTGAACCGTCGCGAAAGCACCTCGCCATGCTTCCCGAGCCAGGCGAGAAGGCGGCCGTTGCCGGGGTCGGTTTCGACGTCGATGTCGCGAAATCCGCGGCCCAGGCAGTCGCTCGTGGCCTGGGCGAGGTCCTTCAGGCCCTCTCGGGACCGCGCTGAGATGGCGATCGCGTGCGGGTACTTCGCCAGCAAGCGCTCCCGGGCGACCCGGTCCGGGAGCGCGTCGATCTTGTTGAGCACGAGGAGGGCGTCCTTCTCCCCCACGCCGAGTTCCTCGAGCACGCCCCTGACCGAGGCGATCTGCGCATCGACGAGCGGACTCGATGCATCGGCCACGTGGAGCAGGAGATCGGCCTGCCGCGTCTCCTCGAGGGTCGCCTTGAAGCTCGCGATCAGCCGATGGGGGAGGTCGCGGATGAAGCCGACGGTGTCGCTGAGGAGCACCGGCCCCCAGCCGGGCAGCCGCCAGCGCCGCGTTCGCGTGTCGAGCGTGGCGAAGAGCTTGTCCTCGGCCAGCTCATCGGAGCCGGTGAGCGCATTGAGCAGCGTGCTCTTGCCCGCATTGGTGTAACCGACGAGCGAGACCGTCATGCGGTCGTGGCGGGCGGCGACCTGCCGCTCTCGACGGGCATGAACCCCGGCGAGTTCCCCCTTGAGTTCATGGATTCTTTTCTCGACGAGTCGGCGATCGACCTCGAGCTGCTTCTCGCCCGGGCCGCGCATGCCGATGCCCATCTTGAGACGTGAGAGGTGGGTCCACATCCGCTTGAGCCGTGGGAGCGAGTATTCGAGTTGGGCGAGTTCGACGGCGAGCCGCGCCTCGTAGGTGCGGGCGCGGGCCGCAAAGATGTCGAGGATCACCTCCGAACGATCGACGACCTTGACCTCCAAATCGTGCTCGAGGTTTCTGGTCTGGGCCGGCGACAGGTCGTTGTCGAAGATCACGACGTCGGCGTCGTGCCGGGCCACGAGGGCCGCGAGTTCCGCGACCTTCCCCTTCCCGAGATAGGTCTTCTGGTCGGGTCGCTCCCGCCGCTGCGTGAGCTCGGCCATCACCTTCGTGCCGGCCGTGGCCGCGAGGCCGGCGAGCTCGTCGAGTGGATGCTCGGGATCGACCGGCGGCTCGAGAAACACCCCCACGAGCACCGCCTGCTCGCTCCGCCCGCCCGTGCGGCTGCGTTCCTTCATTCGTCCTCCTCGCGTGGGTCGTCGCCGGCCGCGAGCTGAAGGCAGCTCTCCCACCGCCGGGTGTCGAGCAGGCCGTCGGCGACCGCGTCCTTGACGGCGCAACCTGCCTCGTGGTCGTGCGTGCAGTCGGGGAAGCGGCAGAGGTTGGCGATCGGCCGCAGGTCGCGGAAGGCGCTGGGCACCTCGGCCGGCACCAGCTGCCACGGCTGAAACTGCCGCACGCCCGGCGTGTCCACGAAGCAGCCGCCGAAGCGATGCGGCAGGAGCCGGGCGGTGGTCGTGGTGTGGCGGCCCTTCTCGTTGTCGCGACTGACCTCCGCGACATGCAGCCCCAGGGCGGGGTCGAGCGCGTTGATGAGCGAAGACTTGCCGACACCGCTCTGCCCCACGACGGCCGTCACGCGGCCGGCCAGTTCGGCGGCGAGGCGGTCGATCCCCAGGCCGGTGGCCGCGGAACAGAGGATCACCGGATAGCCCATCCGGGAAAACACGCCGGCCAGCGGCACCAACGCCCCGGCCCCGGGGAGGTCGGCCTTGTTGATGCACACGAGCGGCCGGATGTCCGACTTTTCGGCCGCGACGATCAGGCGGTCGATCAGCCCCGGCTTGAGCCCGGGCTGTGCCGCGCTGCCCACGATCATCACCTGATCGACGTTGGCCACGATCACGTGGCGACGGCCGCGGCTGTCCCGTGAGAGGGAACTTCGCCGGGGTTCGATCGATTGGATCGCCCCCTCGTCGCCCACTCGCACCCAGTCACCCGCGGCGAGCGGATGCCGCTGATCGGTGGCGACGGTCCGCAGGATGCGCCGCATCGTGCAGCGGGCCTCGCTGCCGTTGGCGGACCGCACGACGCTCTCCAGTCCGTGCACGTGAAGCACCTGCCCGCGCCACGCGGTGGCGTCGGCCGGCTCGACCGACATGCCGTCGGCCCCCGCATCGGCCAGGCCGTGGGCCATGACGGTCCGCTTGCGGGTGAGATCGCCCTTGCCGGAGATGCGTTCCGAGGATGCGTGATCGACCGCCGTGTCCGGGTCGCCGCCGACAGAACGCGTGAGATCGCCGCTGCGTCGGCGCGTCGAGCGGTTCTTGCGGAACTCGACGCGGAACTTGCGGGGTTTTGCCATGCAGCGGGAAGGGCTCAGGTCGATTGGCGGCGCGAACGCTGCGGGGAGTCCGTTGCACCGCTAGGGCGGTGCTCGAGCCCGGCCTTGCTGAGCAGCGAGCTGCCGAAGACGCCGTCCGGGGACTGTTCCGTGAAGAGGTCGGTGGCGCCGAGACGGCTGGGCTCGTAGGCGATCTCGAAAACATGCCTGCCGACGCCGAGTTTGTCGCCCGGCTGCAGCCGCTGCTCCGTGATCCGCGTGCCGTTCACCTTCGTGCCGTTGCTGCTCCGCAGGTCCGTCACCGTCCAAAATCCGTCAATGAGCGTGAGTTCGCAGTGGATGCCCGAAACGTTCGGAAACCGCAGGACGATGTCGGCGCTCTCCCGGCGGCCGATCTTGAGCAAGGGCTTCAGCAGGGGGATGGAGTCGCCGCCACCCACCGGAATGAGTTCACCGAACATCGGTCGTCCGCCCCATCGGGCCTCCCGGAGGAAAAGACACAGAAGACTCGCCCCATTGAAACGGCAGTTCGAAGGTACGGCAGTGGTTTTTGGCGGTCAAGGTGTCGGTGTGTCGGTTGGAGTACACTCTTCTTTGAAGCGACTGGAGTGGACCGGGTGACCGCCGGCCACGGCAAGCCCCGCGGTTTCGGCCGCAGCGGCTTCGCCCTGGCGGGAGGAAAGTCCGGGCTCCACGGGGCACGATGGTGGGTAACGCCCACCGGCCGCAAGGTCAGGGACAGTGCCACAGAAAGCAAACCGCCTGCGGAGCGTGTCTCCGCCGGTAAGGGTGAAACGGTGAGGTAAGAGCTCACCAGCAGGCCGGGTGACCGGTCTGGCTCGGCAAACCCCATCGGGAGCAAGGCCAAGCAGGAAGAAGTTCGTCGCCGCTCCTTCGGGGGCGGCCGCGGCGCGAGGCGGCCCGTCTCGCACCCGCTTCCGGGTCGGCTGCTGGAGGCCCCGGGCAATCGGGGTCCTAGAGAAATGGTCACCGGCCGCCGCGGTTTCGCGGCGGTGACAGAACCCGGCTTACAGGTCCGCTCCAGTCCGCTTCGCTCAGGCCGGGCCGACGGCCGCCGTGGCGGTGCCGTCACGACGGCTCCCGAGATCCCGCGATTCCTGCTCGTCGAGGAGTTTGAGGAGCTTGGAGATGCAGAGGGTGTTGACGCTGACCCGCAGCTGTTCCGCCTCGCTCTTGAGGGTTTCATGGAGCGAGCGGGGCATCCGCACCGTCACGACACGCTGCGTCTCCCGCTGGGGCTGACGGTCCTGCTGGCGGGCCCGCAGGCTGTCGAGCATTTCCCGGATCCGGGCGTACTGGGGGGTGCACTCGAACCGCATCAGGGCGTCGGGTTCGGAGAAGGTCCGGCGCACGATCCCCTCGACCCCCAGGACCTCGCGAAAAAAGACCACCCATTCCGGCTCCATGGCATTGAGCCGCTCGGCCACTTGGAGGACCGCCGTGGCGGCGTGGACGTCGGTCTGGGGCGGGCGGGACGTCTTGATTGGCATGCTGAGGTTCCTTGTCCGAGTGCTCGGTGAGCGGCGGCGGAAGCCGATCGCTTCTCGCGGCCGCTGAAGCCCAGGCGTCTTTGCCTGTCGCAACGGGTAACTCTTACGCGGCAGTCAAGCGGCGTCGCGAAGTGCTTTCACAGCAACGACTTGCATTCATTCCACAGAGCGTGTCTTCTTTTCGGGCAGGGCTGCCAGCAAGGAAGGCACGCGGCCCTCTGCCTGGTTTTGAGGCAGTGCCCGCGAGTCGCATTTGCCAAATGTCCGGGTTGGAGGGGCAGCCAAATGGTGTCCCCGGGGCCCGCCAGCGGGAGCTGCCACCGCTCACGGCCCGGCGACGATCGGCCGCTGGTTGGCGATCCGCTCGATTTCCACCGCCATTTCCGCCGCCACATCGGGTCCCGTGATCGACTGGAGGCCGCGCCAGGCCGGCACCCCGTTGACCTCGAGGACCACGGCCCGTCCGTCGGCCGTCGGCAGCAGGTCGATTCCGGCGATGTCGGCTCCCACCGCCGCCGCGGCCCGCATCGCCAGTTCGGTCCAAGCCGGCGGCGTTTCGAAGGCCTCCGGGGTCGCCCCACGCGAGATGTTGGTTCGCCAGTCGCCGTCGGCGGCCACCCGCTTCATGGAGAAGGTGCGTGTGCCGACGACGAGAATCCGGACGTCCCAGCCGGGGTGGCCGATGAACTCCTGGAGGTAGGCGACGCCCCCCTCGGCCGCCGGCACGAGCGCGGCCGCCTCGGTGGCCGACGTGACCCGCGCGAGCCCCCGCCCCCGCGAGCCGAAGATCGGCTTGGCGACGCAGTCGCGGCCCAACTCCTCCCAGGCTCGCTCCGCGGCGGCCGCATCCTGGACGACCACCGTCCGCGGAACAGGCACGCCCGCCCGCGCGAGGACCGCCAGCGAGCGGTATTTGTCGATCGCGATTTCGAGCGAGCGGGGCTGGTTGATCACGGGCGTGCCCCGCGCGGCCAGTTGGCCCAGCGCGTCCATCCGAAAAATCACGTCCTCGAGCCGGTGCGCCGACGTCGATGTGCCGGGCATGCCCCGCACGACGACCGCTTCGGCGTTCGCCAACTCCTCGGGGCCGAAGGCTGCGGCCGTCGGGCCCACGCCCGCCGTCATTTCCGCCCAGCGGATGACCGCCACATGATGGCCGCGACGGCGGAGCGTGTCCGAGAGCCGATCGACATGCCAGCCACCGGGTTCGCCGAGGATCACGACCCGCATGGCGTCAGGAATCCAGCCGGCCGGCCCGGGCCTCTGCCGGAGTGGTGAACGACCGCGCCACGATCTCGGGGGCAAGGCCGCCGAAGCGGTGACGTCGGCCGGTGTCGAGATTGATGAACTCGACGACGGCCGGTGCGAAGAGCGCCGGATCGAGCGCGTAGAAATCATGACCGGCCCGGGCGAAGAGCGCGAGAAACGGCTCCCCATACGACGCCGATCCCCGGCTCACGCTCCGCGGCCCGATCTCCACGAGGCTGGCATCGTCGCCGGTGACCTCCAGGACGACATGCCCGCCGTAGAGAATCGAGTCGTTGGTGCGGCCGATCGCGACGAGGTCGTCGTCGGGCACCGGCGGGAGCGGCGCGATGCCCCTGCCGGCGACGATTCGCGAGAGGTCGAAATGCTCCTCGTGCAGTTTGTGCAGGGCGGTCTCCAGCGATCGCGCCACCACCTGCAGGCTGCCGGCCGGGCTCGCGGTGCGGGCGGCGAGCAGAATGAGCCGCGTCGGATCGACCCCCGCATCCTCCGCCAGCTTCACGCACACCTCGTCGGGGGGCAGTTTGGACGTCTCCAGAAGACCGACCGCGACGGAGGCGCTTTCGCGGAGGCCGATCGTGTCGAAGATCGCCTCGCGACCGATTGCCGCGCGGATCGGACCACTCGCCATGGCGAAATAGCCGGGAGAGGAGACCTTCCAGCCCGCATACTGCGCCGCCAGGCAGGCGGCCACCGGACGGCCGCTCGAGACCGCGACGGCCGGCCACGGACAGTCGTCCCAAAGCCCGGCAAACCTCGGGCCCGCGGCGGACGCCGGCACGACCTCCACGTCGCCGAGCCCGGCCAGGGCGGCCCGGGCCATGAGCAGGCCGGCCTCGACGCCTCCGGGCTGCTTCACGCCGCAGTCGAGCACCCGGACGCCGCCTCGGTCGTGGCACTCGCCGCCGATCTCCACGGCCCGCGCGGCGGGCTGGTCCACGAGATCGAACGCCCGTTGATTCAATGACATGCGGCCCGCTCCCAGACGGCAGACTGACCGAGGCATTCGTCCACCGAGACGCGGATCGCGGCCGTCGGAGCGTGCCCGCTCGCGACGAGCGTCGCGTCGAGTTCGGTCCCGATCCAATGGGCGAGCCACTCCGCAGTCGTGTTGGTGACCGGCAGGAGCACGCACTCCTCGGCCGGGAAGACCCAGCGGCGCTCGTCCTTGAAGGTGACGGTCACCTCCTCGCCCCCCAGCGGCCCCGGCGCGGCGGCCACCGTGAGCCGGGGATTCGCCGTCGGCAGGAGCATCTTGTGGTCGAGGCCCGCGAGGATGGCGGTCACCGCATCACGCAGGGCGATGAAATCGACCACCATGCCATGCGGGTCGGGCCGGCCCTCGACGTCCACGCCGACGGTCCAGTTGTGGCCATGCACGGGTTCGCAGAGGTCGTCGGTGAGCGTGATGAAGTGGCCCGCGCAGAAGACATGAACCGCCTTCCGCAGCCGGACCTCGTAGCGATCAGTCATGACAGGGGTGCCGAGCGGGGAAAGGGGGCGTGGCGAAGGGAAGGAAGGGCCGCAGCCGCCCGTCCCGCAGGAGAATATAGAGGGTGGCGGCGATCGTGTCGGCGGTCGTGCCGGGGTTGAGCCGCCGCGGGGTCCGCAGGCTCGCGTCGAACACGGCCAGGTCGGCCGACCAGCGTTCGGGGGGCGTGGCGAGCACGGCGGCCGCCCGCGCGGAGACGTCCGCCGCCGCGGCGGCGCCGTGCCGCCGGGCGATCAGTGAATCGGGCACCCGGGCCAGGTGTCGGACATGGCAGCGGACGATCGCCTCCAGCAGAGGTTCGCCCGCCCCGAGATCGGCGAGGAGATCCCGCACCGGGCCGGCGAACAACGGCCCGAAGCCTTGCGCCCAGAGCCTGGCGATCCAGTCGCGGTCGGCGGCGAGTCGCATCGCGGCACGGATGTCGTCGGGCGGTGGCCCCGCAACATCCCACTTCTCGGCGTTTCCCATGCCGCCCGGCGCTGCGACTGCGATCGCCCGCCAGATGTCGGCCGCGTCGTCCGGACCGAGGGAGGCGAGCACGCCCTCCACGGCAGCGGCGCAGAGCGGAGTGTCGTCGGGGACGGCCGCGAGCGGCGCCGTCAGCAGCACGATGCCGAGGTTGGCATTGGTGCCGGCGGCCGATCGGGACGCCTCGACCGCGGCGAGGATCGTGGAGCCGAGGGGCCGGTCGGCCGCACGATCGATGGCGGGGCCGACCGCGACCGCGGCGGCGAGCATGTCGTCGTGGTTGAGATCCGCGAACGACGCGCCCGGGTGCACGTTGCCGGGCTTCGCAGCGGTGGCCTCGAGGATGCCGGCGAGCGTGCCGCACCAGCCGCGGCTCCAGGGGATGCACGCATTCGACGCCAGCGCAGCGGGGGGCTGCGGGAGGTCGGTATGGCGGGAGGCGGCTCGGATGTGTGTGATTCTCGTGTGGCGGCGTGAGGCGTCTCGGTGACCCGCACCCCAAGAGTACACTCGGGACTACCCCCGGCGGGAGAAAAGAAGATGCCCCGAGGACAGGACAGGACATGATCAACGCGACCGATCTCGACGCGAGCACGAGCCTCGGGCCGGAGTGCTTCATCAATCGGGAGTCGAGTTGGCTCGACTTCAACCAGCGGGTCCTCGAAGAGGCGGAGAACCCCGAAAATCCGCTGATGGAGCGGCTCAAGTTCCTGGCGATCTTCAGCTCGAA
>SXWC01000157.1 GCA_005789975.1 Planctomycetaceae bacterium
AGATGATGCAAGGGGCCTTCGCCTCCGCCTGTTGGAACATGTCGCGCACCCGCGCTGCCCCGACCCCGACGAACATTTCGACGAAATCGCTGCCGGAAAGGCCGAAGAAGGGCACGCCCGCCTCCCCCGCGATCGCCTTGGCCAGGAGCGTCTTGCCCGTGCCCGGAGGGCCCACGAGCAACACCCCCTTGGGAATGTGTCCCCCGAGCACCTGGTATTTCTCGGGGCTGCGCAGAAACTCCACCACCTCGCGGAGTTCCTCGACACCCTCGTCGATGCCGGCGATGTCGTCGAACGTGATCCCGAGGTCTTCCTGGGCGTACATCCGGCCGCGGCTGCGGCCGAAGGCCATCGGGCTGCCGGCGCCGCCGATCCGCCGCATCATCACGAAGAAGAGAAACCCGAAGAGACCGGTCAGGACCAGCATCGGCAGCCAGTTCCGCCACGGGCTCGGCGGATCCTCGTAGCGGAAGGGCACGCCGTGCTCCTTGAGCAGTTTCATCAGTTCGGATTCCGAGTTCTCGCTCGGGAGCTTCGCGGTGCGAAACCGCCGCCCCTCGGGCAGGAGCCCGCCGCCGGTCGGCTTGGTTCGCAGGCCCGCCTCGGGCTGTGCCGGTGGCGTCTCTCCCGGCGCCTGGCGAACCCGTCCCGAGACCTGAAAAGCGCCGATGACCACGTCGTGCAGATCACCGAAGCGGAGCGGCGGCCCGTCTTCCCGCGGCACGCCTGCCACCGGCACGTAGCGGCCGTCCCCTTCCTCCTGCGAGGCGACGATCAGCTTCTCGAGGTCGCTGTAGCTGAGCTGCAGGTCGGGTGTGGTGGAGACGAGACTCAGGGCGAAGAGGCTGGCGACGCCGGCGGCCACGAGCGACCAGACGAGGTTGCCCCCCACGGGCTTTCGATCGACCGGTCGCTTGGGATTGTCGCGTTTTTTGGCCATGCGTGTCCTTCGTCGGTGGACCGTCGGGCGACCGCCCGATCTTCAACCAGCATCCTATGCGGCGGCAAAAGCCCGGACAAACCGACGACACCGGGCCCGCACGGGGCCGTGGCCTCAAAATAGAAGTGGCGGTTCCCCGACCGGCCCCCTAGACTTTCGATTCCGCGATGTTTGAAATTCACGCCCCACATCCCATGCCGCCGACGCCCAGCGACCCCTCTGACGAGGTGTCGCGATTCCCCTTGAACGACCGCGGTCCGGCCGAGCCGTCTGGCCGTCCCTTGCGGGTGGCGGTTCTCGGATCGACCGGCAGCATCGGAACGAGCACCCTCGACGTCATCGAGGCGTCGGGCGGCCGCTTTGAGGCCTGGCTGCTGGCAGCCCACCGCAGCGTGGAGTCGCTCGTGGCTCAGGCCCGGCGAATGAAGCCCGCCTGGGTGGTCGTGGTCGATGAGCAGGCCGCCGCCCAGTTGGGCCCCGGCAGCCTGCCGGCCGGCACTCGGCTCGCCATCGGCACCGCCGCCCTCGAGCAACTCGTCCGGGATCCCGCGGCCGACCGGGTCGTGTCGGCGATCGTCGGAGCGGCCGGCCTGCGGAGCACCTGGGCGGCCATCGAGGCGGGCAAGACCGTCGCCCTGGCCAATAAAGAGACGCTCGTGATGGCCGGTCCGCTGGTGATGCGGCTCGCCGCCCGTTGCGGGGCCAGGATTCTGCCGGTCGACAGCGAACATTCCGCCATCCACCAGGCCCTCTGTTCGGGACGACCCGACGAGGTGCAGCGGATCGTCCTCACGGCCAGCGGCGGGCCCTTCCGCACGCGACTGCCGGAATCGTTCGGCGACATCACCCCTGCCGAGGCGCTCCGCCATCCGACCTGGTCGATGGGCCCGAAGATCACGATCGACTCGGCGACCATGATGAACAAGGCCCTCGAACTCATCGAGGCCCGGTGGCTGTTCGGGGTGCCCGCGGAAAAACTCGCGGTGATGGTGCATCCCCAGTCGATCGTGCACTCCCTCGTGGAGTTCGTCGATGGCTCGGTGCTCGCCCAGCTCAGCCCGCCCGATATGCGGCTGCCGATCCAGTACGCTCTCACCTACCCCGCCCGCACGACCGGCCCCGCCCGGAGGCTCGATTTCACGCAGCCGATGACGCTCGCGTTCGAACCCCCTGATGCGGTCCGCTTTCCGGCGGTGCGGCTCGGCCACGAGGCCGCCGCCCGGGGCGGCACGGCCGGGGCGGTGCTCAACGCGGCCAATGAGGAGGCCGTCGGGGGGTTCCTGGACGGAAGGCTGCGGTTCACGGATATCGCGGATGCATGTGCAAAGGTGCTCGACGAGCACCCGTTCGAGGCGGAACCCACGCTCGAGGAGATTCGTCGGCTCGATGCGTGGGCCAGATTGGAGGTCAGGAAGTGGTCGGTTGCTTGATTTCATCGCTCTCCCCGTGCTTCGCGGGGACATGGCTGGAGTGGTTGGCACAGCCCGCGAACCTGTGGGTGGTGCTCAAGGTCGCCGGTGGGCTCGGCTTCGTGATCTTCGTGCACGAGCTGGGCCACTTCCTCGTCGCCAAGGCCTGTGGCGTGAAGTGCGAGAAGTTCTTCCTGGGCTTCGACGTCGGGGGTCTCAAGCTCGCGAGCTTCAAATACGGTGAAACCGAATACGGCATCGGCGCCCTGCCTTTGGGCGGGTACGTGAAGATGCTCGGCCAGGACGACAACCCCTCGGCGGCGGCCGCCGAGGCCCAGCGGGCCCGGCTGTCGGGCGACCTCCCGGCCGAACCGGTGGCCGGCCCGCACCCTGCCTGGGATCCGCGGAGCTATCCGGCCCAGAGCGTGCCCAAGCGGATGGCGATCATCTCGGCGGGCGTGATCATGAACGTGATCTTCGCCGCGTTGATGGCCTCATGGGCCTTCGGCATCGGCGTCCGCGAGATGACCTGCGTGCTGTCGAGCGTCCGCACGGGCGGTGCCGCGTGGCGAGCCGGTCTGCGGACTGGCGACGAGATCGTCGCGATCGGCGGCCGCAAGGATCCGATCTTCAACGACCTGCGGCACGGCGTCACCGTGGGCAGCGTGCAGGACGGCATCGAGTTCGCCATCCGCAGGCCGGCCGACGGCTCGACCCGCACGGTCCTGCTCAAGCCCGACACGGACCTCGGCGCGCCCACGATCGGGGTCACCAGCCCCTTTTCGCTCACGCTGCCGGCCGACCTCTCCCGCGGACTCGCCGGTGCCGCCGCGAAGGCGGAGCCGCCGCTCATGGGAGGCGACACGATCCGGGCGGTCGACGGCAAGGCGGTGGCGACCTACGCCGAACTTTTGGCGGAACTCTCGACGAGGCCCGCCGCCGACGTCACGCTCACGGTCGATCGCAGCGGGCAGGGAGCTGCGGGGGGCAACGACCGCACCTCGTCGCTCACGATCACGCTGCCGCCCCAGCCGCGGCTCGTGACCGGCATGACGCTGACCGCGATGCCGATCAAGGCGGTGCAGGCGGATTCTCCCGCGGCCGCGGCCGGCATCAAGGCGGGCGAGCGGCTCGTCGCCATCGACGGCGAGCCGGCGGGTGATCCGCTGACCATCGACGACCGGCTTCGCGGCCGCGTGGACCAAGCCGTCACACTCACGCTGGCCGACCAGCAGGGCACCGAACGCGCGGTCGATGTGCGGCCCCGCCAAGTGACCTGGCGGGACGACGAGACCGCCGGAATCGGCAGCCCAGTCTCCGTCGCCGCACTCGGCATCGCGATCCCCGTTGACACGCTCGTCACGGCGGTCGCGGCCGACGGGCCTGCGGCCCGGGCCGGTATCGTCGCCGGCGAACGCGTGGTGCGGGCCATGCTCGTGCCGCCGGGTGAAAAACCGGAACCCGAGGCCGGTATCGATCTGACCACGCAAGAGCCCAACTGGCCCGTCGTGGCCGGGGTGCTGCAGCATCTGCCGGCGGGCACGTCGCTCGTGCTCTCGGTCGAGGCAGCCGATGGCGTGCGCCGGGATGTGACGCTGGAGCCGGCTGCGGCGACCGATCAGTTCACGGCCGATCGTGGCCTGGTGTTCGAGCCCGTCTACGAGACGGTCCGTGCCCATTCGTTCGCCGACGCGCTGGGACGCGGCTTCCGCAAGGCGAAGGAAGACCTGTTCATGGTCTACGGTTTTCTGGGAAAGCTCACCAAGCAGGAGATCAGTCCGCGGCTGCTGGGCGGTCCCATCGAGATCGCCAAGCAGGCGGGCCGGTCGGCCAGCGAGGGCTTTGGTCGCCTGCTGCTGTTTCTGACGATGCTCAGTGCGAATCTGGCCGTCGTCAACTTCCTGCCCATCCCCGTTTTGGACGGCGGGCATATGGTGTTTCTGACGTACGAACTGCTCCGCGGAAAGCCCCCGAGCGAGGGCGTGGTGGCCGTGCTGAGCTACCTCGGACTTGCGCTGATTCTCTCCCTGATGTTCTTCGTGTTCGGGCTCGACCTGGGACTGATTCCGAGGCGTTGACCACACCGTGCACCGCCTCCCGATGACGACCGTGGACGAGACAGCGACCGGTCGTGGGTTCCCGCCGGCGGGCGTGCGGGCCGTGGTCTTCGACGTTGTGGGCACGCTCGTGGAGCCGTCGCCGTCGGTGGCCGAGGCCTACGCCCGAGCCGGCCGACGGCACGGCCACTCGCTCGACACGGCCGAGATCCAACGGCGGTTTCGGGCGGCGTGGCGGCGGCAGGAAACGATCGACGCGGCCGCCGTGCCGGCCTACGCCACGAGCGGTTCTCGCGAGACGGCACGCTGGCGCGAGATCGTCGCCGATGTGTTCGAGTGTGGTTCCGGGACCGATGCGATCTTCGCCGACCTCTGGGAGCATTTCGGTCGCCCCGATGCCTGGCGGCCGCTTTCCACCGGTGCCAACCTGATGAAGGCCGCGCTCGATGCCGGGCTGACTGTGGCCCTGGCGAGCAACTTCGACGAGCGGCTGTTCGCGATCGCCGGGGTGATCGAGCCGTTGTCGTGGGCCCAGCATGTGTTCGCCTCCTCGGAGATCGGCTGGAGGAAGCCGGCGGCGGAGTTCTTCCGCACCGTCGAACGGCGCCTTGGTCATGCGCCGCACGAGCTGCTCCTGGTCGGAGACGACCCCGAACTCGACATCGCCGCCGCCACCCGGGCCGGCTGGCACACGCACCCGGTCGCCTGACTTCGACTTTTCCATTTTTTTCCAGGAGCGCGGGAGCCGCCCGTCGCGGGCGCCGCCGGCGGTGCCCGCATCCCGGCGGCTGCTCAGACGAGACCTGCGGCATCCGCGGTCGCCCGCCGACCCGTGGCGAGCACCAGTCCGCCGGCGACCGCCGACAGGATCGCCGTCGCGGCAAAGGCCCACCCCGAACCCTCCGGGCAGCTTTCCCAGAGCCAGCCGGCAAGCAGTCCCGCCGGCAACGCCATCACCCCCTGCACGAGCGCATACCAGCCGAAGGCGGCTCCATGCCGGGTTTCGGCGGAGAGGGCCGCGACGAGTGAACGCTCCGCGGGCTCCGCGATGCCGTAGGCCACGGCGACCAGCAGCATGCACGGCACCGCCACCGCCGCCTGTCCGGCGAGGGTCAGCCCCACGTAGGCGACTGCGAAGGTGAGCCAGCCGCAGGCGAGCACGGTCCGCGGCATCCAGCGGTCGGTGAGCCGGCCGGACCGGTGTGCCGCGGCGCTCTTGGTCGCGCTCATTCCGAACCAGAGACACGGGATCAGCGCTGTGGGCACGCCGAGGTCAGCGGCCCGGAGCAGCAGAAACTGCTCGCTCGAGGCCCCGAGCGCCCAGATGGCGACGCAGCCCAGCAGCAGCCACTGGGGCCGCGACAGACCAGGGGCGAGTGTCGTCGTCACGCTGGCCGCCCGCCGCGGTGGGTCACGCACGAACCGCCAGATCACCGCGAGCGTCATCAGGCCCGGCAGCAGGGCCAGCAGAAAGAGCAGCCGTTCCTGCCCCGGAAACACGAGGAGGAAGGCCATCGCGACCAACGGCCCGATCGCGGCGCCCGCATGATCCATCGCGCGGATGTGGCCAAACCCGCGGCCCCGTTCAGCGGGTTCCACCAGATCGGTGACCAGCGCGTCGCGGGGAGCCGACCGGATGCCCTTGCCGAAGCGGTCGGCCGCCCGCACGAGAAGCACCTGCAGCGGTGACGCGACGAATGCCATCAGCGGGCGGACTGCAGCCGACAGGCCATAGCCGACCAGCACGAGGGGCCGCCGCCCGATCGAGTCGGAAAGGCCCCCGGACGGCAGCCTGACCACCGCGGCCACGGCATTGGCCAGCCCGTCGATGAGCCCGATATCGAGCCCCGTGCCGCCCAGCCCCTTCACGAACGCCGGCAGGAGCGGATAGATCGCCTCGCTGGAGAGATCCGTGAGGAAACTCGTCCAGCCCAATGCCCGCACGGTCGCGGGCAGTGTATCTGGCGCTCGCACGGTCGCGGGCAGTGTATCTGGCGCCCGCACGGTCGCGGGCACCTCCCCGTCGCGATGCCCGGGCCTCGGCGGCTTCGCATCGTTCACCACGGCCCACCTCCCGCCGTCGTTCACCCCCCGCCGTCAATCAGGCAGGCCACGACTCATGTCCGCCCGGCACCGGAGCACCACCGCGGTTCACTGGCGGTCGGCACCGGTGTCGAGCACCGCCATGAAGGCCTTCTGCGGAATGTCGACGCTGCCGATGCTCTTCATCCGCTTCTTGCCCTCCTTCTGCTTCGCCCAGAGCTTCTTCTTCCGTGAGATGTCGCCACCGTAACACTTCGCGGTGACGTTCTTCCGCATCGCGGAGATCGTCTCACGGGCGATCACCTTCGTGCCGATCGCCGCCTGCAGCGCGATTTCGAACATGTGCCGGTCGATCTCGCCGCGGAGTTTCTTCACGATCGCCCGGCCGCGGCGGTCGGCGTCGCGGCGGTCGCAGATGATGGAAAGGGCGTCGACCTGCTTGCCCCCCACGAGAATGTCGAGCCTCACCAGATCGGCCGGGAAATAGCCGATCAGCTCGTAGTCCATCGTGCCGTAGCCGCGGGTCACGCTCTTGAGCTTGTCGTGGAGGTCGTAGATCACCTCGCCGAGCGGCAGGTCGAAGGTCAGCATGGCCCGCGTCGGGGAGAGATACTCGGTCTTCAGATAGACGCCGCGGCGGTCTGTGCAGAGCTGCATCACCGGCCCGATCTGCTCGACCGGCACGAGGAAGTTGGTCCGCACGATCGGCTGCAGAAACTCGTCGATCTGTCCGGTGTCGGGTACGTCCTGCGGGTTGGTGATCTCGATGGTCTCGCCCGTCGTCTTCTTGACCCTGTAGGTGACGTTGGGCGCCGTCTGCACGAGATCGAGGTCGTGTTCCTTTTCGAGTCGCTGCTGGATGATCTCCATGTGCAGGAGGCCGAGGA
>SXWC01000158.1 GCA_005789975.1 Planctomycetaceae bacterium
GGCGACGGCCGCCGGCCTGCTCCTCCTCGTGGGCCGCCGGGAGTCCGAGCCGCAGCGGCAGCCGGCGCGCGAAGCGCCCGCTCCGGTCGTCGCGGCGACCCCGGCTTTGCAGCGCGAGGAACTGCTGGCCTCTGTATCCGACGCCGTGCTGATCGACTGCGCGGCGGCCGACGGCGAGGCCGAACAGGGCGCGGCTGCCGGCGATGTCGTCTGGAGCCCCTCGCGGCAGCGAGGCTTCCTGCGGATTGGCGGCCTTCTGGCCAACGACCCGGCGGAAAGTCGCTACCAGGTCTGGATCATCGACGGCGACCGCGGCGCGCCGGTGCCCGGCGGTCTGTTCGACGTGACGGCCGCGGGCGACGTGGTCATTCCGATCCTGCCGCGGGGCTTCGTGCAGGGGCCGACGATGTTCGCCATCACCCGCGAGCCGGCGACGGGCACGCGGGATGCACCCTTCGACCGCGAGAAGGTCGTCGCCCGGGCCGAGTGAGCCGTCAGCGAATCTTCGCCTCCGGCAGCCCGCTCTGGATGCCCTCGTCGAGCGGCATCGGGTCGTGGCCCGGGCCCCCGCTCAGCGGCTACACTCCGCGGCCATGCGGGCCGTGGTGCAGCGGACGATCGAGGCGGAGGTGACGGTCGCCGGCACGGTGACCGGCCGGATCGGCACGGGCCTCGTCGTGCTCGTGGGCGTCGAGGCGGGCGACGCACCGGCCGATGCCGATTGGCTTGCCCGCAAGATCGCCGCCCTGCGGATCTTCGCCGACGACGCCGGCAAGATGAACCGCGACGTCCGCGAGGTGGGCGGCGAGGCGCTCGTCGTCAGCCAGTTCACGCTGCACGCGAGCACGAAGAAAGGCAACCGGCCGAGTTTCGTGCGGGCGGCGCGGCCGGAGGAGGCGGTGCCGCTCTACGAGCGGTTCTGCGCGACGCTCGAGGCCGAGATGGGCCGCCCGCCCGCCCGGGGCATGTTCGCTGCCGACATGCAGGTCCGGCTGGTCAACGACGGGCCCGTGACGATCGTCATCGACTCCCGGCGGCCGGAGTAGAAGGCACCGTGGTGCGTGGTATGATTCGGGCGTGTCGCGGCGGCCCCCGAGGCCGGCGCTCCGCGGTGGCTATAGCTCAGTTGGTTAGAGCATCGGTTTGTGGTACCGAGGGTCGCGGGTTCGAGTCCCGTTAGCCACCCTGAAAAACAGGGATCCGCCGCCGACCGCGGCAGTCACGTCGTGGCCCCCGGCCTTCAGAGGAGATCGTGGATCGCGAAGTTGTCACCCAACGGGGACACCGGGAAACCCGGCGTCGCGATGTAGCGGACGCCCCCGATCCGCACGCTGCCGATCGTCATCGCCGAGATTCCGAACGCATCGGGCGCAGTGCCGGTGCCGACCGCCGTCCCGCCCACGGTCACGGAGTCGATCCGGGAGGTGCCGAAGCCCCCGATCGGACTGTCGCCCAGGTCTCCGAAGCGACCGAAGACGGCGTTCGTGACGCCCGCCACGATGCTCGATGCGAAGAGATCGCCACGAATCACGACGTTGCCGATCCGCGCGTTGCCATTCATGGGTATATCGCCCTGGTAGCCACCCAGCACGAGTGCCCGTTCGACGGTTCCCTGAACGGAAAGTGAACCGATTGCGCGTCCGGAGGTTCCGGTGGCGGATATCACCACGGGGTTTGACGGCAACCCGCGCACATCTCCCCGCACGGTCACCGCACCGAGGCTGCCGGCAATGACGGCACCACTGAGATAGCCCGTGCTCGCCGTGATCGAACCCACGTCCAACCGACGGATGGCACCGTTGGGGGCCGACACCGACCCGCTCAGCAGATTGGCGCCTCCCGCGAGGCCCACGCCAATCCGGATGCTGTCGATGCCAGTGCGTCCCTCGACGAATCCGCTTCTCTGGCCGGCGCCTCCGACGACGAACCCGCCGATCGTGGCGGACCTGATGCGGCCTTCCGTGCTGACGTAACCGGAGTCATTCACACTGTTGCCGATGATGCTGCCGACGATCGAGAGGGTGCCGATGCCTCCGGCAGGCCCCGCGGATATTCCACCGCTGTACTGGCCGGTGCCCCCGTTGACCGAACCGAGCGTGACCCGGATCTCCCGGATCCCGGTCAGGCCCGAGACGATGCCGCTCGCGTTACCCGCGCCGCCGTTGATTTGCCCGATGCGAAGGCTGCGGATCGCACCCCGATTCGTGAAGATCTGACCGCTTTGTGTCGTTCCACCACCCTCGAGGCTTCCGGCAACGGTCATCGTGCCGATGGATCCCGCAGTGAATCCGTCGCCCGAATTGATGCCGATGATGGACCCGCCAATGGTGGCTTTTCCGATGTTTTCGGACGCATTGAAGCTCACTCCCCGCATGTTGCCCTGGATCGACAGTGAGCCGATCGAGCCGAAGACGGTGGACGTGAGGTCCGGTGCTCCGGTCACGGTCGAGAACTCCCCCATCGACCGCAGCGACAGGCGACCGATTCCGGGCGTCGTCAGGGTGACGTCGCCTGCCGTGATCTTGGCGAGGTCTCCCGACACGGTGACGGACGCCAGATCGTGCGGGGAGAAAATCTCACCGATGTTGATGGCACCATCTCCCCCGAGCAGCGATTGCGTGATCGTGATCTGCAACTTGGTGCCCGCGAAGACGGGAGCAGAGAGGTCGATCTTGGCGACCTGAGTACCCAGCCCGGACGCGAAGGTCGTGAGCGCTCCGATGAGATCGGCACTCGAACCTCGCGAGGAACGAAGCGTGGCGACTTCACCGTCGACATCGACGATCTCCACGACGCCGGCGAGAACCCGCCGCGACTCGAGGGATTCCGGCTGCTGAAGTCCTGGACGACGCATGGCATGCTCTCCGGATGGTGGCGGCGGCGAGGGTCTTTCGGCCCCGTGAGGCCAGCAAAACACTCTACGTTCAAAATCACCCGTCGGTTTAGGTCGGCCGACACGGGCCGAAAGAGGCCTGAAATCCAGGAGTCCAGCGGGCCTCGATGCCGGTCGAGGCGGCTGTCGTGGTGACGCCGGCGGGTCCGCGTCACACCCTCCCGAGCAGAAAGCCGGCCACTTTTTGCCAGCCGGTCCAGAGGCCGACCGCGATCAGCCCGGCCGCGGAACACCAGAGCAGCACGTCGGAGACCCGCGACGGCAGCAGGTCGTGATCGGGCTCGCCGTGGCGGAAGTAGAGCACGACGCCGCCGAGCACGGCGAGCATCACCGACTGCGCCGCTCCGCTGGCGAGCACCATGCCCACCGGTTCGCGGATCGCCAGCGCCAGCGCGAGGGCCGCCAGCGGCCAGGCCACGGCGATCCGTCGCGACCACGCCGCCCGTGAGGCGTCGTCGTCGGGAACCAGGCCGGCGACGATCAGGCCGTCGGTGATGATCCGCGCGTTGCCGTCCGCGGCGGCGAAGAGCGTGGAGTAGAGCACGGCGAAGGCGCCGGTGAGAAACAGTCCCGCGGCCCAGTTGCCGAACGCCGGCGCGTACATCGCCCCGAGCGACCGCACCATGTCGCCCCCGGCGGGCCGCAGCCCCAGCCTGCCGAGCGTGGCGGCGCCGAGCAGGTAGAACGCCACCGTCACCGTCGTGTAGACGAGCATCGACGTCCAGGCGTCGAGCTGCATCACCCGCATCCAACAGCGGGCGCGGTCGGCCCAGCCTGGCGACGCATCCCGCGGCCCGACCGCCCGGCCGTAGCCCTTTTCGAGGCACCAGTAGGGATAGAACATCAGCTCCGCCGCCCCCACGCCGATGATGCCGAAGGTGGCCAGGGCCGTGGTCAGGGGCGACCGGCCGTTGACCGCATGGGGCAGCGAGGGCACGAGCCCGCTCCGCAGTTCGGGCCACGAGATGGCCCAGGCGGGATCGCGCTGCAACAGCGCGACCGCCGCGAGCGTGACCACGGTGAACGTGCCGACGAGGACGAGCGAGACCCGCTCGATGACCAGGTAGCGGCCGCGGGCCAGGAGTCCGGCCGTGACCACCGCGACGACCACGGCCCACAGGCTGTCGTCGGATCGCGACGCGTGCCGCCCGGCCTCTTCGTCGAGCGCGGCCATCCGCGCCCGGCTGGCATCGGCCCGGGCCTGGTCGCCCACGCGGACCGCCGCCGCCGCCTCGATCCGCGCTGCCGCGGCCTCGTCCTCGGCCCGATTCCACGCCCGGCCCGCCGCGGTCA
>SXWC01000159.1 GCA_005789975.1 Planctomycetaceae bacterium
CCAGGAGGGGCGGAGTGAGCGTCCGGCGACGGGGCATGGGCAGCCCCGACCCTGACAAGGCGTCGCGAGCACCTCCGGCAACCCCCGTGCCGGAGAGGGTGGTCATGGCTGACTTTGTCCACGGACAACTAGAGGAGGCTTTCGAGGAGCAGCCGCATCTTGCGGAGCTCGGCCACCTGGTCGACACCCTCCATCGGCGGCATGTGCGCGCTGAGGGCGCGCTTGTAGCCGACCCGCTCGAGCTGCTGGACGATCTTGCCGTATTCGACATTGCCCTGGCCCACCCGCACCTGGAAGGCATCGGGCTTCGAGTCGCGGAGATGCACGTGGCAGACGTATTTCAGGATCGACTCCCACGAGGCCGGCTTCTTGTGGCCGTAGATGAAGTGGGTCGGATCGAGCGTGACGCCAAGACCGGGGACATTGCGGCAGAGCGACGCCGTCGTCTCGGCATCCTGCGTCATCCTGCCGGCCGAGGTCTTCACCGCCACCACGACGCCGAGTCCCGAGGCGATCGCCACCATCTTGCGAAGCCGCTCGATCTCGCCGTTGAACGGGGTCCCGAGCTCCGAGGACTCGACCACCATCGTGACCACCTGGAGCGACTTGGCCAGCCGGCAGCATGCGTCGAAGTGGTCGTAGAGCACGGGGGTGTCGGCGGCGGCGAACGACACGGCCACCGGCCGCAGCCGCTGCAGGTTGCTGCACTCGGCGATCGCGGCCTCGGGATCGGCGGCCACCATGGCCGGCTGGAGGTGGCCGCCGTTCTCGTGCACGTCCAATTCCACCGCCGTGAACTCGAGTTCGGACAGCCGCACCATCGCGTCGGCCAAGGGCATGTCGGGCAGGCATTCCGTACTGACGCAAACGAACACGTTCCAAGACTCCTTCTCGTGGATCATCACCCGGCAGCCAAGCCGCCGGACGGGCCGTTTCCGGCCATGAATCCGCAAGGGTAGCGGCAGTCGGCGCAAGATGGCAACTTTTCGTGCGCCGCGCGACCGATGTCGCCGTACAATCCCGGACGGATCGAACACGAGCAGCCGGGAAACAGGAGCACAGCGGCATGGACATCGAATCACGGCAGCCGCCGACACGGGTGATCCTCGAACACGCGCGGCCATGGGGCCGCTGGAGCACGCGGGCGGCGTGGATCGTCGCCGGCCTGGCGGTGCTCTCCGCGATCGGCAGCGCCGGGGCGTTCTCGCAGTATTTCCAGCGGGATGCGGCGGTGGTCGAGAAATATCACTCGCTCTCCAAGACGGCGCCGGGCAAGGTGGCCATCGTGAGCGTTTCCGGGGCGATCCTCGGAGGGGACGGCTTCGTCCGGGCCCAGCTCGATCAGGTCGCCGCGGACGAGGCCGTGAAGGCGATCGTGCTCCGCGTCGACTCCCCCGGCGGCACCGTGAGCGGCAGCGACGAAATCCATCACCGCCTCGCCACGCTCGCCGAGAAGCGGAGCCTGCCCGTCGTGGTGAGCATGGGGGGCATCGCGGCCAGCGGCGGCTACTACGTGGCGATGGCCAACCGGGCGGCCGACGACGTGATCTTCGCCGAGCCCGCCACGCTCACCGGCTCGATCGGCGTGATCATCCCGCACTTTGACATCTCGCAGGCCCTGCGGAAATACGACGTGCGCGACGACTCGATCGCCAGCGGACCCCTGAAGGAGATGCTCAGCCCCACGAAGGACCGTACGCCCGAGCTCGCCGAAAAGGAGCGGAAACTTCTCCAGGAACTCGTGGACGACATGTATCGTCGCTTCAAGGAGATCGTGAAGGCGGGCCGACCCAAGCTCGACGACGCCGCGATCGACAAGGTGGCGACGGGGCAGGTGTTCACCGCCCGACAGGCCCTCGACGCGGGGCTGGTGGACCGGATCGGTTTCGTCGAGGAGGCGATCGACCGCGCCGTGGAACTCGCCGGGCTGACCGCGGAGACCGCGCGGGCCGTGAAGTATTCCAAGCCCAAGGGACTGCTCGACGAGGTGCTCGGGGGCGCGGCGCCCGGCAGTCGCGTCGATCTTGCCGCGATCGCCGAACTCACCACGCCCCGGGGCTGGTATCTCTGCAGCTGGCTGCCCGCCCTCGTGCGGAGCGAGTGATCGGGTGCGACGCAGGGACTGCCGTGCATGCCGGGGCGGTCTCGCGGCGAGCGGTCGTGGGAGGGCAGATCAGGCCAGCACGGCCTCGATCGGCTGGCCGTCATGGCCGATCTTGAACGGGCGGCCGTTGGGGGCGACGAACTCCTTCTCCCAGGGCAGCCCGGCGGCGGCGGCGATCGTGGCGTTGAAGTCGCCGACGCTGACGGCGTCACGATCGGGAGAGTGGCCGCGGGCGTCGGAGCTGCCATGAACCACGCCCGGCTTCACGCCGGCGCCGGCGAGCACACATGAGAAGACCGCCGGATGGTGGTCGCGGCCGGCGTTCCCGTTGACTTCCGGCGAGCGGCCGAATTCGGTGGCCAGCACCACGAGCGTGGTGGCGAGCAGTCCCCGGTTCTCGAGGTCCGCGATCAGGGCCGCCGCCGCGGTGTCGAGTTCGCCCGCCTTTTCCGGCAGCTCTTCCCAGAGATCGCGATGCATGTCCCAGCCCCCCATCTCAACCTCCACGCACCGCACGCCCGATTCGACGAGCCGCCGGGCGAGCAGGCAGCCCTGCCCGAGCCGTGAATGGCCGTACCGCTCACGGGTCTGCGTGTTCTCCCGCGAGATGTCGAAGGCCGCGAGGTCACCGCTGCCCATCAGTCTCACGGCATCGACGTACATCCGGTCGTAGGCCTCGATCTGCCGGCCCGCATAGTGCTGCTTGAAGTCACGGTCGATCCGGTCGGCGAGCGCGAGCCGCCGCTCGAAGTTGCCCTGCGAGAGGTAGGCCGGGCGGGCGATGTTTTCCAGGCCACGATCGGGGTCGGCGAGCGGCACGGGCGTGACGGCGGGATCGAGGAAGCCGCAGCCCGGATGCTCGTTGCCGTTCCCGACGAGCACGTAGCCCGGGAGATCCTGGCTCCGCTTGCCGAGCACGTGCACGGCCCACGAGCCCAACGACGGATGGCGGAGGCTGTTGATCTGGGCATAGCTGGTTCGCAGGAGATAGGTGCCCTGCTCATGAGCGCCGGTCTCCGTGGTCAGCGAGCGGATCACCGCCAGCCGGTCGGCGAGCGCGGCAAGTTTGGGAAGGTGCTCACCGAACCGGAGGCCCGGCACGGCCGTCGCGATGACGCCGGTCTCCCCCTGCTCATCGCGGCCCGGCTTGGGATCGAAGGTGTCGATGTGGCTCATCGCGCCCCGCATCATCAGGTAGATCACGTTGATTCCGCCCCCGGCCGGCTGATCGGCGGCGATCCCCCTTCCGGCGATGCCGTCGAGCAACGTGAGCCCGAAGGCGGCACCGGCGGCACGACCGAGAAAGGCCCGCCGCGCGAGCGGGTGGTCTTGAATCACGAGTCGGGAAGGCATGGGTGGTCTCCTGACGATGAGCGCCGAACGGAAGCGGCCGCTACTGGATGAAGATGAACTCGCGGGTGTTGAGCAGGGCCCAGATCAGGTTGCCGCAGCCGGCGGCCGGGTCGGCGACGGAAGCGAGCTCATCGACGGCCTCGCGGCGATCGTCCGGCGTGGGCTCGCGGGAGAGCACCGAAAGAAACACGACATCGATCGTCTCGGCGGGGTCGTGCCGCATCACGTTCTCGTAGATCACGGAACCCTCCTCGAGCATGGCGTGCGTGATCTGCCCGTTGAACATGGCGAGGATCTGCGGGATCGTGGGCACGGTGCGGCCCCCCTCGATCGTCTCGCGGTCGCTCTGGCCGAACTGCCGGAGGAAGTGGCCGAGGGGCAGCGGCGTGGGCATCTCGCTGGCTTTCATGAGCCACTGCCCGCGGTAGCCGCAGGTCCGCTGGAGGACCCGTTGGCGGTAGCCGGGGCCGTAGCGGTCGAAGAAGGCGTCGAACTTCCGTTCCACATCGTCGAGTGACGCCCGCCGCAGATCGACCGCCGCCGCCTCGGCGATCTCGGCGACGGCGGGCCGCTGGACGCTCCACGGATTGCGGGCGACGAGCGTCACGATCGAATCCCAGAGCTGTTCGGCCGTCATCCGCCGCAGGGCCGGGCCCGTGAAGCGAAAGGGATCTTCGGCCGTGGGGTCATGGATCACCGCCCGCCGCTGGTAGGCCGAGGTCGACACCACCACCTGGACGAACTCACGGAGGTCGAAATCGAGCCGCGTGACGAGGTCGGTGAGATGTTCGAGCAGTTCGGGATCGCTCGGCGGATTCTCGTCGCGGAAGTCGTCGACCGGCTCGACGAGCCCCACCCCCATCACCTTCCGCCACATTCGGTTGGCGATCGTGCGGGCGAACTGCCGGTTCGTCCGCGCGACCATCCACGCCGCCAACTGCTCGCGGCCATCGGCGTTTTTGACGCTGGCCGGCACCGAACCCCAGAGGATTTTCCTGTCGATGAGCTCCCGCGGCGTGGCGTCGTCGTATTGGTAGTCGTGGGGAAGCCGCAGCGGACGGTCCTGAAAGCTGACGGTCGTCGCATTGGCCTGGATGAACTGGACCAACTGCCCCGCTTTGCGTCCCTTGGTCTCCCTGGCCTCCTTGACGAGTCGGCGTACGGCCGGCGGCAGGATCGGCTTGGGATCCTGTCCCGGTTTGCCGGGCTTGCCGACCTCGCCGAGCCGGGTCTTGGTGCCGGCGGTGAAGGCCGCCAGCTCGTAAAACTCGTGCTGCGTCCAATGATCGAAGGGATGATCGTGGCATTGCGCGCAGCCGATCTGGGTGCCGAGAAAAACGCGGACGGTGTTGTCCACGTAGGGCAGCGGCATGCCGTCGTCGCGGAGTTGGAAGCCGACGGCCGGGTTTTCCCAGAGCCGTCCGTCGGCCGTGAGCATTTCTCGCACCCAGTCGTCATAACGCTTGTTGGTGCGGATCGAGTCCTTCACGTAGGCCAGGTACGGCTCGAAGATCAGGTTCCGCTGGGGCCGCTCGCAGAGCCGGAGGATGTCGGCCCAGAAGTTGTAGAAGTGGCTGACGTAGTCGGGGCTCGCCAGGAGCCGCTCGATCAGCAGATCACGCTTCACGGACGAGTCATCGCGGAGAAACGCCACGGTTTCGTCGTACGTCGGAATCCGACCGGCCAACTCGAGGTGGATGCGGCGGACAAACTGGGCGTCATCGAGCAGTGGCGAAGGCGGCGCCCCCTGTTCCCGCCACCGGGCAGAGAGAATCGCATCGATCGCCGCGGCCTGCGCCCGCACCTTGTCGCGGCGGCGGGCATCGACCGGTGCGACCTCCATCACGGGCTTGGCGGACACCGCCGTCACCGCCTTCGGCAGGCCGCCCGCTCGCGCCGCCGATTTGCCGGGTTTGGCAGGGTTGGCTGCCGGGGAGCCACCCGCCGCCGCCACCACCATCAGGCAAGCGGCGACCGCCGTCACCCCCCGCCGTTGCACCAGTGTCGACACCCACCGCATCAGGTCACCTCGATCGCACGCGGGATCTGTTCCTCGCCGGGTCGGGGCGGCAAAAGTCTCGTCGCCTTCGGCCGCGGCTGCCGAAGACTCCTCGAGCGTTCGCCGACCGCTTCACCCACCCTTGCCTTCTTCCACATGTGAAGCGCCAGCACAAGGAGAGTCGTTTTCGATCGCCGCGTTGGCATGCCAACGTCGTGATTTGACACTCTTTCAACGGTGTCGGAAAGGAAAGGTTTCGTCGGACATCATCCCGGCTCCCACCCTGGCCAGAGCGGCCAGGTCGTGGCCCGCAGGCCGTCCGCCGCCGATCCTGACGAGCGCGAGCCGACACCAGACATCGGCCGGCGCCAGGAGGCGGTCGTCGCCGGAGGCGTCGGCATGATGGGCCACGGCCAGCACGCTGAGGGCCTCGCGGACGTCTGCGGAAAGTTGGCCCAGTTCCAACTGCCGCTCGGCGAGGCTCCGGCCGTGGCGGTGAATCAGCCGATCGATGCCTCGGGCGGTCCTGGAGAGGCTCCGCCGCGCCGCCAGGGCATGATCGCGGAGGCGACGATCGAGGATCACTGCATCCTGGTGGCGAGGGCCGGCAGCCGTGGCCACCCGCCAGGCGAGCCATGCCCCGGCCCGCCGCCAGGCGGCTGCATCACGGCCCAGTGTGGCGAGCGGATGATGTTTGGCGAGTCCCTTGAAGAGCGCCAGCCCGAGCAGATCGCTCTCGCCCTCGTAGACCGAGACGGCGAAGTGATCGTGCAACGAGTCGCCGAGCGGATGGCCGACGAGGAAGGCCCGGCCACCGTTCACGCCCAGCGCGTCGATGGCGGCATCGCGAACGCAGTGGCTCGCGACCACCTTCGCCGTGATCGCCTCCCACTCGCCGCTCTGCCCCGCATCGATCGCCGACGCAGCCCAGGCGGCCACGGCGTCACAGGCCACGATCGACGCCGCAATCCTGCCGAGCCGTCCCTGGATCAGTTGCCGCGAGCCGATGGGCTGTTTCCAGGTGATGCGGGCGGCCGCGTGGTCGCGGGCCTGAGTGAGCAGGATTCGCAGCGTGCCGGCGGCCTGCGCGGCGAGCGTGACGCGGCCCCGGTTCAAGCCGTGCCAGATGATTCGCATCGCATCGCCCGAAGGGCCGGGATCGAGCACGTCCTCCGGCAGGATCTCGAAGCCTGAAAACTCGAGGGCCGCGTTGTGGGCGTGTTTGAGCGGATGCAGCGCGTATCGCCGCAGCCGGAAGGTCGGCGTGTCGGCATCGGGCAGCCGCGCGAGCACCACCACCGGCCGGCCATCGAGCACCGCGAGCACCTTCACGAGCCGCCCATGGGTGGCACCGGTGATGAACATCTTGGTGCCCGTGAGCAGCAGGCGATCGGAGCGCCGCTCGACCGTCGCCCGCACCCGTCCGAGATCGCAGCCGGCGTCGGATTCCGTGGCCCCGAAAATGGAGAGCAGCCGACCCCCGGCAAGCGCCGGCAAGAGCCGCGCCTGCTGCGAGGCCGTGCCGAAGCCGGCGACGGCCGACACCGCGCCGATTGACGAATGCACGGCGAGCATGCCCGCCGCTGTCGGAACGTCGGCCGCCACGCGGCTGATCGCGCGGGCAAGATCGAGCATCGATGCGCCGGCGCCGCCGAAGGCCTCGGGCACGGCCAGCCCCCACAGACCGGCCTCGCCGAGGGCTGCCTCCGCCCGCGCGGAAAAGATGCCCAGCGGCGCCGAGGGCGGATCATCGATCGGGGCCGCGTCGCCGGCCGGCGTGGAGGCCGGTTCATAGAGCCCGCGTGCGGTGCGGAGTCGGGCGATCTCCAGGGCGGCCCGATCGAGCACGGCCTCGACGCGGTCTGGCAGCGGAAGGGCGGCTTGCGCGGCGGCGGCTGCAAACCCCCCCTCGACACCGTTCCAGACTGCTCCGGCGAGCCAGGAGGTGTCTTGAGTCGCCGCCGACGAGCGGTTCGTGGAGGGCTCGCCCCCGCGGCCAGGATCCCGCCCGGCCCGTGCGATCAGGTCGCCAAAGTGCCGGGCGATCACGTCGCGTCGGAGCTTGAGCGACTCCGTCGCTTCGCCGTGCGCGGCATCGAACGCCCGGCCCACGAGCGCGTAAGACCCGACCCGCCATGCCCTGGGCAGACCCCGCTGCCGCCGCCCCAGGCGCCGCGCCAGCCAGGCGAGCACCCGCGGATGCGTCAGAGCCTGCCGCCGACTGACGATCCGCAGGCCCATGCGGCGGATCGCGGCCCGGAGAACATCGGGCTCCGGCACGACGATGGCCACGGGCTTCGACCCGCCGCCGCTCACGACGCAGATCTGGGCGACGGCGTCATCTTCGGCGAGCGCAGCCTCGACGGCCGCCGGCGGCACCTTCACGCCCGTGGCGAGCACGAGCGTGTCGCGGAGGCGACCGGTGATCCGCAGATGCCCCGCCTCGTCGATCGTGGCCAGATCGCCCGTCGCGAGCCAGCCGTCGGCTCTATCAGCGACCACGGGCGACAGACCCTCGCGAGCCGACGGCAGGGGACCGATGACGCCCAGCGCCCTGCTCGGTGTCTTGACGAGCAACTGCCCGGAGGACTCCCTCCGCGTGTCGATCCGCACCTCGACGCCGGGGATCGGCGGACCGATCATGCCCGGCCGCGCGATCCGTGGATTGCCGAGGGCCACCACCGGCCCCGCCTCGGCCAGCCCGTAGCCCTCCACGAGCGGCACGCCCCGCGTGTTGAAAAATTCGGCCGTCCGGCGGCGAAGCGGCGCACCCCCCGACACGCACACGCGCACGCTCCCGCCGAGAGCATCGCCCAGGTCCGGAATCCGCCCCGAGACCGCGCCTCGTTCGAGCCGCTCGAAGAACGCGGGCACTCCGAGAATCACCGTCGGCGGCACCGTCCGGCACGCCTCGAGCACGCGGGTGCGGTCGCGGACGACGTTGAGACAGCCGCCGCGGACCATCGCGGTGTAGAGGTCGCCCGTGCGGGCGAGCGCATGGCTCATCGGCAGCCACGAGAGCCGCACGTCCCGCGGATCATCGAGAAACATCTCGGCCGCCGCGTTCGCGTTGGCGGCGAGCGCCGCCTGGCAGTGCATCACGCCATGCGGCACGCCCGTCGTGCCCGACGAGAGGAGGATCGTGCTGCACGCTTCGGGTTCGCAGGCCGCGGCATGCCGGTCGAGCGCCGACCGGAGAGCCGCGGGCTCCGCCACCCGCGGCCGCCAGCCGCCGGCGGCGAGGCCCGCTGCCGCATGCGACCCGCCGGCGGTGAGATCGATCACGATCCGTGGAGCCACGTCGGCAGCCGCGACATCGCCCGCGCGGCGGGCTCCCGAAAAGATCACGCCGCGGGGCTCGAGCCAGGCGCACTGCGCGAGATGCTCATCGCGGCCCGCGTCGGCATGCACCGCCACATGCACCACGCCCGCCACCGCACAGGCCAGATCGACGACGATCCAGTCGGGTGAGTGGGGCCCGAGGTGCACGACGCGATCGCCCCGCGCGAGTCCCGCGGCGGTGAGGCCCTCGGCAAGGTGCACGGCGGCGGCGGCGACGTCACCCCAGGTCCAGGAGGCTCCCGGGGCATCGCCTCCGGCCAGCCCATCCACGATCGCCCGCCGGTCGTGGGCGGCGGCCACGAGCCCCACGAGCAGATCGACGAGCGTGGTCGCCCGCCGGGGTGCGGTCGGCGGGTGCGACCGCGACTCGGTCTTTGGCATTGCGAAGGGGGGCATCACGGCGTGTTCACTCCAGCCGTTCGAAGAGCACGGCGATGCCCTGGCCGAGGCCGATGCACATCGGCGCCAGGCCCAGCCGGCCGCCCCCGTCGCGCATCGCGTGCAGGAGCGTGGTCGTGATCCGCGCGCCGCTGGCTCCGAGCGGATGACCGATCGCGAGCGAGCCACCACGGACGTTGACCCGCTCGGCGGCGAGGCCGAGCGAGTCGATGCACTGGATCGCCTGCGCGGCGCAGGCCTCGTTGAGCTCGATCAGGTCGATGTCGGCCAGTGCGATGCCCTGCGACGCGATCCGCGCGAGCAGCTTCTGCGTGGCTGCGATCGGGCCGGTGCCCATCGCGGCCGGGGGCACGCCCACGACGGCGGTGGCCGCCACGCGGGCGAGCGGGGAAAGCCCCTGCCGCGCCGCCTCCGCCGCCGACATCACGAGGACCGCCGCGGCGCCGTCGCTCACAGGGGCGCTGGTCGCCGCGGTGACCGTGCCGAGCTTCGGCAGGAAGACGGGCTCGAGGGCCGCCATCGCCTCCAGGCTCGTGTCGCCGCGAACCGACTGGTCGCGCACGGCCTCGAGCAGGCCGCCCCCCTCGTCGTGGCCGATCGTCCGGACGATCTCGTCCTCGAAGAGTCCGTCGTCGTCGGCCCGGGCCGCCTTGCGATGGCTCGCCAGCGCGTAGTCCTCCTGCCGCCGCCGCGAGATGCCGTGCGCGCCGGCGAGATACTCCGCGGTGAGCCCCATCGAGAGCATGCCCCGGCTCGATCTGGCGAACGCCCTGGGATGGATGTCCACGGCCGACTCCATCGGCAGGTGGTGCATGTGCTCGACGCCCCCGACGACCTGGACATTTTCGGCCCCGGCCGCGATCGCATGACAGGCCTGTGCGAGAGCCTGGAGCGACGAGCCGCAGAGTCGGTTGACCGTTGTGCCGGCGGTGGTGAGCGGGAGGCCCGCCAGCAGCGCCACCGTGCGGGCCACGTTGCCGCCGAGTTCGCCCCGTTGCTGCGTCGCGCCGAGGACGACGTCTTCGATCGAGTGCGGATCGACGCCGCTCCGCTCGACGACCGCCCGCACGACGGCCGCGGCCAACTCATCACCCCGCACGTGGCGAAACAGGCCCCGCTCCGGGTGCGCCCGGCCGATCGCGGTGCGGCAGCAGGCGACGACGACGGGCGTGGTCTCCGGATCGCGGCGGCTGTGTGGTGCGTTGCCGGCCATGGGGCTCACTCCGTGAACGGTCGACCGCTGGCGGCATGGGCCAGCAGCCGCTCGGTGGCATGCATCCGCGGCCCGAGTGCGGCGAGCGACCCGAGCCGGCGCACGATCTCCGTGCCGCCGAGGGAATCGGCCCAGGCGAGAAGTCCGCCGCGAAATGCCGGGAATCCGAGGGCATGGATCACGGCCAGGTCGATGTCGCGACCGTCACGCACGAGCCCCTCGTCGAGGCCGCGGAGCGCCTCGAGCAGCATCGGCAGAAGGAGTCGATCGAGGATCGTGCGATCGTCGGTCTCCCGCCGCGGAAGCGCATACCGCTCGATCGCGGCGGCGGCCCTCTCGTCGGAGCCGATGATCCGCTCCCGCTGGCCGGCACCCGAATAACGATAGAAGCCGGCGCCGGTCTTGCGACCGAGCAGCCCCGCCTTCACGAGCGCGGGGATCACCGGCGAGGCCTCGATGCGGTCGCCGTAGGCGGCGCTCAGCACGAGCCCGGCATAGAACGCCGTATCGAGGCCGATCATGTCGGAGAGGTCGATCGGGCCCATCGGCATGCCGAAGCCGCGGGCCAACCGGTCGATGCGTTCGGGGGGCACGCCCTCGCGCAGCAGTTCACCCGCCTCGTGCAGGTAGGGCATCAGGACCCGGTTGACGAGGAATCCGGGGCTGTCATTGACCACCACCGGGCATTTGCCGAGCCGCTTGGCATGGGCGACGGCTGCGGCCACGGTGCGGTCGCTCGTGGCGGGGCCACGGATGACCTCCACGAGCGTCATCCGGCGAACGGGATTGAAGAAGTGCAGCCCGCAGAACCGCGTCGGATCGGCGAGGCCGGCGGCGAGCCGCGCGATCGGGTTGGTGGAGGTGTTGGTGGTGATGATGGTGTCGGGGCCCACGACCTGCTCGATCTCGGTGAGCACCTGCTGCTTCACGTCGGGCCGCTCGGTGACGCTCTCGATCACGAAGTCGGCCCCCGCGATCGCGGCCATTCCCTGCGCGGTCCGCAGCTTGGCGGCGACCTGCACCGCCAGCGCCGCATCGCTCCGCTTGGCCGCGCGGTTCCAGGTGGCTTCTTCGAGAATCATCGGCACGGCGGCGGCGAGGGTCTCCGCGTTCACATCGACGAGCGTCAGCGGACTTCCTGAGCGGAGGTGACTCGCGGCGATGCCCGCCCCCATGATTCCGGCACCGATGACGGCGGGCGTCTTCGCGGGAGGGATCTCCGGGACGGTCGCCGGGTCGCTCCCGACCCCCGAGTCGCGCCGGTTGCGTTCGCCGAGCATGAACACCCGCAGCAGGCTGGCCGCCTGCGGCGAGGCCGCGAGCGTGGCGAAGGCGGCCGACTCGATCCGTGAGGCGGCCGCCGCATCGACCGCCGAGCCCGCCAGGATCGTCTGCAGGATCGCGGCGGGCGCGGGGTAATGGCCTCCCGTCCGACCGAGCATCACCGCCGCGGTCGTCTGCTCGAGAAACTCGCGCTCGACCGGATCGAGGTCGACCGGCGCCGCGAGGCTGCGCCGCCTGGCGGTGAGGCTGCCGTCCTCGGTCCGGAGTGCGAGCAGGCGGCAGGCCGAGTCAACGGCGGCCGCGGCCGGCACGCAGGCATCGACGAGTCCGAGCTTCAGGGCCGAGGCGGCGTCGATGCTCTCCCCCGAGGCGGCCAGCTCGACGGCGGGGCCGGGCCCGATGAGCCGCGGCAGGCGAACGGTGCCTCCCCAGCCCGGCAGGAGGCCGAGCTTCACCTCGGGGAGCCCGAGAACGGTGTGCGGTTCGGGAGTCGCCACCCGCAGGTCGCAGGCGAGGGCGAGTTCGAGTCCACCCCCGAGGCACGCGCCGTCGATCACCGCGGCTGTGGGGAACGTCGCGGTGAGCTTGGCGAGGACCGACTTCCCGCGATCGCAGAGGTCCGTGATCTCCGCCGCCGGCCGCCCGAGGATCGCAGCGATCCGGGAGACATCGGCCCCCGCGAAGAAACTTCCCGGCCGGCCCGACCTGATCACAACGCCCCGAGGCGGCTGCCCGGCGGCGAGGTCGTCGAGCACGAGCGACAGCTCCTCGACCGCCCGCGGCGTGAGCACGTTGTGCCGGTGGTCGGGCACGCTGCAGACCAGCACCACGAAGCCGTCCGTGGTCCGCTCGATGGTCAGCGTCTCGAGATCCCGAGCGATCGCGGGCATTTCGGGGTGCTTTCGTCGGTTTCGCTTGCCTGGGACGTGAAAACCGCTAGTGTAACGGGACTTTTCGCCGGCCACATCCGGCGGTCCTCGGGCACAGGGAGGTCGAGAGCGTCCATGACGAACCCGGAGCAGATTTCCAGCCGCCGTTCCCGCGGCGCGGCCACCCACGATTCACTGCATTCGCCGTTCGTGCTCGGCTGTGCGTGGGTGGCGCTCGTCGCCCTTGCCGTGCTCGGACGGCTCTGCCAGCCGTCTTGGAATGGAGAACCCATCTGGAACGTGACGCCGCTGGCGGCCGTGGCCCTCGCCGCGGGCTTCATTTTTCGCAGTTCCATCGTGGCTGTCGCCGCACCGGTCGCCGCGCTCGCGATCGGCAATCTGTTTCTGCCCGCGTATGACAACCTGGGCGTCGCCGCGGTGGTCTTCGCGGCCACGGCGTGGCCGGTGACGCTGGGTTGGTCCGGTCTTCTCGGGAGGGAACGGCCGCGGTGGCGGGCGGTCTTCGGCGGGAGCCTCGCCTGCTCGCTCGTCTTCTTTTTCACCACGAACTTCGCCCACTGGGCCTTCGTGGGGGGCTATCCGCAGACGCTCGGCGGACTGATCGAGTGCTACGCCGCCGCGCTGCCGTGGTATCGATGGACGCCCGTCGGTGATCTCGCGTGGACGGCAATCGTCTTCGGACTGCTGTCGGCCGTGCATGCGGTCTCGGGCGGGATGATCCCGCGGAGCCTCGCTCCGCAGGCCATTTCGACGCGGCCGCTTGACTGACCGGCAAACCGGTCGAGAATGACGGGACTCCTCGGGGGTTGAACGTCGAACGACGTCCAGCATCCCATCGCCGCGGGAATGGCGGAATTGGCAGACGCGCCAGGTTGAGGGCCTGGTGGTAGTAATACCGTGCAGGTTCAAGTCCTGTTTCCCGCACTTCTGTTTTTCCGTCCTCCGTGGACGGCCGCGGACCGCGACATTTCATGAGCACTTCTCCCGACTCCCCGGCCGCGGACAACGCGGCCGACTCTTCGGGCGGCCCCGCCGCCCGGCGGATTCCGATCGGCACCCAGCGGCCCGGCGTCAAGCCGCCGTCGCTCGCGCCGAAATACGAATACGTCACGCCGGCCGCCCCGCAGGGCACGCCGGCCGCCCCGCAAGTCCCGCCGGCTCCGCAGGCGGGCGAGGCCGTGACCGCGCCGCCGCTGCCGGCGGAATCCCCCGTGCCGGCGACCCCGCCGACGACCACCCCCGGTTCCGTTCGCGAGGACGGCCCGAAGCGTGAGCAAGGCAGTCGCGGCCGCCGCGATCGCCGCCGCGACGAGAAGCCGCAGTCGTTCACCGACGTGCTGCTCCCGGCGCGGCGCGTGGCCGTGCCGAACATCCGGGCGGCGCTCGACGAGGAGCTCGAGGCCGACTTCGAGGCCGCATTGGGGGGCTTGGCCGTTGACGACCTGCTCGCGGCGGGGGCCACGGCGAAGGCCGAAGCGCCGCTCGAACCGGGCACGAGGGTCATGGCCACCGTGCTGTCGATCGGTCCCGACACCGCCTTCGTCGACCTGGGCGGCCGTCGTCAGGGAGCGATGAAACTCGCCGGCATCATCGAAGCCGGAATCGACATCCCGGCAATCGGTGACTCGATCGAGGTCGCGGTCGGCTCCCGCAACGAAGACGACAACCTCTACGACGTGGCCCTGGGCAACCGGGCGATTGCCGTCGAGGACTGGTCGCAGATTCAAAACGGCATGATCGTGGAGGCGCGGGTCGTCGCCGCCAACAAGGGCGGGCTCGAGTGCGAGGTGGCCGGGCTGCGCGGCTTCATGCCAGCCAGCCTCGTGAGCACCTGGCGGATCGAGAACTTCGAGGAGATGATCGGCCAGACTCTCGACAGCCTGGTCACCGAGATCGTGCCCGAGGCGCGGCGGCTGGTGCTCTCGCGGCGGGCCGTGATCGAAAAGCAGGCCGCCGACGCCAAGGCGAAACTGCTCGAGACCCTCGAACCTGGCACCGAACTCGACGGCGTCGTCCGCTCGGTTCGTGACTTCGGAGCCTTCGTGGACATCGGCGACGGCGTCGAGGGCCTCGTGCACGTCAGCGAACTCTCCTGGGACCGCGTGGCCAGCGCGACCGACGTGCTCCAGCAGGGGCAGAAGGTCCGGGTCATCGTCAAAAAAGTCGATCGTCAGACGGGCAAGATCGGACTCTCGGTCCGCGATCTCTTCGAGAGCCCCTGGAAGCACGCCGCCGACAAGTATCACGTCGGTGCCACCGTGAAGGGTGTCGTGACCCGCATCGCCCAGTTCGGCGCCTTCGTGAGGCTCGAACCGGGCGTCGAGGGGCTCGTGCATGTCTCCGAACTCGCGACCCGTCACATCCGCAACGTCGCCGACGTGGCCCGCGAGGGACAGGAGGTCGAGTGCCGCGTGATCGCCGTCGATCCCGACGAACAGCGGATGTCGCTCTCGATCAAGGCCCTGGCGCCGGTCGCCAGCAAGCCCGTGGCTGCCGAGGGGACGGCCGCCGATGAGCCGGCAGCCGAGGAGCCGGAGATCCCGGCCGCTCCGGTCGCGAGGAAACGGACCGGCCCGCTCAAGGGTGGCACGGGCAGCGGCCAGTCGCAGGGCGAGAAGTTCGGCCTGAGGTGGTGAGGCGGCCCGACCGTCAGCCGCCGATCGTCCGCTTGCCCATCCACGGCACGAGCGGTTCGGGAACCGTGACCGTGCCGTCGGCGTTCTGGTGGTTCTCGAGCAGGGCCACAATGCCGCGACTGATCGCGATCGCGGTGCCGTTGAGCGTGTGGACGAAATGGGTGCCCTTCTCGCCCGGCTTCTTGTAGCGGAGCGCGAGCCGACGCGACTGGTAGTCGGTGCAGTTGGAAGTGCTCGTCACCTCGCCCCACTCGCCGGCTTCGCCACGTCCCGGCATCCAGGCCTCGAGGTCGAACTTGCGGTAGGCCGGGCCGCCGAGATCGCCGGAGGCCGTGTCGATCACGCGGTAGGGGATCCCCAGGCCGTCGAACAGCCGGCACTCGATGTCGAGCAGGTGCTCGTGCATCGAGCCGCTCTCCTCGGGACGTGTGAAGGCGAACATCTCCACCTTCGTGAACTGATGGACGCGATAGAGTCCGCGGGTCGCCCGGCCGTGGGCTCCGGCCTCGGTGCGGAAGCAGTGGCTGATGCCGCAGAGCTTCAGGGGCAACTCATCGGCCTCGAAGATCCGCTCGTGATGGGCGCCACCGAGCGTGATCTCGGCCGTCGCGATCAGCGACAGGTCGGAACCGTTGATGGAGTAGATCTGCGTCTCCGGCCCACGGGGCATGAAGCCGGTACCCTCGAGGATCGTGTCGCGGGCCAGGTCGGGGGTGGTCATCACCGTGAAGCCCTCCTTCATCAGGAGGTCGATCGCGTATCGCTGGAGGGCCAGTTCCAGGAGCACCGCGTCGCCGACGAGGAAGTAGAAGCCGTGGCCGGCCACCCTTCCGCCCGCCTCGAAGTCGAAGAGCTTGAGCTTCTCACCGATGTCGACATGGTCGAGCGGCTTGAAATCGAACGTCCGCGGCGGCGTGGCGCCGCGGCGGATTTCGAGGGCCGCGTCCTCGCCGCCGATGGGCGCCGACGGATGGGTGAGGTTGGGGATCGCGCGGAGGATCGCCTCGGACTCGGCCACGACTTCGGCCGACTTCGCCTCGAGCACCGCGATTTCCTCGCGGAGCCGGCGGCCCTCGGCCTTCTTGGCCTCCCGTTCGGCGGCGTCGGCCGCCTTGCCGATCGACTTGCTCACCTGTCCAGCCTCCCCGTTGAGCCGGTCGATGTCGGCCTGGAACTTTCGGCGGAGCTTGTCGAGGGTGACGAATTTCGCCACATCAGCCGAGGATCCGCGGCTTTTGCAGTTGGCGGTGACGAGATCGATGTTGTCGGCGACGAAACGGCGGTCGAGCACGGGAAACTCCGGCGGGGGGCGGGGGCGATCGAGGCCGCGGCGGGGTTGCGGCGGCGCATATACTCATCGGCTCCCGGGGCAGCCCAACTCCGGGCCCGGAGTTTGCCAGACCCATGCCCGCTTCCGCCAGTGCCGCTGCCGTCGAGCCGGAGGTTGTCGGAGCGGTGGCTCCCCGCGACGAGAAGGCCCGCCGCCCGAGGCGGCAGCCGCGGTATCACGTCGTGCTCTGGAATGACGACGACCATTCCTACGCCTATGTGATCGCCATGCTCCGGAAACTCTTCGGTCACCCATCCGAGGCCGGTCTCAAGCTGGCCAGGGAGGTCGACAGCCGGGGCCGCGTGGTCGTGCTCACCACCACCAAAGAACATGCCGAGCTGAAACGCGACCAGATTCATGCCTTCGGCGCCGACCGGCTGATCGCCCGCTCGAAGGGCTCGATGTCGGCGACGATCGAGCCGGAGCCGTCGTGAGGCGGGCCTCGGCCGCCCCTCCCTGACGAGGCTCCCTGACGAGGCTTGCGAGCCGGGGCCGGCGTCGGCGTTCCTGGCCCCTCCCTCGGGCTCCGCCTGGCACGCGGTTCGGCATCAGGCGCACGTCTCGCACACGCCAACGAAAGTGGCCCGGGCTTTTCAGCCCGGGCCACCCCGTTTCCCAGTCGTTTCTTTCCCGTCCGCCGTGCGTTGCGGCGGACGTGCGGAGCATCCCTCAGGCGATCACTCGCAGCAGGGCACTTCGCGGTACACCGTCTTGGGCACGCAGCGGGTCACCGTCGTGGCGACCTGCTTCGGCACCATCCGGACCACGTCGATGGTCTTGGTGTAGTGAACCGGCCGCGTGGTGCACACCGGCACCTGCTTGACACGGGTCTCCTTCACCATCGTGCAGACCTTGTAGCACTCCTCCCGGCTCCGCTCCTCGCGGACCATCCGGCAGACCTTCGACGTGCAGGTCTTGACCCGCTGTTCCGGCACCATCTGGCACACCTGGTACTGGCACGTGCGGACCTGCTCCTCCGGCACCATCCGGCAGACCTTGTAGCAGCAGGTCTTCACCCGCTGCTCGGGCACCATCTTGCACACCTGATAGGTGCGGACCCGCTGCTCCGGAACCATGCGGCAGACCTGGTACGAGCAGGTGCGGACCTGCACCTCCGGCACCATCCTGCACACCTGGTACGAGCAGGTGCGGACACGCTGCTCGGGAACCATCCTGCACACCTGGTAGGTGCGGACCCGCTGCTCCGGAACCATGCGGCAGACCTGGTACGAGCAGGTGCGGACACGCTGCTCGGGAACCATCCTGCACACCTGGTAGGTGCGGACCCGCTGCTCCGGAACCATGC
>SXWC01000160.1 GCA_005789975.1 Planctomycetaceae bacterium
AGGCGATGACGATGGTCTGCGTGCAGGTGTTCGGCAACGACGCGGCCGTGGCCTTCGCCGGCTCGCAGGGGCACTTTCAGCTCAACGTTTTCAAGCCGCTGATGGTCCACAACGTGATCGAGAGCGCCGACCTCATGGCCGACGCCTGCGATTCGATGCGGATCCACTGCGCCACGGGCATCGAGCCGAACCTCGCCCGCATCCAGCATCATCTCGACGACTCGTTGATGCTCGTGACCGCGCTCAACACCCACATCGGCTACGAGAAGTCGGCCAAGATCGCCAAGAAGGCCCATGTGGATGGCACGAGCCTGAAGGCCGCGGCGGTGGCCCTCGGCTATGTCACACCCGAGCAGTACGACGCATGGGTCGTGCCGGTGGAGATGACGCGGCCGTTGGCGACCTGAGCGGACCCTGATTCGCCGGCGTCGGGTGCTCCGGCGGCCGCCCACGGCCGCGGGGGCTCGATGGCTCCCGCGGCCGTGAAAGCTGGCAGGCCGTGGCCGACGACATCCATGACCTTCGTCCGCTCGATCGATTGGTGGAAACGCCGGGGGTTTCCACCGCCGGCGATCCTCGCCCCCCGCTCAGACGGACTTGTTCCGCGGTCTGCTAGATCGCGGACGCGGCGGTCTCGCCGGTGCGGATGCGGACGACCTCGGCGAGATTCGTCACGAAGATCTTGCCGTCGCCCACCGGGCCGGTGCGGGCGGTCGCCATGATCTTGCTGATCACGGCCTGTGCCTCGTCGTCGCTCACCACCACCTCGATCTTGACCTTCGGCAGGAAATCGACGGAGTACTCCGCGCCGCGATACGTCTCGGTGTGCCCCGTCTGCCGGCCGAAGCCGCGGACCTCGGTCACGGTCATGCCCTTCACGCCCTGAGCGTTGAGCGCGTCCTTCACTTCCTCGAGCTTGAAGTGCCGGATGATCGCTTCGATCTTCTTCATGATTCTTTCCTCTCGGATGGGTGGCCCCGGTCGGCGGGCCGTGCCTGGGATGCTGAGCCGATCGCGCCGACCGACTTCCGCCAATCCAAGTTCAATGCACGTGGCGTGCCAAAGCCCGGAATGTCGCAAGTCCCCGGCTTTTCGGAAAACGGGGGCCGCCGTCGTGTCACGCCGGCGCGACCACCGCGGATGAAGTGTCTTCCAAATGTGACACCCTTGTCACGCGTGCCGCAGCTGCTCGAGCCGGCCATGGCCGTCGGGTGGGACCGTCGGGCGGGGCCGCGGCCGTGACCGGCGGAGATCAGCCGACCGTCGTTTGTTGTGCGTCTCTGCAGCCATTACATTTCGGCGGTGGCGCTCGCCCCCCGTCCGCATTCATGGGAGTTTGCCGTGCCGAAACGTTTCTCCCCCACCCGCCGCGGCTTTCTCAAGGCCTCGGCCGTCACGGCGGGCGTCGCCGTCGCGACGCCCTACATCATCACCTCCAAGGCCCTCGGTGATGCCGTCACTCCGCCGGCGAGCGACCGGATCGTGATGGGCGGAATCGGCCTGGGCAACATGGGCTCGGGCGACCAGCGGGCGTTTCTCGGCATGCCCGAGGTTCAGTATGTCGCTGTCTGCGACGTGCGGGAGAAATACCGCAACGCCGCCAAAGTCCGCACCGACGAAACCTACGGCACGCAGGACTGCGCTGCGATCATCGACTTTCGCGACCTGCTCGGCCGGGACGACATCGACGCCGTCCACATCGCCACGCCCGACCATTGGCATTCGATCATGATGATCGCCGCCTGCCGCTCGGGAAAGGACGTCTACCTGCAGAAGCCCGAGACGCTCACGCTCCGTGAGGGTCCGCTGATGATCGCCGCGGCGCGACGCTACGGCCGCGTCGTGTCCGGTGGCAGCCAGCGGGTGCTCGACGACTATCGCTCGATCGTCGATCCCTGCTGGGCGGGCGAGCTCGGCCGGATCACGACGGTCGACCTGAACGTCGGCCCGTCGGCGATGGCCTGCCACCTGCCCGGCATGCCCACGCCGGACGGCATCGACTGGGATCTCTGGCTCGGCCCCGCGCTATGGCAGCCCTACAACCCCGGCCGCTGCGACGGCAACTACGGCACCAGCGGCAACAGTTGGCGGTCGTACGTCGATTATTCCGGCGGCAGCCTGACGGACTGGGGCGCCCACAACTTCGGGGGCACGATCTTCGCCGCGGGACTGCTCGATCTGCAGCCGCAGCGGATCATCTACCAGCCCGCCTCGGCTGACGGCAGGCGAGCGGTCTCCGTGGCGCTCGTGTATCCCAACGGCGTCGAGATTCACTGCAACCGCCATCCGGAGGAGCAGCCGCGAAACATCCCCTCTGTGGTGACGCACGAGCGGGGGATCACGATCCGGGGCGACGGGCAGCCCGTCGCCCCGCGGCCCGTGCCCGCCTACAAGGGCGCCGGCGGCATCTATGGTGACTTCATCGCCTGCGTCAAGACCCGCGAGCGGCCCTTCCGCGACATCGAGATCGGCGTCAACACGATGACGGGCCCGCACATGGTGGCGCTCGCGGGACGGCTTCAGCGTTCACTTGCCTGGGACCGCGACGCCCAGCGATTCGTCGATGACGACGAGGCCAACCGACTCCTTGACCGCGCCCGTCGTGAGCCGTGGACGCTCTGACCACCGCATCCCGACCCAGCCGCTCGCCCCGACCCAGCCGCTCGCCCCGAAAAGACCACCACAGCCTGAATCGCAGGAATCAGACCATGGCCTTCGATCCCTCCACGCTCACCGTCCCCTTCACCGCACTGGCGACCTATGACTGGGGCGGTGACGAGGCGGCGTTCGCCATGATCGATGCGGCGGTCGTCGCCGCCCACGACGACCCCGCCCTCCGGAAGGACCTCGAGGGGCGGCTCGTCGTCCTGCTCGGCCCCGCCACGTCGAGGGCCGCCAAGGAGTATGTCTGCCGCACGCTCTCGGTGATCGGCACGGCGGCGGCGGTGCCGGCCCTCGCCCCCCTGCTCCGCGACGCCGAGCATTCGCACATGGCTCGGTTCGCGCTCGAGCGGATCGCCGGACCGGAGGCGGTTGACGCGATCCGCGGAGCGCTCCCCGACGTCGCGGGCAATCTCGAGATCGGCATGATCTCATCGCTCGCCAGCCGTCGCGATGCCGCGAGCGTGCCGCTGATGGCGGTGCGGCTCGTGGGCGACCCGGCGGTCGCGGTGGCCGCTGCCCGCGGTCTCGGCAGGATCGCCACGCCGGAGGCGGCCGCCGCCCTCGCCGCCGCGGAGGCGACCGGCGCCGTCGCCGACGCGGTGATCGACGCCCGACTCGCCTGTGCGGACGCGTTTCTGGCGGCAGGCGACCGGACGGCCGCCCGGGCGATCTTCGAATCGATCGATGCATCGGTGGGGAATCCGCCGCGGACCCATCGTGAGCGGGCCGTACGGATCGCCGCGAGGAGCGGGCTCTACGCCGCGCTCGATGACACCGTCCGCCGTTCGGTGCTCGCACTTGCCATCGTCCTGGCCGCGACGGCAGGGCCGCTTCGCGCCGAGTCGTCGCCCGCGGGGAAGTCGTTGGGCGACACCGTTCTCGCCGCCATCGCCGCCGGTGATCCCGACATGCGGGCCGTCGCCCTCGACCGGGTCCGCCACGGGGTCTCCGGGGAATGGTTCACGCGTGCAGTGTCGGAAAAGATTCCCTCGTTCGAGCCGGCCGTGCAGACCGTGACGCTGCTCGCCCTGGCGGACCGGGGGGATGCCGCGGCGGTCCCCGCCGCGGTGAATCTGCTCGCATCGGCCACCGATCCGGCGGTCCGCTCAGCCGCGCTGCTTCTGCTCGGCAGGCTGGGCGGTCCGGCGGCGGTGCCCACGCTTGAAAAATCCCTGTCGGCGGCCGATCCCGAGCGGGCGGCGGCGCGACGGGCGCTCGTCGTGATCGGCGGCCCCGATTCCGCCGCCGCGATCGTGGCAGCCGCCGGCCGGGCCGCCGCTCCCGGACCTCGGGCCGTGCTGATCGACGTGATCGCCGAGCGGAGAGATCGCAACGCCATGCCGCTGCTCCTCACTGCGGCCATCGACGACGACTCCGGCGTGCGGCAGGCGGCCCTGCGGGCGCTCGGACGGCTGGGCGGCCCCGATCAGATCCCGGGCATGGTTCAGGCGCTGCTGCGGTCATCGGGCGACGATCGGAAGGGGGCGGAACTGGCGTTGTTCAGCACCTGCACGGCAAACAAGGATTCCGCACGATCCGCGGAGATCCTGTTCGAGAAGTATTCGTCGGCCGGCGATGCCGATCGGGAGATCCTGCTGCCGGCGCTGGCCCGCGTGGGCGGGCCGAAGGTCATGGAACTCGTGGAGGGCCTGCTCGCCGATCCCGCCACGCGGTCGCAGGGGCTTGCGGCGCTTGCCCGGTGGCCGGATGCCACGGTGGCCGATCGGCTGTTCGAACTCTTCAACGCATCGACCGACGAGGGGGAGCGGAACATGCTGCTCGCCGCGCTGATCCGGATCGCACCGCTGCCCGACAACAGGCTCAACGACGCTCAGAAGCTCGAACTGCTCAAAAAGACGATGAGCCTCTGCGAGCGGCCGGCGGACAAGGCAAAGGCGCTGGAGCGGGCCAACGCGATCCGCACGATCGACACCTTCCGCTTCGTGGTGCCCTATCTCGACGATCCTGCGCTCGCCGAGCCGGCATGCCTGAGCGTGGTCGAGCTCGCCCACCACCAGAAGCTCCGCGATGCCAACAGGGAGGAGTTCCTGAAGGCCCTCGACAAGGTGCTGGACATCACGAAAAACGAGGAACTCGTCGAACGGGCCACCCGCTACAAGGCGGGCCAGACCTGGGAACGGAAGAAGAAAAGCTGAGTCGCCCGAACGGACGTTTCCGGAGCCGCCGTTCGCCGGCGATTCGTCGTCCTGCGGCTACTTGCGAAACTGGCCCCCGTCGAGACCGTGTCCCTTCATGAGACGGTAGAGCGTGCCCCGGGGGAGCCGTGCCTCCCGCGCCGCTGCCGAGACGTCGCCCTGATGCCGGCCGAGGAGTTCGGCGAGGTAGTGCGTCTCGAACTTCGCCACGTGCTCCGCCCGCTGCGCGAAGAAGCCGACGGCCCCGGCCTCGGCAGCCGCGGACCGACCGGCAGCGGCCACGATCTCGTCGGGCAGATCGTCCACGCCCGCCATGGGCGACCGGGTCATCGCGACCGCCCGTCGGACCACGTTTTGGAGCTCCCGCACGTTGCCGGGCCAGTGGTAGCTCTTGAGCACCTGGTAGACGTCGGTGGAGAGGCCGCCGACCGAACGGCCCGCCTCCTGAGCCGCCTTGTTGGCGAAATACTCGGCGAGCAGGCCGATGTCGTCACCCCGGGCCCGCAGCGGCGGCAGATCGACGCGCACCACGTTGATCCTGTAGAGCAGGTCGCGGCGGAACTCGCCCCGCTCCACCATCTGGTCGATGTCCCGCGACGTCGCGGCCACCACGCGGACATCCACGGGGTTTTCCTGCCGCGCGCCCACGCGCCGCACCCGCCGCTCCTGCAGCACGCGAAGCAGTTTTGCCTGGAGGGGCGGCGGCAGTTCGCCCACCTCGTCGAGAAAGAGCGTGCCGCCGTCGGCAAACTCCACGAGTCCCATGCGGCGGGCGTCGGCGCCGGTGAACGCCCCCCGTTCGTGGCCGAAGAGTTCGCTTTCGATGAGCGCGTCGGGAATCGCCCCGCAGTCCACCGGCACGAAAGGCCCCTCGACCCGCCGGCTGCGGGTGTGGATGGCCCGCGCGACGAGTTCCTTCCCCGTCCCCGTCTCCCCGGTCACGAGCACGTCGACCGAACTCGTCGCCACCCGATCGATGATCGAGTAGACCTGTCGCATCACCGGGCTCTCGCCGAGGAACTCGGCGAACGAATAGGGCCGCTCGACCGCCCGGCGGAGCACTTCCTCGGCGGCCCGGCGCCGCGAGTTCTTCAGCAGTCGGTCGAGCGCGTCCTCGAGGTCGGTCTCCACCCGCGTGATGTCGAGATAATCGCCGGCTCCGGCCTGCAGGCACGCCCGCGCCATGTCAACGCTCGGCTTGGGATCGATCACGACCATCGGCAACTGCGGGTCGGCCTTGCGGAGCGCCGCGTAGAGCACGTCGGCCGTGGGGCCCGATCCGGCCGTCACGACGCCGAGGTCCCATGAATCGCGGGCGAGCGTGGCGAGCGCCTTGTCGAGCGACGTCTCGATTCGCACGTCGAGCGGCTGGAGCCGCGCCACCAGCCGCGCATAGGGCAGGGCCGCGGCGGCGGAATCGACGATGATGATGCGGGGCTGCTGCACGAATACGAGCCTCGGGCGCCGTCGGCCGCCAACCGTGCGCCTCTCTCGGAAGTATGCAACTGGCGACGCCGCCGGGCAACCCGTCGCGCCGCTTCCGCGGCACCATGGCTCTGGTACATTCCGGTTTGGTCCGCACGGCCGATTCCCGACGACTCGGAGAGCCCACTCGCATGGCGATCGACACCTACGCCCCCTGTCCCGGCGGCACCGGCAAGAAGATCAAGTTTTGCTGCGCGGACCTCGTCGGCGACCTCGAACAGCTCGACAGACTCGTCGAGGGGGACCAGATCTCGGCCGCTCTCGACCAGGTCCGCCGGCTGGAGGAGAAGTCGCCCGGCCGCCCCTGCCTGATGGCGACCCGCACGAAACTCGAACTCGCCTCGAAGCGATACACCGAGGCGGCCGCGAGCAGCAGGGCGTTTCTCGACGCCTTCCCCGACAATCCCCTGGCGCTCGGCCAGGCGGCGGTGACTGACGCGATCGCGGGCCGCATGCAGGAGGCGGCCGCCGCTTTCGACCGTGCCCGCGAGAAGGCCGGCGAGAAGGGACCCGGGGGCGAGGCCCGCGACGTGTCGGCGGAACTGGTGCAAATCGCGGCGACGCTCGTGCAGGCGGCGGCCCAACTGGGGCATGTGGGGTTTGCGCAGGGCATCGTCGAATGGCTCACCGACGCCGCGCTCGGCTCCGAGGACGAGCGCCGACTGCTCGCCTCGATCGTCGGCTCGTCGGGCGTGCCGCCGGCGCTCCGCACCCGGGTGCGGCTCGAGGAGGCGCCGGCTGACTCGCCCTGGCGACCCGACTTCGACACCGCCGTCAGAGCCGCCCGCGAGTGGCGGCTCTCCAAGGCACTGACCGCCTTCCGCAGTCTCAAGGGAGTGGCGGGGGAGTCGCGGGAACTGTTCACCAACATCGCCGTCGTCTGCGAGATGCTCGCGCTGCCGTTCGAGGCGTCGGAGGCCTGGGTGGCGGTGTCGCGGCTGAAGAACGTGCCGCACGACGACGCCGTGGAGGCGATGGGGAGGGCCATCGCGCTCGAGACGGAGGCCGATCCTGACCGCTCGCCGCTGATCCGCTTTGCGAGCTGCTCCGCCGCGCTTGCCGTGCCGGCCGGCGAGGAGGGCACGACCGCCATCGAACTCCTCGAGGACAAGCTTCGCCATTCGGGCAACTACGATCCCGCTCCCTTCGACCGGACGCAGTGGGTGAGCAGGGGGGCCGTGCCGCCACGGTCGGCATGGCGGGTCTACGACGACAAGAGCCCGGCCCGGCTCCTGGCGACGCTGCTCGTCTTCGGTCGGCAGACCGACCGCGAGCCCGAGGCGGTGCTCCAGGGCTTTGCCCCCGACATCGGGACGGCCCGCCCCGCCGTCGAAAAACTGCTGGGATGCGTGTTCGCGGCGGAGGCTGGGGGAGACGCCATGCCCGGCACCGGGCCGACCAACTGGCTGATGGGGAGCCAGTTCCGCATGCGTCCTCCCGCGGCACCGCCGACCCCGGCACCCGCCGGGAGCCCGTCGGTGTTCGACACGCTCCTCGAAGAGCAACGCAAGGCGATCTGGGATCGCTTCCTCGACGTCTGGCCCGACACGCCCCTCCCCGAGTTGCTCGGGAAGACGCCCCGCGAGGCGCTCGCCGATCCGCAGGCCGCCCGCCGGGTGGAGGCGATCGTGACCGAGGGCGAGGCCACCTCCCGTCGGCCCGATGCCTGCGATGCCTGGGGCGCGATGCGGGGCCGGCTCGGCATGCCGCCGGCTGCGACGATCGAATCGGCCCAGCCGCTGCAGGACGGCGTGCCGCCGCTGCGCTGGCACCGGCTCGACATGGCGAAGATCGGCATCGACGAACTCCGCGGCGTGCTCGTGACCGCGCTCGACGCCGGGTTTGAACGGGCCGCGGAGCGGGCCGCCGAGGCGCTGGCGGCACGGGCCGACGCCACCCCGGCCGACCGCTGGGAGGCTCTTGGCGTGCTCGAAGACCGGGCCGCTTCGAGTCATCGCAAGCTCGAGATCCTCGCCGCCCTCCGCAGCATCGCCGCGGAGCTCAAGGCCAACGACGGCATGCTCGATGTCGCGGAACTCCGCGTGCGGATGCAGCGGGGCGACGAGGCCGACACCATGCGGCTCTTGGAACACCTCAGACGCGATCACGGCCGCGACCAGCAGGTGCTGCAGGCGTTCGCTGAAGTGATGGCCGAGGCGGGAGTCGATCTCTCCGCGCTCGCCGGTCGCGCCGGCGGCGCGACGCCGGCGGCCGCGGCACTCCCCGCGGCCGGGGGCGACACGGGCAAACTCTGGACGCCGGGCGGCGAGAAGCCCGGGCAGGCGGGCGAGAAGAAGGTCATCTGGACACCGAACTGAGCCCCGAGGCCGCAGGCCCGGGGCCGCATCCATGAGCTTCACGGCTTTCGACGAGGCGGCGATGCGGCGGGCCATCGAGCTCGCCGCCCGGGGCCGCGGCGCGGTGGAACCAAACCCGCAGGTCGGTGCGGTCGTCGCGACGGCCGACGACGGCGGCCGGATCGTCGGCGAGGGCTGGCACGGTCGGTTCGGCGGCCCGCACGCCGAGGTCGCCGCGCTCGAAGCGGCCGGTGAACGCAGCCGGGGTGCGACGCTCTACGTGACGCTGGAGCCCTGCTGCCACCACGGCAAGACCCCGCCGTGCACCGCCGCCATCATCGCCGCCGGCATCGTCCGCGTCGTGGTCGCAGCCGGCGATCCGTTCCCCGCGGTGGCGGGCCGCGGCCTCGAAGCCCTGCGGCAGGCCGGCGTCAGGGTCGAGACCGGCCTGCTCGAGCCGGAGGCGATCCGCCTCACGGCGGCGTTCCGCAAGCTCGTGACCGGGGGAAAACCCTGGGTGATCGCCAAGTGGGCGATGAGCCTCGACGGCAGGTTTGCCGCCGCCGCCGGGCAGGATCGCTGGATCTCCTCGCCACCATCACGGGCCCTCGTGCACGACCTGCGGAGCCGGATCGACGCGATCGCCATCGGCATCACAACGGCGCTGGCCGACGATCCGTTGCTCACGGCCCGACCGCCACCAGGCTCGTCGCCGGGGCCTCGGCAGCCGTTGCGGATCGTGTTCGACAGCAACGCCCGCCTGCCGACGACGAGCCAGCTGGTCCGTACGGCCGGCGAGTCGCCGGTGCTCGTGGCCGTCGGCCCCGCCGCCCCCGCCGAACGGATGGCGGCCCTGGAGGCGGCAGGCTGTGAGGTGTGGCGCGGTGCGGACGGGGACCGCGACCTGCGGATCACGGCGCTGCTCCGCGAACTGGCCGCGCGGCGACTGACCACCCTGCTCGTGGAGGGAGGTCCCACGCTGCTCGCCTCGCTGTTTGCCGCCGGCGAAATCGACGAGGTCTGGGCCTTCGTCGCGGCCCGCATCATCGGCGGGCCGGCCGGCAACGACCTGCCGTCGCTGCCCGACGTCCCGAACCTGCTGATCGAGGACGTCTCGCACCCGGGAGACGACATCTTGATCCGCGGGCTCGTCACCTCGCCGACAGACCCACGATCTCCGTCGTGGTGCACTCCCCGCGGCGGATGATTCTCAGTTGCACGGGAATCGCCCGCTGCATCTCGTCCACGTGCGAGATCAGGCCGACCACGCGGCCCTCGTCCCGCAGCGCTCGCAGCGTGGCCATCGCAAACTCGAGCGTCTCGGCGTCGAGCGAGCCGAAGCCCTCGTCGATGAACACCGTCTCGAGCCGCCGCCCCCCCTGATGCCGTTCCGCCGTGCGGGCCAGCGCCAGCGCCAGGGCGAGCGACGCCAGGAATGTCTCGCCCCCGGAGAGCGTGCCGACGGGCCGCCGCGTGCCGTTCCAGGTGTCGAGCACGTCGATGTCGAGCCCTGCGAGCGACTTCCGGTCGGCCGTCGATCCGGCCCGCAGCAGTTCATACCGCCCCTGCGTCATCTGCCGCAGCAGCACGGTCGCCTCGGCGACCACCTGCTCGAGCACCGCGCCGAGCACCCAGCGGTGGAGTGAGACCTTCTCCTCGGCGTGCGCCTGGCCCGACACCATCTGATGCAGGTGCAGCCTCACACGATGCGCCTGCTCCGCGGTCGCCCATTCAGCGGCGACGCGGGCATGCCCGGCCTGGAGCGTTCCACAATCCTCGGCCCGCCGTCGCGCCGCCTCATCCGTCTCCCGGGCCGACCGCTGCGCCTCGGCCAGCGCTTCGTGCGCCGCCGCGAGTCCGGCGAGGTCGGGGGGGGTGCGGTCGCCGAGCGCGATGGTCGCCGTCGACAGTGCCTCGCCGGAGAGGGCCGCCTCCTTGTCGATCGCGTCGATCGTGGCGGCTAGAGAGGCGATCGTGGCGGCATCGCGGGCGGCGGCGGTCACGGCGGCGGCCGAGCCAAACCCCGACGAAACCAGCTGTGCCTCGAAGGCCCCTTGCGCCTCGGTGGCCTGGGCGGCGAGCAGGCCCGCGGCCGACCGTTCCGCCGTGAGTCTGTTGCCCGCGCTGCCGGCCGCAACGATCGCTTCGTCGAGCGCCGTCTGCGCGTCGGCGAGGGCCGCGGCGAGTTTTCCGCGGAGTGTCTCGAGCGCGGCCTGCTCCGTCTCGAGCGCCGCGACGTCGGGCGGTGCGGGAGTCGCCGCCAGGACGGCCCGGGCCGATGCCGCCACCGTGCTCGATGCCGTCAGCGTGGCGGTCGCCCGCGTGGCGGCGGCGATCGCCTCGTCACGCCTGGCCTGCATCTCCAGCTGGTGCTTCACGAGCTTCTTGAGAGCCGTTTCATCCGGCACGTCGCCGGAGGTCTTTGCCGGGGAGGGGTGGGTCGTGCTGCCGCACACCGCACACGGCAGTCCCTTCTCGAGCGTCGCGGCGAGCCGCGAGGCGGTGCCGATCTCGTACCGCCTCCGGGCCTCCTCGAGTTCGGCCTCGGCGGCGGTCAGGGTGTCGCGGGCGAGGGTCTCCTTGCGGGAAGCAGCCGCGGCAGCCTCCTCGGCACGGGTCACCGCCGCCTCGGCCGCGGCCGCCTCGGCCTCTGCCTGCGTGTGCCGCTTCCGCACCGACTCCGCAGCCTTGAGTTGCTCGCCGATCACGCCCAGCCGCGTGTCGATCTCCGCCGTCTTCGCCTGCCCGGCCGTCGCCTCGTCCCGCGACTTGGTCCGGGCGACGACCGCATCCGTCGCGGCCTTGGCCTGCTGCTCGAGCACGGCCACCTGCGCCGTGGCCTCCTGCTGACGGCGTTCGACCTCCCGCCACACGGCGAGCAGACGGGCCGGCTCGGCGGCCCGGCGTGCGGTGGCGAGCCGATCACGATCCGGGACGACGTGCTCGAGTTGCTCCTCGGCCCGCGTCTTCCGCTGCCGGGCGTCGATCACGGCCGCGTGGAGCTTCCCCACCTCCTTTGCCTCGCCCAGGGCACGATTCGATGCGTCATACCGCGCGGCCACCTCGACGAACACCCGGTGGCTCTCCGCGGCGGCGGCCAGCGCCTCTTCCTGCCGCACCGCGAGGCCCGTGGCCACCGCGGCGTCGTCGAGGCCGATGGTCCACTCCTCACGGGCCAGGAGGAGTTCCCGTTCGCGTCTGACCAGCTCGTAGCGGGCCTGCGCGGCGGTGCGGTCGCGGGCCACGATCGCCTCGAACCGCTCGAACACCTCCGTGCCGAAGATCCGCTTGAGCAGGTCTTCACGGGCATCGACCGAGGAGGCGAGCACGTCGCGGAATCGGCCCTGCGGAATGACGATCACGCGGCGAAACTGGTCGGCCGTGAATCCCGTGATCGTGTGGATCGCTTCAGCCACCTCCCGATTCTTCGTCGCCTTCGGCCTCCAGGCGGCCGGCGAGCCATTCTCGCCAGCGGTCCATTCGAAGAGCGTCGAGCCGGCCGATGCCTTGGTGGTGCCTCCGCCCTTGAGCGCCGCCCGCTCGTAGGCCGGATTGCGGACGATCTTGTAGTCGCGACCCGAGACGGTGAACTCCAGCTCGACCTCGGTCTTGTCGGCGGGCGTGGCCCGGGTGCAGCGGAGTTCCTCGCCGCTGCGGCCGTCGGTGGCGGCGGCCTGCGTCTGCCCTTCGCCGGTCGTCTGGCCGAAGAGGGCGTAGCAGATGGCATCCAGGAGCGTGGTCTTGCCGGCCCCGGTGGGGCCCGCGAGGAGAAACAGGCCCGCCGATCCCAGCCGCTCGAAGTCGATCGTCTCGGTCTTGAGAAACGGCCCGAACCCGCTCAGCGTGAGCTTGCGAAACCTCATGTCGCCTCCTGCGAGTTGATGGCCTGCTCCATGCACTCGCGGGCCAGACGACCGATGTCGTCGCCGACGGCTTCGGGATAGCGGTCTGCGAGGAACTTCGTCACGAACTCGTGCTCGCCCTGCTGGCGGAACTGCGGCGCCGCCGGCGTGGCGGACGCCGGGGCCGGGGACGGCTCCATGGAAAACGCCAGCAGGTGGGGATAGGCCCTGCGAAGCTGGTCGTGCGCCGACGGCACCATGATCGGGTCGGTGATCAGGATCCGCACGAGATCGAGATCGCGGCGGTCGTCGGCGGCCACCCCGCCGCAGATCGCCGCAAAGCTGCCCCGCAGCGTCCGCATGCCGTACTTCTGCGGCAGCGGGATCTCCCGCACGGCCACGCCGCCGGCCGCGTCGATCTCGACGACGCTCACGGTCTTGTCGTGATCCTCCTCGGCGAAGGAGTAGCGGGCCAGCGATCCGCTGTAGCGCACCCGGTCGGAACCGACCTGGTGCGGCCGGTGAAGATGCCCGAGCGCCGTGTAGGCGAACGGCCCGAAGACGGCTGGATCGACGGTGGAGACCCCCCCCACGGAGATGTCCCGTTCGGAGTCTTTGGTCTCGCGGCCGCCCTGCGCGAAGAGATGGCCGACGAGCACGTGTCGCGACGTCCCCGCGAGGTCGGCGGTCGCGATCCGGGCCCGCGTCGCATCGTCGTGCGACCGCAGGTCGTTCCGCATCAGGTCGGAGCGCACCTCCTCGGGGGTCGCGTAGGGCATGAGGTGGAAGGCGACGGTGCCGTGGTCGTCGGCGAGGTCGATCCGCTCGATCCCGTCCCGCGAGGTGCCGGCGATGTGCACGCCCGCTTTTCGCAGGAGCCGGCGTCCAAAGTCGATCCGGCCCCCGCTGTCGTGGTTGCCGGCGATCGCGAGCACCGGAGCGATCGCGGCGAGTCGCAGGAGGATGTCGTCGAAGGTGCGGACGGCGTCCTCGGGGGGCACGGCCCGGTCGTAGATGTCGCCGGCGATGACGATGGCATCGGGCTTCTCCTCGGCGGCGATGCCTGCGAGGGCGTCGAGGGCGTGCCGCTGGGCGTCGAGCAGGTCGAAGCCGGCGAGAATGCGGCCGAGGTGCCAGTCGGCGGTATGGAGAAAACGCATGCCGGGGAGTCTACGGCCAGGCGGGCTCGGCGCCGCACCGGAAACGGACCGCAGGAGGTTTTTTCGCGGTCCGCGAACGGCCCGCCCCGAATCGGCGTCGGGAATGCTCCCGCTTCGCTACGATACCCCCCGCCATGCCCCTCACCATTCGCGCCGTGTCGTGCCTGCAGGGGGTTCTCCTCCCGGCGGTCGCGTTTCTCTCGAGGCCGGCCGACCTGTTCGCGCGGCCGCGAATCGTGGTGCCCAATCCCGGCACGAAGGCATGGCTCGCCGCCGAGCTCGCCAGGACGCTCGGCGCCCGCGGCGGCGGCGACGGCATCGTCGCGGCCGTCGAGCTTTCGTTTCCGGGCACGATCGCGGCGCTCTTGCAGCCCGCCCGGGGCGGCACGGCCGATCCGTGGTCGTTCGACCGCCTCACGTTCGCCGTGCTCGACGTGATCACGGGCCCGGCGGCCGCGAGCCTCGGCATCCCGTTCGACGTGCCGCGGGAGCCGCTGATGGCGGCCCATCGGATCGCAGGGCTTTTTGACAACTATCACGTCCGCCGCCCGGGCATGATCCTCGAATGGGAACGGGACCACCCGAACCGCGTCCTCAGCCCCACCGCCAACGACGAACGGCAGGACGGCGAGCCGGTGCCCGACAAGCTCCGCGACGGCGACCGCTGGCAGTTCGAGCTCTGGCGGGCCGTGCGGCAACGCATCGGCAGCCCGTCGCCACCGGCGCGGCTGAGCCTCGACCACCAGCCGGGCCGCGATCCGCTGCTCGTGGCCGGCGTGCAGTCGCTGTCGCTCCATCAGCTTCAGTGCCTCGAACGCCTCGGCGAGACCCGCGATGTCGAGGTGCTGCTCGTGCATCCCTCGCCGGGCCTGCAGGCATTCTGGACGCCGTCGTTGCCGGGACTCTCCCGCGGGGTGCCGCCGCGACGGCATCTGGATCCCGACCTGCCCGATGGCGTCGATCAGCTGTTGCCGGTCTGGCTCGCCGGCAGCCGCGAACTCCAGGAACTCCTCGCCTCGCAGGGCATCGCCGTCGCCGCGGTCTCCCCTGCTCCCGCGGCCACGCCGGCCGACACCCTGCTCGCCCGGATGCAGGCCACCGTGGCCGCAGGGGGCGAGGCAGTGTCGCAGGATCACGACCCCGCAGCCGACCGCTCCGTGGCGATTCATCGCTGCCACAGCCTTTCACGGCAGGCCGAGGTGCTGCACGACGCGCTGTTGCATGCCTTTCAGGAGATCGACGGACTCCAGCCGCACGACGTCGTGATCGTCAGCCCGTGCATTCAGAAGGCCGCGGCGCATCTCGAGGCCGTGTTTCAGCGGCGGGTGAAGGGCCGCGGCGCGGCAGGCGAAGAAGTGCCCATCACGCTGCCGCTCGTCGTGGCCGATCGCGGCATTCGCGAGGTCAGCGAAGCCGTGGACCTGCTGGTGATTCTGCTCGCGATGCCCGGCGGACGCTGCTCGATCGACGACGTCCTCGGCCTGGCGGCCCATCCGCTCGTGCAGGCCCACTTCGGCGTCGACGAGGCCACCGTGGCGGCGTGGGCGGACCTCGCGGAGCGAACGAATATCCGCTGGGGCCTCGACGCCCGTCACCGCAGCCGCCGCGGCCTCACGCTCACGGCCGACACCGAAGTCCATACGTGGAAGCTCGGCCTCGAGCGAATGCTGCTCGGGGCGACGCTCCCCGATGCCGACCCGCGGCCCGAGCTGGGCGGGATCGTGCCCCTGACCGGCCTCGACCCGGAAGACATTTCGGCGATTGCGAAGCTCGTGCGGATTCTCGGTGTCGTCCGCGGCCTCGAGGCGACCACGGCGGAAGCCCGGCCGGCGGCGGAGTGGTGCGATGCGATCGAGGCGGCACTCGTCGGCCTCTGCGGCGAGGATTGTCGGGATCTCGCCGAACCCTTCGTGCTGCTCCGTCGGCTCCGCGACGCCGCCAGCGACTCGCACCTCGTGCCGTTCGACGACGTGCGGCAGCTGCTGGCCGGCTGGTTCGACGAGAAGGCGGGCCGGCAGCCGCTCCGCACCGGGGCGATCACGGCCACTTCGATGGTGCCGCTGCGGGGCGTGCCCTTCAAGGTGGTGTGCGTGATCGGCTACGACGACGCCGCCGTGGGCGTGTCCGAGGCGGATGGGGACGATCTCGTCACCCGGCAGCAACTCGCCGGCGACGTCGATCCGCGGATCGACGAGCGGCGGGCGCTGCTCGACTGCCTGCTGGCGGCGGAGCGCCGCCTCGTGATCACCTGCAACGGCCAGAGCATCAAGAACAACGAGCGGCTGCCGCTGGTCACGCCGCTGGCGGAGCTCGTCGACTTCGCGGTCCGGCACGGCGTGCGGCGGGAGAAGCTCTCCGGACCGAGTGGCATCGAGTTTTCCCACCCGCGGCATCACCTCGGCCGCGGCAACTTTCTCGACGGCAAGGTGCAGCCGGGGGTGATCTGGAGCCACGATCAGGCCGCAGCGGAAGTGGCGCCGCTCGTCGGCCGGCCATCGCGAGTGGAAACCGACGCGAGCGCTGCAAGGGCCGCGTCCGTGACCGAGGTCCAGCCCCTCCCCGTGATCGAGCTCCCGATGCTCGTGCGGATGGTCAAGGATCCGCTCCGGCTCCATGTCGAGGAGACGCTCGGCATCGACACCTGGCGGGACGACGACTCGGCGACGCCGGCCACGTTTCCGCTGAAACTCGAGGCCCGGGAGGTACGCGCCTTGATCCTCGAGCTGCTCGGGCTGCTCGTGGCGGATCCTGCCGCCGAGGGTCCGTGGATCGAGGCCATGCAGCACAGCGGGCGGCTGCCCTTCGGCCTGCATGGCGCGCGGCAGCTGGAAGAGATCGTCGGAGTGGCCCGGGGCATGCGGGACGAAGCGGCCTCGAAGGGCGTGCCTTTGGCCGGCACTGACGCTCGGGAGCTGCGGATCGACGTGGCCGGCGGCCGCGTCGTGGGGCATGTCGCCGGCGTGCACGAGGCGTCGGGGCAGCTGGTGATCGTCACGGCGGGCACTGCCGAACAGAAGTCGTCCGGACATCCGCTTCACGTGGCCGCGGTGCAGCTCGTGGCCGCGCGGGCGGCGGGCCTGCCGATCGACAAGGTTTCGGTGGTGGCGCGAAATGGCGACTGGAAGCCGGGGGCGTTTTCGAAGGCTGGCAAGCCGATCAACCCCTGCCAGATCCGCACGGTCGTGCTCGCCCCCGACGTCGATCCCGCGGCCCGTCTCGCCGATCTCTGCAGCCTCGTCCGCGACGCCGTGGCCGGGCCGTGCGGCCTGTTCGATCTGCAGTTCGCGAAGCCCGACAGGCGGGCGGAAGGCTTCGACTCGTTCGTCACCAAAAAGAACTGGGCGACCGGAGAATTCCCCTATCCCCGAACGACCGAGGCGCTCGTCTACGGCCTCGCGCCCGTATTCGAGCAGGTCTTCGCGGCGGGCTCACGGGAACTGGCCTTTCTCGACCGCTTCACCGGGCTGCTCACCCTCACCAGCAGCGGCATGAAGTATTCACTCACATGACAGAACAATTCCGACTCGACGCCTATCCGCTCCCCAACGGCACGCTCATCGAGGCGAGCGCCGGCACGGGGAAGACCTATTCCGTGGCGGCGCACGTCACGCTCGCGATCGCCACCGACGAGAGCCTGCGGATCGGCAACGTGCTCGTGACGACCTACACGCGAAACGCGGCGGCCGAACTCCGCGACCGGATCCGCGGGCGGATGGTGCTCTCGGCCCGTCTCCTCCGCGGCAAGGAGGTGCCCGGCCACGTGCCCGACGAGCTCGACACGTCGCTGCGGGCCGACGAGGCGGGCTGGACGGTGAAGGCCCGTCGGCTGGAGCGGGCGATCGCGGAGTTCGACACCGCCACGATCGGCACGATCCACTCGATCTGTTCGCGGGTGCTGCGGATGGCGGGTTTCGAGGCCGCCGACACCGGTGATGAAGACCTCCGCGACCGGGTCGTCGTCGAGGTGGTCAACGACGCGGTCGTCACCGAGGCGACCCACGGCCGCCACTGGGACGAGAAGCGGCTGCAGCAGCTCGTCGTCAAGCATCTCGGCGATCCCTTCATCAGCAACTGGTTCGACCGCGCCGGTCGCACCGCCGACGAGGCGGCTGCCCTCGACCTCGCCGCCGCGATCATCGACGGCTGCGTGACGCGGGTGCACGAACGGATGCGGGGGAGCCCGAGTTTTGACGACCTCCTGCGGCGGGCCTGGGAAGAGGTCAGCCGCGACGATCCGCAGGGGCGGGGGTTCCGCGACGAACTTCGCCGGAAGTTTCGGCTGGCGATCGTGGATGAGGCGCAGGACACCAGCCGCCTGCAGTGGGAGTTTCTCCACGAGATCTTCCCGCCGAACGGCGACCGGCCGCTGATCGCCGTCGGCGCTCCGAAGCAGGCGATCTACGGCTTCCGGGGCGCCGACGTCACGGCCTACCTGCGGTTCTCGCAGCGGGGCGTGGCGGCCGATGGTGCGGGGCCGCCCCGCCGCACGCTCACGGTCAACCGCCGCTCCGACGCCCCGTTGCTCGAAGGTCTCAACAGGACGATGGCGGGCGCGACGTTCGGAACCGACATCTCGTATCAGCGGGTGACGGCGGCCGACGACCGCGCGGTCGCCCAGATCGTTCCCCTGCGACCGGTCGAGTTCGTCGATGTCGGCGAGGGGTCGCCCGCCGAGGCGGCCGTCCGCAAGGTGCATGAGCTCCTGACGCTCGCGAAGTTCGACCCGACCGCCAGGCGGCCCATCCGTCCCGGGGAGATCTGCGTGCTCGTGCGGATCAACGCGCTCGGCGGAAACATCGGCAAGCGGCTCAACGGGCTCGGCATCCCCGCCGTGACCACCGGCACCGCCAGCGTGATGGCCGGCCAGATGGCGGAGGACATCCGCATCCTGCTCGAGGCCATGGAGCGGCCGAGCCATGCGGGCCGGGCCCGCCGCGCCGCGGCCACGGCATTCTTCGGCGCATCGCTCACCGAGGTCGCGAGCCTCGGTGAGGCCCGGGAACAGGCTGTGCAGGAGCGGCTGGCCACGCTGCATGCCGCCCTGCAGCAGAGGGGAATCGCGGCGATGGCGGCCGCGATGATGGCCGACCAGGACATGGCCAAGCGGCTTGCGGAGGGCATGGGGGGCGAGCGGCGGATCGTCGACGTCGCCCACATCGTCGAACTGCTCCACGACGCCAGCGACGGCAAGGGCTGCCATGCCCGGGTGATGCTCGAGCGGCTCGGGGAGCTGGCCACCATGGACGAGAAGGGGGAGCTCGTGAGCAGGCGGGTCGAGAGCGATGCCGACGCGGTCAAGATCATGTCGGTGCATGCCGCCAAGGGACTCGAGTTCCCGTGCGTCGTGGTGGTCGATGACTGGAAGGCCAAGGAAGCGTCACGGCAGAAGGGGCCGGCGGTGTTTTACGACGGTGACGACCGCCGACTCGACATCGGGCTGGCGATCCCCGAGATCGGCACTTCGGACCTCGCGAAGACACGGGTGACGGAGGCGGACAACGACGAGTTCCGCCGGCTGATCTACGTGGCCGTCACCCGTCCGCGGCACCACCTCTGCGTGTTGCGCTCCGCCGGATGGCAGGAATCGCTGCTCGCGGAGGCGCTGCCCGGGGCGGCCGCGTCGGCGGCCGCGATCGCCGCGGAGGATGCGTCGCGGCTGGCCGTGCGGATGGCGCACGACCTCCCGCCCGCGGAGGCCTGGAAACCGCGGGAGGCCACCGGGACAGAGCCCCCGCTCGGCGTCGCCCCGATGCCCGCGGAGGTCGAGCGGACCTATCGCCGCACGTCGTTCAGCGGCATCACCGCCGAGGCCACCCGCCTGAGCGGGCAACCCTACGCGGCCGTGGACCGCGGCCACGACGAGGGGCGGGGCGAAACGGCGGCGAGCTCGGAAACCATCACCGCCGCTCCCGCCGCGAGGGCCGCCGAGGCCGCTTCGCCGCTCGACTCGTTCACGATTCCCGACCTGCCGGCGGGCACGGCGTTCGGCAGTGCGGTGCACGAGATCTTCGAACGGATCGAGGTGGTGCCCGGCGGTGATGCGACGACGCTCACCGCCCTGGTCAGCGCCGCAGTCGGCGAGGTGGCCACGTCGCGGTTCCTGCGACCACACCAGGACGCCCTCGGCGACATGCTCTCCGCCGCGATCCGGACGCCGTTCGGCGGCCCTCCCGGCAGCCTGTTTCGCGAGCTGACATTTGGCGACTTCACGACCGCCGATCGGCTCGCCGAAATGGATTTCGAGATGGGCCTCGCCGACCTTCGCCGGGGCGCGGTTGCCAGCGACGTGGGCCGGGTGCTGAAGGCGTTTCTGCCGGCCGGCGATCCGCTCGCCGCCTACGCCGACGACCTCGCCGGGCGGGCCTTCGACGTGCCCTTGGCGGGGCTCATCAACGGCTCGATCGACGCCGTGCTGCGGCTGCCCGGCCGGCCTGCCGACGATCCGCGGCTCGTCATCGCCGACTACAAGACCAACAGACTTCACGATCGGGAGGCCGCGCTGCCGCTGGCGGCCTATGCACCGCCCAAACTCGTCGAGGCCATGGCCCACCATCATTATCCGCTGCAGGCGCTCATCTACGGCACGGCCGTCTGGCGGATGCTCCGCTGGCGGCTCGGCCATCTCAAGCCGGAAGGCTGGGATCCGGAGGAGTGCCTCGCCGGCGTGGTCTACGGCTTCATCCGCGGAATGAAGGGGCCCTCGACGCCGACCGACGCCGCAGGCCGTCGCTACGGCGTGTTCACATGGCAGCCGCCAGCCGGCATCTGGAAGCGGCTGAGCGAACTGTTTGCGGGCGACCTGACGGGGGTGCGATCATGAGGATTCCTGCGGAACTCGCCCCCTACGTCGCCGCCCAGGTGATCTCGGCCGACGATGTCGCGGCCACCGCGCTGCTCGTTGACATGGCCGGCCGCCAGCAGCCGGGCCTCGCTCCCGAGCCGCTGGCCTGGGTTGCGATGGGCCTGGCTCTCCGCACGCCGCGGGATGGTCACACCTGCGTGGTTCTCTCCGGGATCGACGCCTGGGCGGGGGGCATCGAGCCCGCTGCCGGCGGCAGTCTTTGCTGGCCGGCCGCGGCGGCCAGCTGGAAAAATGCGCTTCGATCGGCCGGCCCGCTCGTGGGCACGCCGGGGGACCGTTCGCCCTTCATTCTCGACGGCGACCGCCTCTATGTGGCCCGATCGCTGCACGAGGAACAGGAGATCGCGCGGCGGCTCTCCGGCACGACCGCGGGCCGGGTCGAAATCCTGCTCGGCGGCCCGGGCACCGGCAAGACGACGACGGTGGCCAAGCGACTGATCGAACTGTTTCAGGCCGACCCGCACACCCGGATCGCCCTCGCGGCCCCGACGGGCAAGGCGGCGGCGCGGATGGCCGAGGCCCTGCGAAATCGACTCCACGATCCCAACGCCCCGGAGGAGGTTCGCGCCGCCGGCGCCGCCGCGCGGGCTGCGGTCGAGGCGGCCCGCCCCGTGACGGTCCATAAACTCCTGGGCAACCGCCCGCAGGGCACGACCCGCTACCGGTTCAATGCCGGCAATCCGCTGGCCTACGATCTCGTCGTGGTGGACGAGGCGTCGATGCTCTCCAGTTCACTGATGTTCCACCTGCTCGCCGCGCTCTCCGCCGACACCCGGCTGCTGCTCGTCGGCGACCCCGATCAGTTGGCGAGCGTCGATGCGGGTTCGGTGCTGGCCGATCTCGCGAAGGCGGCCGAGCCGTCCGGATCACCGCTCGCAGCCCGCACGACGAGGCTCACCGTTCGGCATCGGTTTGGGGGGCGGATCGCGGGCTTGGCCGACGCGATCCTCGCCGCTGACGCGGCCGCCGCGCTGGCCATCCTCGACGGCACCCAGCCAGCGGCGGCCGAGGCCGTGGCCGGCCCCGCAGACGACCCGGCGGCCGTTTGCCGGGTCGAGCCCCACACGGCGGAGTTCAACGCCCTCGTCGATGCCGCCGTCGCGCATGCCCGGCGGCTCCAGGAACTGGCCGAGTCGGGCGACGTCGCGGACGCCCTCGAAGTCCAGAAATCGCTGCAGGTGCTCTGCGGCCATCGCGAGGGGCCGCTCGGCGTGGCGGGCTGGAATGCGGTCGTGGAGCGGCGTCTCGGCGTGGCGGGGGGCTCGCCCTGGTATGCCGGCCGGCCGGTGCTCGTGACCCGCAACAATCCCGCGCTCGATCTCTTCAATGGCGACATCGGCCTGATCGTGCCGGGGGCCAACCGGGGCCAGATGGATGCGGTGTTTCCCACGGGCCGCGAACCGCGGCGGGTGCCCGTCTCACGGCTGGAAGACGTGGCGACCGTTCATGCCCTGACGATCCACAAGAGCCAGGGGTCCGAATACCGTCACGTGGTCGTGGTCCTGCCGGAGCGGCAAAGCCGGATCGTGACCCGCGAACTGCTCTACACCGGCGTCACGCGGGCGATCGAGAAGGTGACGGTCGTCGGCTCCCGCGAAGCGATCGCGGACGCGATCAGGCGGCCGATCCGGCGGGCCACCGGCCTTGCCGGCCGGCTCTGAGGCCGCCGTCGCCCGGGGCCGGCGGATCAACCCGCGCATCAAAGAACTACCGCCGCTCAGGGATCCCGCGGCTCACTTTGCCGGCATGTCGCGAATGACGTTTTGCCAATGCGTGACGAGCGCATCGTCCCGGAACGACGTTTCGGCGACCGCCGCGCGGAGTGACTTGAGCGCCTCGAGCACCACCCGGGCGTGCTCCAGAGCCTCCTTCGCCTGCTCATTCTCGTCGGCGGCGGTGAGCTCGACGTCGGGATCGACCGAGCCGTCCCGCTCCTGAACGCAGCCGTAGCGGGTCAGATACACGACCCACGGCTGGAGCACGTCGACCAGCCCCGCGAAATCGACCGCCGCGGCCCCCGCCAGCGGCTCGTCGAACTTCGTCAGCTGGGCCCCCGTCTCCAGCCGGCTCTCCACGAGCATGCGATCCGCCTGCTTGGCCACCAGCGAAAACACCGCCGCCTTCTCCCCCACGCCGATCGTGGGCCGGATCTGCTCGTCGAGCTGACTGTCCCCCAGCGGCCACGACCAGACCGTCCCCCCTTCGATCTTCGCTTTCTCGGGCTCGGGGATGCGGTAGCCCGCGGGCACTTCACCGGGATTCATGCCGGCCATCGCCTTGGTGAGTTCGTCTCCCAGCTCGAACAGGTCGCTGAGCCCCTCACGGAAGAGCTTCGGATCGTCGAGCGACAACACGATCGCGGGCTCCGGCAGCGGCAGCGGTTCCGAGGACGCCGGCAGTTCCGCCTGCGGCCGCTTGGTCCGCGCCTTGGAGTCGAGCACGAGACCGATCTGGCCGTCGGACATCGCCTTCAGGATCTTGTCGCGGAGGATCGTCGCGAACTTGCCCGCCAGCGGGGCGATGTGCTCGGCGAACTCGTCGAAACCCTCGGCATCCTCGTCGCTGAGCTGCGGCCGACCGTGCTTCTCGAAGAGCGCCCAAGCGGACTGGGCGACATCGACGGCCACGTCGAGCGCGGCGGGATCTGACTTGATCCGCGACACGAGCACACCCAAGGGGGCGCCGCCGGCGTGTTCCAGGAGATCGAGCCGCTTCGAGCCCTCCAAGGGCTGGTTGCCCGTCCAGTTCCAGACATACCCCTCGTAGCCCTGTTCGCCGATGAACGAGAACGCCGTCCACGGGCCGGGAACCGGAAGCCGCTTCTCGTATTCGTCGGCCGCGCGGGTGATGAGTTTGCGGACATCCGCCTTCGCCTCCGCCGACATGCTGCCGTCGTTGATTTCGTCGGTGAGCGAGGCGATCGCCTCGATGTCGGCGCGGGAGGTCGCGAGCGCCTCGTTCAGCGACCCGCTGATGTAGGAGATCCCGGTGATCGGCTTGTCGAGGTGGTCGAGGAGCGGCTTGAAGGCGGGAAGCGTGAGCAGCCCCTTTCTGCCGCTTCCGGGAAGGGCGAGTTTCTCGAGATGATCGACGGAGTCGCCGATGGAGAGAATCATCCAATCGCCGATGAGTCCGATCGCCACCACGACATCGAGCCTCTGCAGCCGCTCCAGAACCCTGCCGACCAGCTCCTCGTCGCCGGTCGCGTCGATCATGCCGCGCTCGATTTCATCCCAAGGCATGCGGTCGCCGGCGAGCGTGAACGTGAGCATCTCGGCCCCGGCCACCTGCCGCTGCTCGAATGAGTCCGCGAGATCGGGATCCGATTCGAGCAGCAACCTGGCGAGCACGGCGAGCCGCTTGAGCTGGTCGGCGCCGAGGTCGCGGTCCTTGATCCTGAAGCCCCACACGACATCGGGAACCACGACGAGATCGGGGTTGTCGGCCAGCGCCTGGAGCATGAGGGCCGCCTGGCGGCCGTCGAAATCACCATCGAACTCCATGTCGAGGCCCCCCTCTTCGAGCATCCCCCCGCCGAAGCCCTCTGCGCCGTCGTTCTCTCCGGCGTTCTCCTCCGAGAATCCTCCGCGGTCTTCTTCGTCCATCGCGTCGTCACCGGCGGCGGCGATCGCCACGACGCCCTGGAGTTCGACACCGGCCCGCATGGCACTCACGTCCGTCTTCCGCAGGGCGTCGGTGAGTCTGCGGACGAGCCTGCAGAACGAGATGCACGAGGGCTCGCCGTAGACGAAGGTGTCGGTGGACACCATGTCGGCGAGCAGTCCCACGGCCCGCTCATTCTCGGGAAGCTGCATGAACGTCTCGAAGGTCGAGAACGGACTGCCGGGGGTCGTCCGCTGCTCGTCGATGGACGCGATCGCCCGCTTCACGACCGGCAGCGCCTTGAGCGCGGCAAAGGCGTTGCTGTTCGCGATCCGCTCGTACTGTTCGCGAAGTCTTGGCGAGGAGGAGAGGAAGGCCGCGTCGCTCGGCACGATCGCCACGCCCAGATCGGCCTGCTTTGCCGCAGGGGCATCCCCCTCGGTGGCCGGGGCCAGCGAACCGACGAAGACGCCGAGAGCGCCCGCCACGACATGCCAGCGGCCCGACAGGGGGCGGCGCGGAATCAACCAGAGCAACAGCGTCAGCATCGGCGGTATCCTCCGTTACAAAACGAGCGAGCAACGCCACGAAACCCCGAAACGCGGCCCGGGCTTAGAATACGCGATCACCCGGATCGGGGGAACACTCGATTCCGCCGTGGCCAGGGCCTGTTCCACTTTCACGACGGCGAGGAGGCACCCCCGGTGTTCATCGGATCCACAAGCATCGTCGATACCTTCGCCGAGGCGTTCCGGCTGCGATACTGTCGGCTGCTTGTCACGGCCCATGACACGCACTGGCTCGACGCCGCCCTGCGGGCAACCTGTGGCTACGGCACGAGCGTGATCGGCTGTGACGCCGAAGTCGGGGTGGAGCGGCTCCTCGCAGCCCACGAAACTCCGGACGGCCGGCCCGGCGGACTCGTGCTCCTCTTCGCTTTCTCCGGGGAGAGCCTGGCAAAAGCGGTGGCCAACCGCGTGGCCCAATGCCTTCTCACCTGCCCGACCACGGCGGTGTTCGATGGCATGCCGGTCGCGGAGGAACGCATTCCCCTCGGCGGACACGTGCGGTTTTTCGGAGACGGCCACGAGAAGTCGAAGGTCGTCGACGGCCGGCGGTTCTGGCGGGTGCCGGTGATGGACGGCGAGTTTCTCGTCGAGGAAACGGCAGGCATGGCCAAGGGTATCGGCGGCGGCAACTTCATCGTGCAGGGCCGCTCCCTCGATGCAGCGCTGCGGGCCGCCCGTCTGGCCGTGGAGGCGGTGGCGACGATTCCCGGCACGATCACGCCGTTTCCGGGGGGCGTTGTTCGATCGGGGAGCAAGGTCGGTTCCCGTTACGAGACGCTCAGGGCGAGCACCAACGAGGCCTTTTGCCCCGGGCTCGCCGGCCGTGAGCCGACGAGCCTGCATCCCGCGGCAAGCTGCTGTCTCGAAATCGTGATCGACGGCAGCCACGAGGAGGCCGTGGTCCAGGCGATGGCCGCGGGCATTCAGGCGGCCGCCGGGCCCGATGTGCCCGCCATCTCCGCCGGCAACTACGGCGGCAAACTCGGGAAGTTTCACTTCCATCTTCACCAGGTTCTCTCCTCATCCTGAACCGCCTCGGCCGCGCCTCTTCTCGTCCGGGCGTCAACTGACCTTCTCCTTCGTTGCGGGCTTTGCTACTCCCCGGCGTTCCCTCCCGGATTTTGTCCGGGTTCGGGATCCCACGAGGTCCAGCGAGGGTCGTCGCCATGTCCGTTCCGTCAGCCGAACCACGCGTGTCTCGTCAGGAACTCGTGGTCCCGCCCCGGGGCTCAACGCTCCCGGCGGTGATCGGCGGAGTGATCTGCGCCGCCGCCGGATTCGGTCTCGTCTGGGCACTGGGCATCGGCCGTACGCCCCGCCCCGATGACATCGGCCCCGACTCGCCCGCGGTCGCCACTTCCGCCATGGCCCCGCCAGCAGACCCGCTGGGCGATGTCCACGCCGGCACGCCGGCCACGGCCGAGCCCGATCTGCTGACACCCGCCGACAACGCCCTCCCCGCGACTCCGCCCACGCGAAACGATCGCTGGCAGCCGCGGGCGGCGGCTCGCGATCGCGATGCCGACGACCTGCCCGTCGATGACCGCTATCCCACCCGGCCTGCATCGCTCGACCTGCCTGATCACGTCATCCCCGCAGCCGGTGAATCGGCGGCCCCGACCGGCAGGTTCTCGCGGTATTCGTCGGCCGATCTTCCGCAGGCCGATGACGCCGCGCCGGTCGCGAATGGTACGGATGGCATCGGGGCCGAGGACGGCGCCGCTGGAGCGGCATCCGAGCCCGCGGACGCCGCTCACGATCCGGCGGTCGATTCGATCTCCCCCGAACCCAAGACCGATCTGGCACCACCCACCGGTTTTGCGGCCCCTGCCACGGCTCCCGCGAACGAGCCCCTCCCTGAAGATCCGGGCGACTTCGCCGCATCGGAGACGCCCGCCGCGGCGGCCTTCGGTGCCGCACCCCCGGCCTTCGCAACCCCGCCCCTGGCAACCCCGCCCTTGGCAACCCCGGCCCCTCCCGCGCCGCTTCCGCCACTGCCGTCCCCGCCAGCGGCGCCCACCGCATTCGGAGCAGCCGGCAACGCCGCACAGGTCACCCCGGCCGCGAATCCGCCGGCCCCCGTGGGCTCACCCTTCGCCGGGGCGCCGCCGCTGGTCGCCGACATGGCCGACGCCGATCCCGAAGTGGGTCCTGCGCCCTCGCCACGGCCGCCCGACCAAAGCCCCGCGGTCGGCCAGGGGCGTCCCGGACCGATGCAACTCGAAGGGGTGCAGACGCCGCAGGTCTCGGTCGAGAAGCGCGGGCCGCGCGAGATCTCGGTCGGCAAACCGGCCCGCTACGAGATCCTCGTCCGCAACATCGGCAGCGCCACGGCCCACGAGGTCATGCTTCGCGATGCCGTGCCCCAGGGCACGTCGCTGGTCACGACCACGCCGCCGGCGAGCCCGATCAATCAGGCCTCGGGCGACGCCGAGGGTGCGCTTGTCTGGCTGCTCGGCACCATGCCGCCCGGCGGGCAGGCGACCGTGACCATGGAGGTCATGCCGCGGGTCGAGGGAGAGATCGGCAGCATCGCCAGCGTGAGTTTTCGGGCCGACGCCTCCGTGCGGTCGCGGGCGACCAAGCCCGATCTCCGGATCGAGTGCGGCCAGCCCGCGCCCGTCCTCATCGGCCGCGATCTGCAGATCACGATCACGGTCACCAATCCGGGCACCGGCACCGCCACCGGCGTGGTGCTCGAGGGCTTCCTGCCGGAGAACGTCTCCCATCGCTCGGGCCGCGAGTTGGAGTTTGACGTCGGCCAGCTGCGGCCCGGCGAGTCGCGGACCCTCGATCTCGTGCTGGGCACCCGCGGGCCCGGCGTGCATGCCGCGCGATTCGCCGCGCGGGCCGACGGCGGCGTCGAGGCCGTGCACCAGGTGCCGATCGAGGTGACGGCCCCGACGCTCGAACTGGCCGTCGACATGCCGCTGCGGCGGTTCCTGCAACGGCCGGCCACCTGCACGATCTCGATGGTCAACGCCGGCACCGCGCCGGCCCGGGCAGTCGAACTGGCGGCCCAGTTGCCCCCGGGGATGAAGTTCGTGAAGGCCAACAACGCCGGCTGGCACGATGACCGCACCCATCGCGTGCTCTGGAACCTCGAGGAGCTCCCGGCCGGCGAGACCGGCTCGGTGCAGATGGTGGTCATGCCGGTCGAACTCGGTCCGCAGAAGATCGTCTCCGCCGCCCGGAGCGCCGACGGCCTTGCCGATCAGGTGGCCCACACCTGCGATGTCGAGGGACTCGCCGCGTTGTCGTTCGAGGTGGTCGACAGCGAGGATCCGATCGAGGTCGACGGCGTGACGGAATACGTCGTCCGCGTCGGCAACCAGGGCACGAAACCCGCGACCGGTGTGCGACTCGTGGCCACCCTGCTCGGTGACCTCGAACCGCTCGACGCACAGGGCCCGGGTGGCCATCGCTTCGAGAATCTCACCGTGACCTTCGAGCCCCTCGCCAAACTCGCCCCGGCCGAAGAGGCGGTGTTTCGCATCCGGGTGAAGGGCCGCCGCGCGGGCGACCAGCGGGTGCAGGTGCAGCTCACGAGCGCCGACCAGCCCGCGCCGATCACGAAGGAAGAAATCACCCGGGTCTATGCTGACCGCTGACGAAACCCGCTGACCGCTGACGAGACCCGCTGACCGCTGACGAGACCCGCTGGCGTCGCCGGCCATCCACGACGGCGTCCTCCCGAAGGAACCCGCCCCCCCCGCGGCCGCTCTCGGGGCACCGCAGCCCCCGCTGCGGGAGTGTCAGGTCAGCCGCGGAGCACGGCGTTGACGCGGCGGCCACACTCCGCCACCACGGCATCGACGACACGCCCCGCCTCCTCGCCGGAAAGCGTGCCCGCCCCGCTCCGCAGCGCGAGCGTGACGACGAGGCTCTTTCTGCCCGCTCCCAGCCGCTCGGCGTCCTGCCAGACCTGGACGAGCCGGCAGTCCTCGAGCACCTCGCCCGCCGCCGACCGGATCGCGTCGACGACGTCTCCCCACGGCACGCTCTCGGCGACCACGAGATTGACGTCCCGCTGCATGGCGGGGAAATCGATCGGTTTCACGAGCCGCCGTTCGAGCGACGCCGTGAACTCGAGCCTGTCGAGTCGCAGCTCCGCGGCGGCGACCGCGGCGCCGAGCCCGAAGCGGCCGGTGGCGGCCTTCGACACCTCGCCCACCACGCCGATCCTGACGGCCGGTTCGCCGCGACGTTCGAGCAGGATTTCCGCCGCGCGGCCTCGCGCGAAGGGATCGAGCAGCAACGGTCGATAGACGAGCCTCGTGCCGCCGTCGCGATCGATGCCCAGCCCCGCACACACTCCGTCGGCGAGGCCCTTGGCACGGGCGAAGTCGCCTCCCACCACGAACGACACGAGCAGCGGCTCCTCGACGGGGCTGGCTGCGTTCTCCACGGCGGTCGGCCGGGCCAGATAGGCCCGCGCGATCTCGAAGAGATCAGCGTCGTCCACGCCCACGGCGACGTTGCCGCCACGGGCCTCGAGCAGACTCGGGAGCAGGCTGCGGCGGAGCCGGTCGGCGCCGCGGACGAGCGGCGGCGCGATCACGATCGGCGGCGTGTCGCCCCAGGGGCTCGCCGTCGCGGCGAAGTCCTCGGTGACCACGCTGCGGGTCATCGCCTCGCAGAGACCGGCTCCGACGAGCACCTCGCCAGCCCGCCGCACGGTCACTTCCCGCGACGACAGCTCGACTGGACGAGCGGCGATCACGGCATCTTCGGACACCCGTTCATAGCCCTCGATCCGGGCGATCTCCTCGACGAGGTCGATGTCCCGCCAGCAGTCGCGGCGCCACGTGGGCGCCCGCCACCGCCGAAGCTGCGATCCGGCGGCCGGCTCCCCGACGAAGCCGAGACCGGTGAGGACTGCCTCTTGCCGAAGGGCGGCCACGTCCACGCCGAGCACCTCGCCGACACGTCCAGCCGGCAGGGTGATCGAAGCGGGCGCGCTGGCCAGTTCGCCGGCGACCACGCCGCCGCGTTCGAGCACGCCCCCGGCCAGTTCGAGCACGAGCGCCGCCGCCCGGCGGCTGGCCCAGTCGACCATGGCGGGGTCGGGACCGCGCTCGAAGCGGTAGGACGAGGGGCTCGCGAGCACCAGGCCGCGGGCGGCCGCCCGCACCGGCAGCGGGGCGAACTGAGCCGACTCGATGAGCACGTCGGTGGTGCCGGGACCGATCTCGGTGTCCGCGCCCCCCATCACGCCGGCGAGCGCCACCGGCCGCTCGGCGTCGGCGATCACGCACATCCGCTCGGTGAGCGTGTAGACCTTGTGATTGATCGCGGTGAAGGGCTCGCCCTCGACCGCTCGCCGCACGATGATGCGTCCGCCACGGATCCGTGACAGGTCGAAGGCGTGCAGCGGCTGCCCGCACTCGAGCATCACGTAGTTGGTGACATCGACCACGTTGTTGACGCTCGCCATTCCGACCGTCGCGAGCCGATCGACGAGCCATTGCGGGCTCGGCCCCACCCGCACGCCGCGCAGCACCCGCGCCGTGTAGCACGGACAGATTTCCGGAGAGCGAATCTCGACCGCGATGCTCTGCGATGCGTCGCCAGCTCCTTCCAGCGGCCGCGGATCGGGCACATGGAGCGGCCGGCCGTAGAGCACCGCCGCCTCACGGGCCACGCCGATGTGACCGAGGCAATCGGGCCGGTTGCTGGTCACCTCGATCTCGACGGCCGTGTCGTCGCCGATCCGTGTCGTGGATTCGTGGTTGAGTCCCGACATCAGCAGCCGGTCGACGAGCTCGTCGACCGTCCCCGGCACCTGCACGTAATCCGCCAGCCAGTTCGTCGAGATGATCATGGGCGGCTCAGAACTGCCTCAGAAACCGGACGTCGTTGCGATAAAAATCCCGAATGTCGTCCACCCCGTGCCGCCGGGCGGCGATCCGCTCCACGCCGAGGCCGAAGGCGAATCCCGAGACGGCATCGGGGTCGTAGCCGACGGCCTCGAGCACGGCGGGATCGACCATGCCGGCCCCGCCCATCTCGACCCAGCGGCCGCCCCATTCCATTTTGGCACGCTCCTAGAGATAATCGCGTGGATTAAGTCGCTATAGTCCTCCGCGCTTGCAACCGCAACATAATTTATAAAAACAAATTCATCGCTGTCGTTGATTAGGTCAATG
>SXWC01000161.1 GCA_005789975.1 Planctomycetaceae bacterium
CCGATCAGCCCGACCATGCCGCCGGCGGGAATCCCCACCGAAAGATCCCGCAGCGCGGTCGTGCCGCCGTAGCGGTGCCGCAGGCCGGCGACCGACGCCACGAGCCCGGCTGAATCCCCGGCGGGGCGAGTCGCTGCTGGCACGGAAACTCCAGGGAGACGTGGGGCGACGGGCGATCAGTCGGCGGCGGGCTGGGGCGGAGCGGCGGCCGGCTGGGGCGGTGGCGGGAACGGCTTCTGCAGGCTCTCGGGCCAGGAAACCGAGTCGTCGAGCCGAACGTAGCCCACGCCGCGGATCCCCGTCTTGATCCGCTCGATGAAGGGCAGCACGAGTTCGGGGGGAATCTGGAGCTTGACGCGGAACATGAGCTTGTCGCGTTCGCTCCGGGTCTCGACCTGTTTGGGCGTGAACTGGGCTTCCGGCGACACGAAACTCACGGTCGCCCGCGCGGCGGCCCCGGGACGGACGTCGAGCGTGATCCGGGCATCGGCGCCGAGTTTGACACGGGCGGCCTCCTGGGCCGGGAGGAAGATCTCCATGTAGATGTCGCCGAGGTCGAGCAGCGTGAGCGCCTTGCCGCCGGCCGCAAGCACCTCCCCCTCCTCGGCCAGCCGGTAGAGCACACGACCGCTGACGGGAGACTTCAGGATCGCGTCATCGAGTTCGGCCTGCACCCGGCGAACCTCCGCGTTCGCCACCTCGACCGACGAGGTGACCGCACGGAGTTTGGCCTTGGCGGCGTTGACCGACGCCTCCGCCACCTTCGCCCGGGCCTCCTTCTCCTCGAACTCATCCCGCGTGACCGTCTTCGAGGCGAGCAGCTTCTCGGCCCGCGCGAGCTGCTGCCTCGCGAAGAGGAGCTGGCTTTCCTGGCTGGCGATCTCGGCCGCCGCCTCGGCGGCCGACTCCTCGGACTCCGCGATGTGTGCCCGCGCCTTTGCCAGCTCCGCCTGGAGTTCGGCGGTGTCCATCTCCACGAGGACGTCGCCCCTGGCGACGACGTCACCCTCCCGGGCCCTGATCGACTTCACGCGGCCGGCGTATTTCGAGGCCACGTCCACCTGGACCGACTCGATCCTCCCGTTGCCGGAGACGATGCCCGCGGGGATGCCCGCCGCCTGCCGGCGGGTCCACTCCTGCCAGCCGACAAAGGCCAGGGCGGCCGCGGCCAGGAGGAGCACGAGTCTGCCGACGATCTTGCTGCCCATCGTGAATCCATCCATCTCCAGGAAAACGGTCCGCCACGAACGATCACGAGTATCGCCGATCGAGCCCCGGGCCGACTACCGCAGGGGCCGCGTGACCGCTCCGGCCGCAGCGTTCACGCGGGCGTGCGGGAGTGTCCCCTTCAAGCGGCCGTTGCACATGCGGTCTCGGCGGGCTGACCATTTCCCGGGCGGGCGATTGCTGCTTACGAATACATCGGTGCACGGAAGCGGAAATCCATCCCCTTTTGTGGAGCGAACACCATGAGATCCCTCGCAGTTGTGTTCTTGGCCGCGGTACCGCTGTTTGCCGACATGGCCTTCGCGCAATCGGACGCGGGAGCAAAAGCCCGCGGGCAGTACAACTTCTACGGGCGAGGGGCGAGGAACGCCATGCGCGGTGCGAGGGAATCGACCGGTTCATTCCGGGAGTACCTACGCAGCACCCAGCCCTCAGCCCCGCAGGTCGTCGCCCAGCCGCCGATCGTGCGGGAGGGCGTGGTCATCAGGGAGCAGCCGGGGGTCGTCGTCGTCAGCCCACGAATCGTCCAGGCGGCTACGGACGAGATTGGCGACTCCATCACGAAGTCCGAAAAGCATCTTGCCTGGATGCGAAGGCAGGCGGAGGCGGCAAAGGACAAGGAAACGCTGGCTTCCTTGGACAGCATCGATCGCAATCTCGCGGCAGCGAAGCTCAACCACGCCACGCTCTGCAGTTGCTGCCTGCAGGACAGTTTCGACGCCAAGGCCGCCATGGACTGCTGTCAGACGATCGACGAGTCGCTGGACAAGGCGATCGCCGAGCACGATGCGCTCATGAAAAAGCTGGGCGAGAAACAGCCCGCTGGAAAATAGCCGGAGGGCAAGGCCGCCGGTCCGTCAGGCCGAGCGACGCAGCCGCGGAGCCGCGGCATGCGGGGCGGCTTCGACGAATGCCGGGTCGCGGCCGAGGACCGCGTAGAGCGAATCGCTCGTCGGCGAGCGGTCGAAGACGTTCATCCGCTTCACCTCCAGGCCGGCGGCCACGGCCATCGCCGCGAGCGTGCGGGGAGTGAAGTAGTTGACATGGTCGGGCCAGCGATAGCCGCACCATTTCGGCCCGCGGAGGTGGCGGCCGACGGACGCGTAGTTGGGCACCTTGATCACGATCCGCCCGCCGTGGGTCAGCCGTTCACGGCAGCGGCGCAGCAGCGGCAACGGTTCGATCTCGTGCTCGAGAATGCAGGACAGCACGACGACGTGGACGCTGCCCCGATCGAGCTCGCCGAGCCCTTCGATTCCGGTGCCATGGATGCAGCGGCCTCCGCGGCCGCGGAGCGCCCGCTCGGCGAGACCGGCCAGATGGGTCGAGATCTCGATGCCGATCGGCTCCAGCCTCGCGGCCATGTCCTCCGGCACCCTCTGGACCACCCGCATCGCGAGCGTGCCCTGCGCGCAGCCGACGTCAACCAGGCGGATCGGCCCGTCGTCGTCGTTGCCGAGTTCGCGGACAAGCGACTGCACGATGGCGGCGACCTTGTCGCGTTTGAGGAATCGCTGCCGGAACGTCTTCAGGGCTCCACTGAGGGCGTAGAGTCTTGGTTCGGCGCGGCGGCGGCGGTGTGACTCCTCGGCATGAGTCACTTCCCAGGCGAACTCGTCCCGGAAACGCTCCTGGGCCGGGGGGTTCGCCAGGTAGACGAAACCCGTCTCGACGCACTGCCGCAGTTGCCAGGGTGACGGAGCGTCGTCGATCGCCGTGGAATGGGAATTCCGCTCGAGCAACGGGCAGGGGCGGGACCGGATTTTCATGGCGACGACTCCAGAAGCGGCCAGCAGGCTGAGGACGAGGGTCATGGATGACCTTGTCCGCGGGCGGCCGGAGTGTCTATCGGCAAACCCCACCCCGTTTCCCCAGTCCGTACGACCGCGATGATCAAACTCGCGGCCGCCCCGCTTGCCCAGTTTGCCGTCGGGAAAAAAAGAAACGGGCGGCATCGCATGGATGCCGCCCGTCGAGTGGTCACAAAAGGATCGTTTCCGCGGCTCAGCCGGAAACCATCGCCTTGAGGTTCTTCAGGGCGCGAACGCGGACCTTCACGCTGGCCGGCTTGGCCGGACGGTCCTGCAGTTCGCCGGTGAAGGGATTCTTGACACCCTTCTGGGCCGGACGGGCCGGAACCTTGCGACGCTCGATCTTCACAAGGCCGGGGATCGAGAACACGCCGATCCCGGAGCCCTTGAGGGCCTTCTGGATCTCGGTGGTCAGTGATTCCAGAACAGCCACGACGTCCTTCTTCGGAAGGTTCGTTGTTTCGGAGATGCTCCGCATGATCTCCGTCTTGGTCATCGGCTTGCTTCCCGACTTCTTCGCCATTGCCAGTCCTCCCAAATGCCAGAGTTGTTTGCGGCAGAGACCCCACCGCCGTCAGAAAATATCGGCTGAAAACGCCGAACGAGGGCCGATTAGACTTCGTGGGTCTGAAAATGCAACCCAAAAAAAGCGTCCTGGCCCGAAAAAAAGGCCATTTTCCCCCGTTGAACGCGTGTTTTTCCCGGCGTTGCGGCTCCCAGAACGCGAAAATCCCCGGGAAAAACGCCGGTGGGATTCCCGGCCGGGGTGCAGGCGGCCTGCGTCCCCGGGGCGGTGGACAACCGGCCGGAAGGCTCTTCTTTTCCCCCGGGGCCCGCGCGAATCAGGGGCGAGAGAGAGCACCTGGCGGCCGGCCGATGGCACGACCTTTCGGGGGCAGGTGATACGATTCAGGGACCCGATCGGTCGCCAGGCTCCCCGATTCATGGCAGTGCCCGTTCTTCATCGCCGGCGCCGAAATCCCGCCCGTCCGCGCGGCCGATGGATGTGGGCGGTGGCCGCGATGCTCGCGGTCTTGCTGGTGGTCCTGCCGGCGGGGGCGGTGACGGACGTGCGTGCGGCCGAAGACGATGGCGTTTTGCCGCTCGCCGAAGCCGCTTCCGATTCGGCCGACGACAACGGCGTGTTTCTGCCGACCGACCGCGCGAGGGAGCGGCAGCTCGACCGGGCACGGCGGCTCGTCGATGCCGGCGGATGGACGGACGCCGCCGCGCTGATCGACGAGCTGCTCGCGGATGATCGGGATGCCTTCGTGCAGGGGGGCACGGTCGGAGCCACTCGGCGCAGCATTCGCAACGAGGTGACGCGGCTGTTGGAAAGCATGCCGCAGCCGGGCCGTGAAGCCTACGCGCTCCTCTGCCGGAGCCGTGCCGAGCGGGCGCTGGCGGAGGCCCTCGGTCGCGCGGATTCCGCGGCGGTCGTCGCGGTGGCCCGCCGCTGGTTCAACACGCCGGCGGGCCGCAAGGCGGCGCTCGTGACGGCATTCGAGTCGCTCGAAGCGGGCGAGCCACTCGTGGCTGCGGTGTGGATCGAGCGACTCGCGGCATCCGCGGAGGCCGCGACGTTCGAGCCCACGCTCACCCTGATGCGGGCGGCCGCCAGCCGGCGGGCCGGCGAACCGGCTGCCGCCGATCCGCCCCGTCTCGCCGGGGCACGTGCCGCCGGCCCCGTGCGGGTCGGTGGCCGGGATGTCCTGCTTTCGCAGGATCAGGGGGGTGACGACTGGCTGGGGGCATTCGACGCCCAGGGGACCGCGCCGAGCCGCAGCGCGGGCGACTGGCTCATGCCCCGCGGCGACGCGGCCCGCAACGCCATCGTCGAAGCCGCCGGTCCGCTGCTCGTGCCGCGATACCGCGTGCCGCTGACGCGGCATCCGGAGGAGTCGCGGCTGCTCGAGAAGCGCCGGAGGGGCATCGCCGCAGGGGGTGGTTTCGCCATGCCCGCCGCGACGCCGTTGGCGATCGACGGCACGCTCGTCGCCCACACCCAGTTTGGCATCCTGGCGATCGACTTCGAGACGGGGAAGCGGCTCTGGCTCGCGTCAGCCGTCCCTCCGGCGTCTGCCGCGTCCTCCATCGATGGTGGACCGGAGCCCGCGCTGGCCCGCGTGTTCGACGATGCCACGAGCGGCGGCCTGTCGAGCGACGGCCGCCACGTCTTTGCCGTCGAGAGCCATCCCGATGCACTCACCGCACCACCGGCCGGAGTGCTGGAGGCGAGGTTCGGCCGCGGCGACGGCGGCGGGTGGCGCGGCGGCAACACCCTCACGGCGTACGAGGTCGCAGGCAAGGGGGCCGTCCGTTGGCGGCTTCCTGCCGTCGATCCGGGGGCGGCGCCGACAACGTGGTACATGGGAGCGCCGCTGGTGATGGGCGACGAACTGTTCGTGCTCGTCGAGGAGGGGGGGCAGCTGCGGCTCGACGTGCTCGAGGCGTCTTCGGGGACGGTGCGCTGGTCGCAGCCCCTCGCCGATCTCGATGAGCGACAGTCGGCGGCCAACCCGGAATCGTTCGCACGTCGGCTGGCCGGGCTGACCCCGGCATACGCCGCCGGAGTGCTCGTGTGTCCGCTGGGCGGCGGGGCCGTCGTCGCGGTCGATGTGGCGAACCGCACGCTCCTCTGGGCGCACCATTATCCGGTTTCAACCGCCGCGGCCGCCGAGATGCCCCCCGGCCTGGGACGGCTGCGGGGGATCGCAGAGGGCCGGGAGGAGGAGACGTCATCGCGGCGGCACGAGTCCATGCCGGTGATCGCCGGGGGAAGGGTGCTGCTGGCGGCATATGACTCGGAGGAACTTATCTGCCTCGGCCTCCGCGACGGCGTGGCGGCGTGGCGGGAGCCCGTGCGGGGCCACCGACAACTCGCCGGCGTCGTCGAAGGCAGGGTCGTGGTCGTCGGTCGCGACGGCGTCGAGGCGCTCGCGGCCGACACCGGCAGGCGGCTCTGGGAGCGGCCGCACCCGTCGGGCTGCAGGCCGAGCGGCCGCGGCATCCTCACCGCCACGACTTATTTCCTGCCCCTCGACTCACCCGAGATCGTCGAGGTCGCCGTGGCCGACGGCTCTATCGTCTCGAGACGGGCCGCCCGCGGCGGCATCGCCCCCGGCAACCTCGTCGCGCACCGCGGCGAGATCATCTCGCGCGGTGTCGATTCGATCGACATCTATCACCAGACCGAGCCGCTCGAGTCGAGGATCGAGACGGCCCTCCGCGAACGTCCGGAGGATGAATGGGCCTCGTACTGGACGGGACAACTGCAACTCGACGGCGGCGACGTGGCTGCGGGGCTCGCACGGCTGCGACGGGCGGCCGGAGCCGCGACCCTCCGCCTTCCCCCGGGGGCCGTCGCCGATGCGCTCGTGTACGGCATGCGTCGCGATTTTGCCAACGCGGCCAGCGGGTGGACCGAGTGGCCCGAGACCGTGGCGGCGGCTCCCGAGGTGGTCCGCGTCGCGGTTGACGGATTTCTGGCCCGCGGCGATTTTGCCTCGGCCTGGCGGGCATGCCGCGGGATGCTGCGGGCCGACGAGGGGCCGCAGCCCGCTCAACTGTTCACCGATCCATCCGATCCAACGCTCGAGGTGCATCCCGACCGGTGGATCCGCGGCCGGCTCGCGGAGCTGGCGGCTCGCGCGGCCGAGCAGCTCCGCGAAGAGATCGCCGCCGATCTGCGGGAGTTGGTCGCCACGACCGCCGCGACCGCCGCGACCGCCGCGACCGCCGCGGAGCCCGGGGGTGCCCGGCAGATCAGCCGGCTGCAGACGCTCGTTGACCGGTTGGGGGGCCATCCTGCCGCGGCCGCGGCACGCGAGGCGTTGCTCACCGCATTCGATCGTCGGGCGGCCGCCGATGGAGACCTGCCGCGGGGCCTCGAACTCCGCCGCGAGTTCGTGCAACTCGATGCGAACCGTCCCCGGCCCGCAGCCGTGGAGATCGACGATCCGAACGGCCCGGCATGGCCGCTGGGAAGGGTCGATGTGCGGACCAAGCGAGTCGAACGAACGCTTGCCGCCGAGGGGGGCGGCCAAAACCTGTCGCTGCCGCTGATCGGGGCGACCGCGCCACTCGTCGAAGGCATCGCCGTCAGGTACGACATGCAGCAGCGGCGGCTGCTCGTCTTCGACGATCTGGGCCGTCGTCTCACCGAGCCGCTGCCGATCGACGGCGCGAGGCTCGCCGCGGGCGTGCCGTGGCTCGGCCAGTCGTCCCCCATCGAGCCGTCCGTCGTGGGCCGCCTGCTCTTCGTGCGGAGCGACCGCGGCCTCGTGGCCTTCGACATCGGTGCGGCCGCCGGCGAAGGCCGCATGGTCTGGCGGCGCGGTTCGCGGCAGGAGCGGGGGCGGACGCTGGCGATCGTGCGGCCCGGCGCCGGTCCCGGCGGCCGGGTGGCCCGTGATGGCGGTGTGCCCCTGGGTCGGAGGATCACCGAACCCGACGATCTCGCCGGACCGGCGACGGTGCAGGGGGCGGCGGCGCGTGCGTGCGGTGTGCTCGTGCCCGATGGCCGGATGGTGTCGCTGATCGATCCGGTGTCGGGTCATGTGCTCTGGGAGCGCGGGGATCTGCCCGGCGTGTCGGACTGGATCTGCGACGACGAGTTCGCCTGCGGCTGCACCGTGGATGGTCGAGGTTCGGTGGTGCTCTCCATGCACGACGGGCGGCTGGCCCAGCGGATCGATCTGCCCCACCGCCGCCAGCGGCTCGCCACGCATGGCCGACGGGTCGTGGCGATCACGCCGCTCGAAGACGGGCCCTTCGCCGAGCGGGTGCGGCTCGATCTCGTCGATACGGTGGACCGCGAGTCGCGGCCGCTCGGGGAGTTTCCCGGTGCGGCGCGGGCCGCGGGCGTGGGCGGCGACCATCTCGCCGTCGTCGAGCCGGGGGGCGGATTCACCGTGTTCGACCTCGCCGCCGGCGGCGTCGCCATCCGCTGCCGTCTGCCGGGCATGCCGAGCCGCGGCCAGTCGCTCGTCGTGACACCGTGGAAAGACCGCTATCTCGTGTTCGTCGGCGAAGGCGACGGCCCTCCCGAACTCTCCGACGAACAGGCCGCCGGCGAGATGGTGGTTCCCTTGCAGGAAATCCTCGTCGGGGGCGGGCCTCCGGCGGCCACGGCCGGTGCCGTGTGGGCGGTGGGACGCACCGACGGCCGGCTGCTCTGGTCGGTACCGGCGACGATCGCGCGGCACAGCCTCGCGATCGCGCAGCCGGTCGGGCTTCCCGTGCTCCTGTTCTGCCGCCAGACGGCGGCGACCGGCACGGGCCGTCAGCAGCTGAGCCTCGTGTGTCTCGACAAGCGGACGGGCCACGCCATCCTCGACGAGTCCCGGATCGAGGTCCGGCCGCACATGTTTTCCGGCTGCGAGGTGGTCGGCAGTCCCGGGGACCATACGATCACCATCCGGGGAATGAACCAGACGACCCGCCCGGTCGTGCTGGAGTTCACCGGCGAGCCGATGGCGCCGACACCGCCGTTTCAGGCGCAGGCCCGACCGCCATCGTCGCGCCGCGGCCTGGAGGGTCTCGACAGGTCGCAGCCGGCCGATTCGAAACGGTGAGCCGATTTCCGGCATAGAATGCCCGCATGATCGCCCACCGAGCCGCGACCGCGTTCCGCCCACCTTGCCGCTCGAGCGGCGCCGGCGTGTTGATCGCCGGATGGGCGTGCCTGGCGTTCCTCGCGTGGGGTGATGGTCGCTGTCGGGCCGAGGGGCCCGCGCGGGATCGCGTCGATGAGATCGTGGCGCGGGGGCTCGACTGGCTCGCGGCGAAACAGTCGCGCCGCGGCAGTTGGACCGCCAACGAGAGCCGCTATCCGACGGCGATGACGGCCCTGGCCGGCACGGCGCTGCTGATGGAGGGCTCGACGACGTCCCAGGGGCGGCACGGCGAGGCGATCCGTCTGGCCGTCGATTATCTCGTCAGCCGTTCCCGCCCCAATGGTCTGATCGGCGATCCGAAGTCGGACGACCGCTACACCTACGGCCATGGTTTCTCGATGCTCTTCCTCTCTCAGGTGCTCGGCGAGGAGGAGGACGAACGGCGGCGGGATGAGCTCGTGGAGGTGCTCACCAAGGCGGTGGTCTTCTCCGGTCGGGCCCAGACCAAGGATGGGGGCTGGGGCTACGTCAGCGCGAAGGACGGCCAGGACTTCGACGAGGGCTCGACCACGATCACCCAGGTGCAGGGGCTGCGCGGCTGCCGCAACGCGGGCATTCCCGTGCCCCGCGAGATCATCGACAAGGCGATCGCCTACATTCATGCCTGCACGCTGCCCGACGGCGGCGTGCAATACAGCTCCAAGGGAGGCGGCGGCCGGCCGGCGATCTCGGCGGCCGCGATCGCCTCGCTGTTCAACGCCGGCGAGGAGGACGACACCCACGTGCCCCGCATGCTCGACTATGCGAGGCGCCACCTCGGCAACATCTCCAACAACAGCTTCGGTCATTGGCACTACGCCCACTTCTACTACGCGCAGGTGATGTATCGTGAGGGCGAGCCCACCTGGGAGTCGTACCGGGCGCAGGTCGAGAAGCGGCTGGTCTCCGAGGCCCAGAAAGACCGGGACGGCGTCTACTGGCCGCAGGGGTACATTGGCAACGTCTACACGACCGCCACCAATCTCGTGATCCTGCAACTCGACAAGGGCTCGCTCCCCATCTACCAGCGGTGACCCGCCGCCCGCCGCCGGGCCCGCCCCCTTCCGGAGAATCGCCTCGCATGAGTCATCCCGTCGCCTCCGCCGTGGACCGCCTGCACGAGGCGCACGCCCGGATCATCGAGCAGCTGTCGCGGGTCATCGTCGGCCAGCGGGAGGTGATCGACGAGCTCCTCATCAGCCTGTTCAGCCGCGGTCATTGCCTGCTCGAGGGTGTGCCGGGGCTGGCCAAGACGCTGCTCGTGAGCACGCTCGCGCGAAGCCTCGACCTCTCGTTCAGCCGCATCCAGTTCACTCCCGACCTCATGCCCGCCGACATCATCGGCACCGACGTGCTGGAGGAGGATCGGGCCACCGGCATGCGGCAGTCGCGGTTTCTCGAAGGGCCGCTGTTCGCCAACGTGGTGCTCGCCGACGAGATCAACCGCACGCCCCCGACGACGCAGGCCGCGCTCCTCGAGGCGATGCAGGAGCGGCAGGTGAGCGTGGGCCGCGTACGGCACACGCTCGTCGATCCCTTCTTCGTGCTCGCCACCCAGAATCCGATCGAACAGGAGGGAACCTACCCGCTCCCCGAGGCGCAGCAGGACCGGTTCATGTTCAAGGTGTTCGTCCGCTACCCGTCGTTCGCCGACGAGTTCGAGATCGCCCGCCGCACCACCGGGCTGCCGACCGAGGAGCCCCAGCCGGTGCTCTCGGCGGCCGACATCATCGCCCTGCAGCGGAGCGTCCGCGAGGTGCCGGTGAGCGACCATCTCGTCCGCTACGCGCTGGCGATCGTGCGGCAGACCCGCACCGGCGAGAAGGGGGTGCCCGACTTCGTCTCCGACCAGCTCGTGTGGGGTGCGGGTCCGCGGGCCGTCCAGTTTCTCGTCGTGGGAGCCAAGGCCCGGGCGCTGCTGCAGGGCCGCGCCCATGTCGCCGCGGAGGACATCCAGGCGCTCGCGGCGCCGGTGCTTCGGCACCGCATCGTGGTCGGCTTCGCGGCCGAGAGCGAGGGCGTGACGTCCGACGCCATCATCGGGCGGATCATCGAGTGCACACCTGCCAGAGAGGACGAGCTGTCGCGTGACCCGCGGTTCCAGACGATCTTTGCATCCTGAAGCGATCGCCCGCATCCACCGCCTGGAGCTCCGCGCCCGGGCGGTGGTCGAGGGCGTGCTCGCCGGCCTCCACAAGAGCCCCTTCAAGGGGCAGTCGGTGGAGTTTCTGCAGCATCGCGAGTATGTCCGCGGCGACGACCTCCGCCGCGTGGACTGGAAGGTCTGGGGGCGGCAGGACCGGCTGTATGTCAAGGAATACGAGGAGGAGACGAACCTCCGGCTGACGCTGCTGGTGGACGGCTCCACGAGCATGGACTACGCCGCCGCGACGATCGCGGGGAGGTCCCGGCCCACGAAATTCGACTCCGCCGCGACGCTCGCCGCGAGCCTCGCCTGGCTCGCGCTGTCGCACGGCGACGCGGTGGGCTGCGGCGTGTTCGACGACCGGCTGCGGACCAGCGTGCCGGCGCGGACGAAGCGATCCCAGCTGACGAACGTCTGCGATGTGCTCGAGTCGCCCCGCAATGCGGGGGCCGGAGACTTCCTCCGCGTGTTGCGGTCCGCCGCCGAGACGCTGCCGAAGCGGGGCATGGTGATCATGATCTCCGATCTTCTCGGCGACCGGGAGGGCATCTTCAAGGGGCTGCAGCTCCTGCGAACCCGGGGGCACGACCTCGCGCTGCTGCATGTCATGGACGACGACGAGATCGACTTTCCCTTCGAGGGGCCGACACGATTCGAGGGGCTCGAACTCCCCGCCCACCTCGCCTGCAATCCGCGGGCGCTCCGCGAGGGCTATCTGGAGGCGCTCGGTGGCTTTCTGGCGGATGTGCGCACGCGAGCCACGGCGATCCGCTGCGATTACGCGCTGGTGCGCACCGGGGAGCCCGTCGATGCGGCGCTCGTCCGGTTTCTCTCGCGCCGCGCGAGCATGGCCGTCTAGCCGGAGCGACGTGATCCATGCCGACCTTCGACTTCGCGCCGCTGCTCTGGTGGGGACTGCCGCTCCTGGCGGTGCCCCTGGCGATCCACCTCATCAATCTCCTGCGGCACAAGCGGGTCCGCTGGGCCGCGATGGAGTTTCTCGTCGCCAGCCAGCGGAAATACCGGACACGGATCCTGCTGCAGCAGCTGCTCCTGCTCGCCCTGCGGACGGCTGCCGTGGCGGGTTTTGTGCTCGCGCTGGCGCAGCCGCGCTGGCGGCAGGCGATCGGCGGTTTGCTCGGCGGCGGTGCGGTGACCCACGTGGTCGTCCTCGACGACAGTTATTCGATGGGGGATCTGACGGGGGGCGCGGCCGTCGGAGAGGCCGTGACCGAACCGGCCGGCGGCGACACGCGTCCGGCCACCGCTTTCGATCGCGGCCGGCGGGTCGTCGCACGGATCGCCACGGAACTGGCGGCGAGGACCGGCCGGCAGGAACTGGCCGTGGGGCTCACCTCGGCGCTCGCCGTGACCGGCACCGTTCCCACGCCGGCCCGGTTGCTGGTGCCGCGGCAGCCACTCACGCCCGCCGCCGTGCAAGCGGTGCGGGATGCCGTCGGGCAGGCCCGCGTTTCGGCCGGAGCGGCGGGCCCCCGCGAGGCGCTGGCGGCGGCGGCCGACACCTCGGCGACCGCCGCCGGGGAGCGGGTCTTGTGGGTCGTGAGCGACTTTCGTGCCCGCGACTGGTTGCGGGCGGAGGAGACGGTGTCGCTGCTGCGCCGGCTGGCCGCAGACGGCGTGTCGATTCGGTTCATCGACTGCGCCACCGATCCGGGTGAACGGGGGAATCTCGGGATCGAGCGGCTGGAAGTGATGGGCGGCGTGCCGGCCGCCGGCGTGCTTCTGCCGGTCGAGGTCGAGGTCCGCAATGATTCGGCCCGGCCGGTGCGGGACGTGATGGTTGAACTCCGCGAGGACGGCGGGAGCCGTCCGGGAGTTCGTTTCGACGAGATTCCCGCGGGAGGCACCGCGGTCCGCCGCTTCGATGTGCGGTTCGCGTCGCCCGGGGGCCGCCCGCTGGAGGCGGAGCTGCCGCCGGACGTGCTGCCGGCCGACGACGTCCGCCGGGCCGTGGTCGAGGTCGTTGACCGCGTGGACGTGCTCGTCATCGACGATGATCCCCGGGGGGGCGATGCCTTCTACGTCTCGACGGCGCTGGCCCCCGGCTCCGGTGCCCCGACGGGACTCAGGCCGCAGATCGAGCCTCCCCGGGCGCTGGCGACGGCCGACCTCGCGAAGTTCGACGTCGTCTGGGTGCTCGACGCCGCGCGGCTGGGGACCGGTGAGATCCAGGCACTCGAGACCTACGCACGCGGCGGCGGCGGCGTCGTCTTCTTCTGCGGCCCGCGCACCGATGCCGAGACGGTCAACGCCACGCTGCATCGTGATGGAGACGGGCTGTTTCCGGTGCCGTTGGCCGGGCCGGTCGATCTCCTGCCCGCCACGGCGGCGACGCCGGTGCCCGATCTCGTCGTCGAGGATCATCCGGTGGTCGCGGTGCTCTCCGGACAGCGGAATCCGCTGGTGGACGCGGTGCGGATCGACCGGGCCATGGCGATCGACCGCGGGCACGATCCCGCGGCGCACGGCGTGCGCCGCGTGCTCTCGCTGCGGAACGGGCAGCCGCTGGTGGTCGAAAGGCCGTTCGGCGACGGGATAGTCGTCGCGGTGCTGACCTCCGCGGGCCCGGCCTGGAACAACTGGTCCCGCGGCAATCCCAGCTGGGTCGTCGTGCTCCTCGAAATGGAGAGCCACCTGGCGCGGATCAAGAGGCGGGGCGAGACGCTCGCCGTCGGAGATCCGGTCGTCGTGCGGCTCGAACCGGGCGTTGACGAGGCCGAAGTGGACTTCCTCGTGCCCCCCGCCGGGGATGTCGTGCGGCAGTCGGCCGGAGTCGTGGACGGGCACGGGCACGGGCTCGAGGCGCGGCTCCCGGCCGCGGCGACGGCCGGACTGTATGACGCCCGTTGGCGGAGGAACGACGGCACCGAAGGCCGGCGACTGATCGCGGTCAACGTCGATCCGGCCGAGGGGCGACTGGAGAGGATCGGCCGTGAGCGGCTCGACCGCGTCGCCGCGGGCCTGCCCTATCGGCTCGATCATGCCGACACCTTCGAGGCCGCGGGGGGCGGCATCGAAGGAGCGTCGTTGGTCGTGCCGCTGCTGGCGGCGCTGGTCGTCATTCTCCTGCTCGAGCAGGCGGTCGCGTATGCGGCCGGATATCATCCCGTGTCCCGCCGAGCGGCGGCCTGAAGCCGTCTGCACGTCATGCCCGCATCGAGCTTACCGCCGTGCCTCCTCGCTGCCGTCGACGTGCGGCATCGTGTCGTGAGCCGGCTCGTCGAGGGCTTCGACGAGTGGTGGCAGATGCCGGCGGCCGTGCTCGCGGTCGTCGCGGTCGTTGCGGTCGTCGCGTGGATGTACCGTCGCGACGCTGCCGATCTGCATCCGGCGACGGCGGTGTTCCTCGCCACCCTCCGGTTCGCCGCCTTCGCCGCGATCGCCACCGCGCTGCTCGACTTCGAGCGGATCGCCGAGCACGAGATCGATCTGCCGTCGCGGGTCGCGGTGCTCGTCGATACCAGCGCGAGCATGTCGCTTGCCGATGCGGACGCCCCTGCCGACTCGCGGTCGCGGCAGGCACTCGAACTGCTCGACACGGGGGGCTTGCTCGCCGGGCTGCGGCCGCGGCATGAAGTGAACGTGTGGCGGTTCGACGCCGATGCGGAGCCGGTGCTCCGGCTGTCCCGCGGCGGCGGCGACGAGCCGACGACGGAGACCCCGTGGCGGGAACGTCTGGCGGCCCGCGGCTACGAAACGCGGCTCGGCGAGGCGATCGCCCGCGTGGTCGATGCCGAATCGTCCACCGGGCTCGCGGGCGTGATCCTGCTCTCCGATGGCGGCCACAACGCCGGCATCGATCCGCGTGCGGCCGCGGCGGCGGCCGCCGCCGCCGGCGTGGCGGTGCATCCCATCGGGATCGGACTCGAAACGCTCCCGGCCAACGTCCGCGTGGCCGACCTGCTGGCGCCGGCGCGTGTCTTTCCCGGCGACCGTTTCGCGGTCACCGCTTTTCTGCAGTCGCAGGGGCTCGCCGACCGGCGGGTGCGCGTCGAACTCGCCGAGCGGGCCGCCGACGACAAGGGGCCCGGCAGGGTGCTCGACACCGTGGAGGCGGCGCTCGACGCCGATGGCGAGCTCGTGGCCGTCCGATTCGACGTGCCGGGACTCGCGACGACCGGACGCAGGACACTCGTGGTGCGGATCGATCCTCCGACCGACGACCGTACCGCGACCGACGACGTGCAGGCGGCCGACGTCGAGGTGGTCGATCGCGTCACGCAAGTGCTGCTCATGGCGGGGGGGCCGGGCCGCGAATACCAGTTCATGCGGAATCTGCTCGGACGCGACAAGAGCTTCGCGGTCGACGTCCTCCTCGGGACGGCGGCCGCCGGCATCTCCCAGGACGCGCGGCGGATCCTCGACGCCTTCCCGGCCTCCGACGAGGCGCTCGGCGAATACGACGCCATCGTGGCCTTCGACTACGACTGGCGTCTGCTCGATGCGGCGGCGCAGGCGCGGCTCGAGCGGTGGGTGGCCGCCGAGTCAGGCGGGCTGGTGCTGTCCGCAGGTGCGGTCTTCATGGATTCCTGGCTCGCCGACCAGCGGACGACGCTCATCCGCGACCTCTTTCCCGTCGAGCTCCGCCGGCCGGGGCAGGTCGTTGCCGGCGAGCCGCCGCCCAACGCCGAGCCGCGGCCGCTCGAGTTCACCCGTGACGGTGCCGAGGCCGAGTTTCTCTGGCTGGCGGGCAGCCGCGTCGCCAGCGAGGAGGTGTGGCGGGAGTTTCCCGGCGTCTACTCCTGCTTTTCCTCGGCCGGCGCGAAGCCGGGAGCCACCGTCTACGCCCGTGCCGGTGCGTCGGCGGGAGGGGGCCGCGAGAGCATCTATCTCGCGGGGCAGTTCTACGGGTCGGGGATCGTGCTGGCCATCGGCAGCGGCGAACTCTGGCGGCTGCGGGCGGTCGAGGATGCCGCCTACGAACGACTGGCCACGCAGCTGGTGCGGCATGTGTCGCAGGGACGGCTGATGCGCGGCGCCCGCCGCGGCCGGCTGATCGTCGATCGCGACCGCTTTCCGGTGGGAGGCACCGTCACGGTCCGCGTGGTGGCCGCCGATCCCACCCTGCCGCAACGGGTCTCGTCGTTCGAGGCCGTCGCGCCCGATGGCACGCGGCTCGAGGTGCCGCTCTCCGCCGAGCCGTCCCGGCCGGGAACGCTGCTGGGATCGTTCATCGCTTCGCGCGAGGGAGGCTGGCAGATCGAGGTCGACACCCCCGCGGGCGACGGCGAGCCGCTGTCGCGACGCATTCAGGTGCAGCTCCCCGATCGCGAGCTCGCCAATCCGAAACTGGACCGGGGCGTCTTGTCGCAGATCGCGGTCGTCGGTGGTGCGACGCCGCGGTTTCTCGCCGATGGGGGTCTCACGGCCGAGGCGGTGAGGTCGCTCGTCGACTCCATTCCCGACCGGTCGCGACGCGAATACGAGACGGGTGCCGCCGACGCCGGCTTCAAGCGGATGCTCAACTCCATCCTGCTCGCCGCGGGGTGCGGATTCCTGTGCGTCGAGTGGCTCGCCCGCCGGCTCGCGAGGCTTGCCTGACCGATGGCCGCGACCCTCCCACCCGCCGACGCATCCGCGACGCCCCGCAAGGATTCAGCGGTCTCCGGAGCGGCGCTGACGGCGCTGCTCGCCTCCGTTCGCCGGCAGGCGGTCTTTTGGATCTGGGTCGAGTCGCTTGCGCTCGTCCTGCTCGCCGCCATCGCGGCGGCCTGGCTCTCTCTGGCGATCGACTGGCTCGTCGAGCCACCCACCTGGGTACGGGCCTCAATCCTCGCCGTCGCGCTGGCCACCATCGTGTGGATCCTCGTGACACGGCTCGTGACGCGGCTGAGCGTGCCACTGACCGATGAGTCGCTGGCCCTGGCGATCGAGCGGACGCATCCTGGCTTCCGCGACGGACTCTCGACCGCGGTGGCGTTGACGCGGCTCCGCGCCGGCGGCGATGGCGGCGCCGCGGACCTTGATCGAGAACTCGTCGATCGCACGATCGAGGGGGCGGTGCTGCTGGTTGACCGCGTGCGGCCCGAGATGCTCTTCCGACGCGGGAGGCTCATGGCCGCCGCGCTGGCGGCGGTGGCGGCGTTGGCGGCGACCATGGCGGCGACCGCATCGCAGCCGGACCTGGCGAGGGTGTGGGCGCGGCGGCTGTTGTTGCTCGCCGCCGATCCCTGGCCGCGGCGGGTCTCGCTCGAGGCCGTGGACTTCGCCGCCGGGGTCCGCACGGTGGCCCGCGGTTCGGACGTGGACGTGGTGGTGCTCGCCCGCTCGCGGGGAACCATGCCCGACGTCGTCGAGCTCCGCGCCCGGGGCCGCAACGGCTCGCGCACCGAACGCATGGGCACCCGTGGCGGGGCGACCGCGGCCGGGCAGCTCTTTGGCCACGTGCTGAAGCGGATCGACGACGACCTCACGGTCGAGATTCGCGGCGGGGATGCCCGTTTGCGGGGGCTGAGAATCGTCGTCGCCGATCCCCCCGCGGTCGCCGACGTGAGGATCGTCGCCACGTTGCCGGAGTATCTCGGCGGCGGCACCCGTGACCTCGTCGCCAGCCGGATCGTGCAGGTTCCCCGCGGGGCCGCGGTCGAGCTGTCATGCACGTCGACCAAGCCGGTGACGGCCGCCTCGCTCGTCGTGCGACAGGCCGGCGGAGAGGCGACGACGGAACAAACCATCGCGAGCCTCGGGCCCGGGGCGACGGATGCCCGGACGATCAGCGGGCGGATTCCCGCGATCGACGCCGACACCACCGTGCTCGTGCACCTCACCGACACCGTGGGCCTCGCCAACCGGGATCCCGCGGTGGTCGTGTTGCTGGCGGTGCCGGATGAACGGCCCGAGGTCGCGGTGCGGCTCGCGGGCATCTCGTCCGCGGTCACTCCGCAGGCCGTGCTCCCGATCGAGGGCACGATCTCCGACGACCATGCCCTCGGCGGCGCCACGGTGAGGTTGGCCGCGGGCGAGCTCGAACGCATGGTTCCGATCGCCCGGGTGCGTGGCGGCGAGCCGTTGGTGGAGCTGCCCGCCGCCCAACCGGAGGCCGTGCCGCTGGCCGGCCTCGGGCTGACGGTGGGAACGCGGCTCGAGGTCGTCGTTTCGGCCCGTGACACCTGCACCCTCGACGGCGAGCCGAACGAGGGGCGGAGCGACAGCTGGACGCTCGACGTGGTCTCCCCCGAGGCGCTGCGGGCGCTGCTCGAAGCCCGTGAGATCCTCCTTCGTCGGCGGTTCGAGGCGGCGATCGAGGATTTTGCGAAGATCCGCGAGGTCGTGGCCGACCCGCCGCCAAACGAGGCGGCCGGCCCCGCCGCGACGACGCTGGCGAGGTGTGCCGAGGCGACGGCACGCGCCGGCAGCGAGACCTCCGAAATCGCCGCCGAGTTTCGGGGCATCAGCGGTGAACTGGCCAACAACGCCGTGCTCACACCGGAGATCGAGGCCCGGCTGATCACGCAGATCGCCGCGCCGCTCTCGACGCTCGTCGCGGTGGAACTCGCGGCGGTAACGCGGGCCTCGCACGGGCGTGCGGGAGCGGGCGGACCCGTCGTCGATCGGCCCGTGCTGACGCGGTCGATCGACGCGGCGCTGGCCCGTATGCGGGCGGTGCTGGAGCGGATGCTCGAGCTCGAGTCGGTCAACGAGGTGATCGAGCGGCTCCGCGGGGTGATCCGCACGCAGGAGCAGATCCGGGAGGAGACGCTCGAACGACAGCGGACGCGCGGCCGCGAGGCTTTGGAGTCGCCATGATCGAGTCGAGATATCGGAGCGGGGCGGGCGGTTTCGTCGTCCTGTCGCTGCTGTTCGCCGGGAGGATCATCGGCGATGCGTCGGCCGCCGAGACGCCGCCGCATGCCGCGCTCGCCGCCCGTGAGGCCGATCTGCTCGAAGAGTATCGGCAACTCGAGCGTTCGTTCCTCCGGCTCGCCGACCTGCTCACCGCCACCGATCCGCGTCGGGCGGCTGTCCTGCGGTCGGTGTTCGACCGGGCCCGCGAGGAGGACGTGGGCGATCGGATGGCGGCGATCGTGACGCTGCTGGAGCAGGGACAGCTGCTCAAGGCGGGCACGAGCCAGCAGGATGCGATCGAGCAGTTTCGGGCGTTGCTCGGACTGCTCGAGTCGGGTGCCGGCGAGTCGCGGATCGCCGACACGAAGAAGGAGGTGCGGGCCTTCATCGGGCGGGTCACGAAACTGATCGCGCAGGAGAAGGACATCGAGGGCTCGACCGAGGGGGGCGATGCCGAGGCGAAACTGGCCGAGCGGCAGCGGGCGGCCGCCGACGAGGCGGGCGGGCTGGGCGAGGAGCTGGATGCCTTCGCACGCCGGATCGACGAGCGGGAGGCTCCGGCCGCCGGCGGGAAGACCGCGGAAGGCGACCCCGACGGTCGTCCGGCGCCGGCCGGCGGGGGGAGTGACGAGGGTGGCGAGGGTGACGAGGCTCCGCAGCCTTCCGACGAGAAGGGGGAGGCGGCTGGTGATTCGCCGGACGACGGGGACGACGACGCGGCCCGGGCGCGGCGAACCCGCCGCCGGCTGCAGGCCGCGGAGCAGCGGATGCGACAGGCGCGGAAGAAGCTCGACGACGCCAATCGTCGCGACGCACGACGCGAGCAGCAGAAGGCGATCGAGGAACTCGAGACGGCCAGGGCGGAACTGGAGGAGATCCTCAGGCAGCTCCGCGAGCAGGAAGTGGAGCGGCTGCTGGTGAATCTGGAGTCGCGGCTCCGTGGGATGCTGCGGGGGGAGCGGGCCGTGCTCGCCGACATCGAGAAACTGGCGGGTGCCGACGCCGCCCGATCCCGGCGGGAGCGGCAGCTCGAGACGGCCCGGCTCGGCCGCGAACAGACGGCGATCACGGCCGAGGCGTCGAAGGCGATGACGCTCGTGAGGGACGACGGCACCGCCGTCGCGATCCCGCAGGCGCTGGAACAGGTCCACGACGACTCAGTCCAGGCGGCAGACCGTCTCGGCCGGGGCGACGCCGGCCGCGAGACGCTCGGCATCGTGGGCGACATCGTGGCCGGTCTCGAGGAGATGCTCGCGGCGGTGGAGAAGGCCCAGCAATCGCCGCAGGACGAGGCCGGTGGCGAAGGGGCACCGGGAGGCAGGGGGGGGGAGCCGGGGGAACAGCCCCTCGTTGACAAGCTTGCGGAACTCAAGATGCTCCGCGCGCTGCAGATGCGGGTCAACACCCGCACGCGTCGTTTCGCCCAGCTGCTCGACGACACCGATCACGCCGCAGGGCCCGAGGTCCGCGCCGTGCTCGACCGGCTGGGCGAGCGGCAGCGGGCGATCGAGCGGGCCGCGCGTGACATCGTGTCGGGCCTGGCGGAGTAGCCGCTTCCGGCGGGGGTGATCGACAGGGGATTGCCCCGGGGCCGGCGAACCAGTTGCCGTCGCAGGGGGCGTCACGGCCGATGTTTTCGGCACCGCCGGTGGCTGTCCATCGCAGCGTCAGCCGATGGTGGCCACGACGTTGGCGAGGGAGCGTTCCAGTTCGGGCGGCAGGCCCCGGGTCTCGATGGCCTCGTCCACCTGCGCCCGCAGAGCCTCGACGCATTCCGCGGGGGTGGCCTCCTCCGGCAGGCCGACGACCGCATCGAGGGGGACGTGGGAGTCGCCGGTGAGGAAACGGTACAACTGGGCGATCGACGTCAGCAGCGGACTCTTGGTGCTGGCGGCGGCGTCGTCCAGCAGCGTGCCGAGCAGGGCCGAGTTGAGCGCCAGCCGCCGCTGCACCTCGGCGGCTGCGGCGGCGCGGAAGCCGGGCTCCTCCTTGAGGGCGGCGAATCGATCCGCATCGATGACGAGCAGGTCGAGGTGGTTGGCATCCAGAGTCGTCACGGTCGCCACGGCCGGCTGACCCCGCCACATGCCAATTTCGCCGAGCACGGTGGGAGCGTTGAGGACGGCCACCTGCCGCGGCTCAGCTTCGTCGCGGGCGTGGGTCACGACCAACGGCGCGGTCGTGGAGAGCACGACGTACATCTCGCCGATCCGCTCTCCCTGCCGGATCAGGTCCGCTCCGGGGGCGAGCGTGATCGACCGCCGTTCGAGCGGCCGCGTGCCGGAGCGATCCGCGTCGAGGGCGTGAAGCAGGATCGCACCCACGAGCCGGTCATCGATCGAGTCGGCGGTGCGGACGAGCACCGCGTCACGATACGCCCGTTGGAGCGCGGCCACGTCGGGCCGCAGGCCCAGGGCCTGCCGGGCCTGCGACTTGTCGCGGATGTCGCCGAGGGTCCGCTGCCGCTTCTGCCGATGCTGCCATTCCCGCCGCCGCAGCTCCAGTTCCTCCGGAACCCGGCCATCGGGAAACAGCAGCTGCCGCGTCTCGGGGTCGATGTGCCGCGCGACGTGGGCGGCGACGGTCGTGCCCGACATGAAGGCGGTGAAAGGGGCGATCCGCCGGGCGATTTCCTGGGCCATCCGCCGGACCCGCGGCGACGAGGGCCGCTGCCGCAGCCGCAGGTCGTAGACGTCGCGAAACCGCTCGTGGGCGGCGAGATCGCGGGGCGCCCGCGTCAGCCCCGTGAAGCCGGCCAGTTGGTAGAGGATCGTGCAGAGCTGTTCCCCCAACCGGCGACCGCCCGGGCTGTCGGGGGCGAGCCCGCAGACGCCCAGGCCCCGCCGGATCGACTCGATGAAGGCGGTGGCGACATAGGCGTAGTCGGCCTCGTAGTCGGGCAGCACGCGGACGCCGCCACCGCCGATCGGGGTCACGACGCCGGCGACGTGGTGCCGGAGGTTCACCATCCGCACGATCTCGTCGAACTCGGCGGAGGCCCGGGCGAACGCGAACGCCCCGGAAAAAAAATCGCTCGTGCCGCCGACCCGGTCTCCAGCCCGGAAATGGCCCTCGTTGCGGAACGAGGTGGTCACGATCGAACTCACCAGGAGCGTCCGATAGATGCCGCCCCAGGCGAAGCCCATGGCGTCGAAGGCGAATCGGCCGCGGTAGGCGACGAGGTTGCTCAGCGTGCAGAACCGCCAGGCCAGGTGCCGGCCCGCCTCGCGCCGCAGCGCATCCCAATCGCGATCGGAGACGTGGGACAGCGGCGCGATGTCGTCGGCTGCCAGAAAGTCGTCGAGTGTGCCGCGGGCCTTCCGGCCAGCGGGTGGGGTGACGGTCGTCATGGACACGGGCGTTGGCGTACGTCCTGCAAACGCGGACGGCGAGGAAGGGGACACCGCCTGGGCGGCGGGGCGGTTTCGTCCAGTCTAGTGGTCGGTGGACCAAGTCATCCACGACCTTTGTCCGCTCGAGCGACCCGTGAAAACGCCGGGGCTCTCCCCCGTCGACGATCCTCGCATCCTGACCGGGCGAACTCTCCCCAGAGTCTGCTCGTTCGACGTGTGCGATTTTTCGTGCGGTGGCGGAAGTTACCCGGCTCGCGGCTCAGGGCCGCCCTCACCCTCTCGCTTGACGCTCACTCCGGTCATCCCGACCTCCGTTCGCTCGGAGGTGCCTGCGCTCCCGCCCTCCGGGCTGCGCTGGCCACCTACGCCGTCTCGAGGGCATGGGTGGCCCCGGCTCGCGGCTCAGGGCCGCCCACACCCTCTCGTCGGACGCTCACTCCGGTCATCCCGACCTCCGTTCGCTCGGAGGTGCCCGCGCTTCCGCCCTCCGGGCTTCGCTGGCCACCTACGCCGTCTCGAGGGCATGGGCGGCCCCGGCGCTGAGTTCGTGCCTCGACGGTGCGGCACCGAAGCCCGGGTGCCGATCAGGCCGCGGCTCGCCGGGTGAGTGCCACATGGTTGTCGGCGCTCATGCGCGGGCCACGCCGCGCGGACCGTTGAGCAGGCGGCCAATCACGGTGAAACGGACACCGTAGCGGTAGGTCAGGAGCAGAGCCGGTGTCACCATCGCCATCACCACGAGCAACTTCAGCTCCGCCGGCATGGCCCACGTGCGGACGACCATTTGCGCCAGCATCACCAGCGGCGGGTGCACGAGGTACATCCAGTACGAGGCGTCGGCCAGCCACGACACGAGCGGGCTGGGCCGGGAGCAGAACCGGGAGAAGAGCCCGATCAGCCCCAGCGACATCGCCCACGCATAGGCGGGCTGCAGCACGCTGGCGAGCAACCGGTCGTTCATCGTCGCGATGCCGACCACGAACAGCACGATCGCCGTGGGTACGAGCAGCTTCCAGTGGCGGCCGAGCCGTGTGCCGAGGCCCTCCGCGGCGAACGTGGCGACGCCGAAGAAGTAAAAGCAGCCGTAGAAGGCGAGCGCGTGCGGCCGTGGCAGGATTCCCAACGAGGTGTCAGGGCCGTAGTCGGCCCCCTCCGACATCCCCATCACGAGTTGCGGCAGGCACGAGAGCGCCAGGAGCCACCAGCGGCGGCGGCCCGTCGGCAGGAGGCCGGTCACGGCGAGGATCGCGAAGACGGCCACCAGCCAGCACAGGAACCAGAGGAACCAGAGGTGGTAGAAGACGTTCGTCTGCACGAGGTGCAGCGACCACGGACCGACGCGCAGGCGGAGCCATTCCGCCGACAGGACGTCGGACCAGGCGAGCGTCGCCCGGTCGAGCGGGCCGCCGAGCGTGCCCTCCGGATTCGGTCCCGTGGGCAGGAGGGCACGCAGTCGTTCACGACCTTCAAGAATCGCGTCGATGCCGACCGGGGGCACGCCGATGAGGGGCGCCAAATCGCTGTAGAGATCGGCTGGCAGATGCATCATCGCCGCGGGCATCCGGCCGACCGCGTTCGTGGCTTCCGTGTCGGCGCCCCGCTCCATGAGGACTCTCGCTGCGGCGTCCCGGCCGAAGCCTGCGGCGTGGTGAAGGGGCGTGTTGCCGAAGACATCGCGGCTGTCGATGTCGGCGTTGGCGTCGAGGATGGCCGCCACGATCGTGGGTTCGCCCCGCATCGCGGCCCAGGCGAGTGGTGTTTGGCCCCAGAAGGCGTCCCTGCGATCGGCGGCACCCGGGGACGCGAGCCGCCGCCGCACCGTCGCCTCGTCGCCCGAGAGCACGTCGGCCACGGCGGGATCAAGGGGATTCGTCCGCAGGGCGGAGTCCTCGATCGCCCAGCCAAGCGGCACGAGCGTCAGCATGGCGATGACCAGCGGCAGGAAGATCCGCGTGAACCGCTGCTCGAGCAGGCTCGCGAGCCCGCGGCGGCTGAAAACAAGCATCGTGAAATAGCCGCTCAGGAGGAAGAAGAGCGGCATGCGGAAGCCGTGCACGGCGAGGATGAGCAGGAGGAACGGGTCGCTTCGTTCGGTGTCGTGCACGAACCAGGGAAACGGCACGAAGCTCAGCGTCGCGTGCAGGGCGACACCCAGCAGCATGGCGAAGCTGCGCAGGGCATCGAGGTCGGTGCGACGTGTTTCGCTGGTGGGCGCGCTGGATGCGGTGAAGATCACGTCGAGTTGCCCCGGAAGGTGCCATCCCTCGTCACCGAAACGGAGCCGTAAGTTAGTAGGCCGTGGAACAGTTCCGCCAGAGCAGGATGCGACGATCATCGACCGTGGAACCCCGCGGCGTTTCCACCGGTCGATCCAGCGCGGGCAGCCCTCCACCGATCGACCGGCTCACGTCCGCCGCGGGCGGAAGGCGGACAGGCTCCACGTGACCACCGTGGCCCGCGTGGCCAGCCGCACGGCGAGGGTCAACAGGTAGTTCATCCAACCCGGGGTCACGTACTGCCGTCCGGAGTCGAATGCCTCGAGCCCGGTGCGGACCACCGTCTTCACGTCCTGTCCGCGATTCCGCTCTGCCCAGCCGGGAACGCCGGAATGTTCGAAGAACTCGGTTCGGGTCGTTCCCGGGCAGAGCGTGGTCACGGTGATCCCGCGGGGCCGCAGTTCCGCCCACAGGGCTTCGCTGAAGTGCAGCACGTAGGCCTTGCTCGCCGCGTAGACCCCCATAGAGGCCATGGGATGGAACGACACGATCGATCCGATGTTGATGATGCCCCCGTGCCCGCGGCGGACCATCTCTTTGGCCGTCGCGAGCGTCAACTCCGTCAGGCATGTGACGTTCACCTGGATCAGTTCCAGGGCCCGTCCGATGTCGGTCTCCTCCAGCGACGACACCATCCCGAAACCCGCGTTGTTGACCAGCAGTTCCACCGCGACGCCACGCCGTGACACCTCGGCGAGCAGCTCGCGGGCGGCATGCGGTTGGGACAGGTCGGCGGACACGATCTCGCAGCGGATGCCATGTGCCGTCTGGAGCTCCTGCGCCAAAGCCTGCAGTCGATCCCGCCGCCGGGCCACCAGCACGCAATGCATTCCCCGGGCGGCCAGTTGCCGGGCGAACTCCGCGCCGATTCCCGAGGAGGCCCCGGTCACGAGACCCCAGTGACCGGCGTAGGCTTTCAACACGACATGGGACTCCATGCGGACATGGCGGAGCGAGTCTGCCTGAGCAGTATGGGGAAATCATCGACCTTGGAAACCCGCGTTGTTTCCCCCGGTGACCCCTCCCCAGTTTTTGTACCAGTGCTCATGAGAGAGTTGGGGAACAGTCCGCGTGGTGTGTCGGAGGGAGGGGCGTAGCCCCGACCGGAGACA
>SXWC01000162.1 GCA_005789975.1 Planctomycetaceae bacterium
CCGGGAAGCCGATCTCCTTCGCGATCCTCACCGCCTCCTGCTCGTTGGCGATGATGCCGTCACTCCCCGGAACCGTGGGCACGCCCGCCTCGCGGGCCAGGGCCCGGGCGGAGTTCTTGTCGCCCACCCGTTCCATCGCCTCGGGCGTGGGGCCGATGAAGCCGATGTCGCACGACCGGCAGACCTCGGCGAAGTGGGAGTTTTCCGAGAGGAAGCCGTAGCCGGGATGGATCGCCTGCACGTTGCCGATCTCCGCCGCGCTGATCACGCGGTCGATCCGGAGGTAGCTCTCCGAGGCCTTGGCCGGCCCCACGCAGATCGCCTCGTCGGCGAGTTCGAGGTAGGGGGCACCGCGGTCGCCCTCGCTGTAAATCGCAACCGTCTCGATGCCGAGCTCTCGGCAGGCACGGATCACCCGGAGGGCGATTTCGCCTCGGTTGGCAATCAGAATCCGTTTGAACATCGAGTCTCCCAGGTTGGTGTGTGTGCCGGGGCCGCCGTCCACCCCCGGGTTCACCCCTCCGGGTCGACCTTGATGAGGGGCTGGCCAAACTCAACCGCCGCGCCATTCTCAACCAGGATCGCCACCACCTGACCCGAGACGCCGGCGGGAATCTCGTTGAACACCTTCATGGCCTCGACGATGCAGCAGGTCTTTTCGGGTGCGATCCGGTCGCCCACCTTGACGAAGGCGGGAGAATCGGGGCCGCTGGCCTTGTAGAACGTGCCGACCATCGGGCTCTTGATGACGAGCATCCGGGCGTCGGCGGCCGACTCCTTGGGGGCCGCGGCCCCCTCGACGGCACCGGCCGTCGGACGGGCCGCCGGTGCCGGAGCCGAGTAGGCCACGACCTCTCCACCACGACGGATCCGCACCCGGTTGTCGGCCTGTTTGAGGTCGAGTTCGGAGAGATCGTGCTCCTTCATGAGCTCGATCAGATGGCGGACCTTCTCGACGTTGAAAATGTCGACCGACTTGTCGACTGATCGTTGGGCGGCACACATGGGCGGGGACTGGTCTCCTGACGCGGCCAAAACCGGTGGATTTCGCGGCGAAGGTAGCCCGTCAGGCAGGTTTCAGTCAAGGTAAACGAGCTTCCCGCCCGCGATGAGGCATCGGGATGCTGTAGATTTCGACATCCCGAGGCGACTCCCATGTCCTCCGCGACCGTCCCCGCCGACCTGCCCCGCCTGCCACCGCGACGCCGCGATTCGAGCAAGCGCGACTATGGCCGCGTCGCCGTTGTGGGGGGCTCCGCGGGCATGGCCGGTGCTCCCGCGCTCGCCGCGATGGCCGCCCTGCGGAGCGGGGCGGGGCTCGTCGAGCTCATCGTGCCGGACGGCGTGGTGGCGATCGCGGCCGGGTTCGATCCCTGCGTGATGACGCGGGGACTGCCCGCCGGCGTCGAGGGCACCTTCGCGATGGGGTGCCTCGATCGCCTTCTGCCGCAGGTGAATCTGGTCGATGCCGTTGCGGTGGGGCCTGGAATCGGCAGATCGGAGGCCGTCCGTGAACTCGTGCTCGGCCTGTGGCGAGAGTTGCCGATGCCGGTCGTGTTCGACGCCGACGCGCTCTGGGCGCTGGCAGCGGCGGCCGACAGGCTTCACGAGCACGGCGGGCCGCGGGTTCTCACGCCGCATGCCGGGGAAATGCTCCGACTGATCGGCCACGAACCGGCGGGCCGCGAAGCCGACGACCGGGACTTCCTCGAACGAGAGGCCGCCGCCTTGGCGGCTCGGATCGATGCGGTCATCGTGCTCAAGGGTCCGGGCACGCTCCTGACCGGAGCCGGCCGCTCGGCCCGAAACGAGACGGGCAATCCGGGCATGGCCACGGCCGGCACCGGCGACGTGCTCACCGGCGTGACGGCGGCCTTGCTCGCCCAGGGAATGACCACCTTCGATGCCGCCCGGCTCGCCGCATGGGTGCATGGCTGCGCGGGGGATGCCGCGGCGGGCGATCTCGGGCAGGTCTCGATGACGGCCCGCGACCTCCTGGAACGATTGCACGTCGGCTTCGAGCGGCTGCGGGTCGCGTGAGGTGGGGCCGGCTCTCCGCTACCGGGCCCGCATGGCCAGCAGCGCGAGCCGGGTCACATCGACCACGCCATCGTCGCGAGCGATCCACAGCCGAAGCCCATCCGCCGGCTCCAGCCGATGGCCGCCGGTGAACGAGCCGAAAGCCGGCAGCACGAGGAGCGACTCCTCGGCCACGAAGCACCGCTCGGCGATCCGGTCGCCACCGGGTGAGCGAATCGCGATCGTGGGATGGAGATGGCCGCCGATCGTGAAGCAGTTCCGATCCGGCTCGGACAATCCCGTGGCGGGCTCGTGGACGAAGTGAAAGGGGGGCTCGTCGAGCGTCCGCAGGCAGGAGTCGATCCCGAGCGACGAGGGGATCGTGCCGATGGCCCGATCGTGGTTGCCGGGGACGAGAATCACCTCCGCGTCCCGGAACCGCGCCCGGGTGGCGGCGAACTCGGCGAACACCCGATCGGTGCATCCGCTTCGCGCATGGAAGAGATCGCCCAGAATCAGGAGCCGCCGCGCCGACGTGTCGTGCATCAGCCCTTCGAGTCGGGCGAGGTCGCCCTGGGCCGAACCCTCGGGCACCGGAATGCCGGCGCTCCTGAACGTGGCCGCCTTGCCGAGATGCAGGTCGGCCACGAGCAGGGTCGCCGTCGCGGGCAGAAACGCCGCCCGTCCCGGGAGCAGGAGAATGTCGGCGTCGAGTTCGTTGGCGGCTGAGTCGGCGGGATGGATTCGCACGGACGCGGTCCTTTCGCCGGGCATTCTCGCACAACCCGCGGATGGCGGGGAGTGGCTGGGTGTGTGTCGTCTGCGGGAGGTGGTCCCGCCGGGCGGGGCCTCAGCTGGCGGCGGTCGCGGCCTGCTCCAGCTCGCGGGCCATGTCGGTGATCCGCGTGAGCCAGTCTTTCGTCGTCAGCCGCGACTGGACGAACTCCGCCCAGATCGGGAACGCCAGCGGCGAGATGCGGGGCGTGTCCACGATGCGGATCTCCTTTGCGGCGATGGCTTCGACGGCGTCCTGCAGCCGGCGAAACTCGAACTGCTGCTCGAGCACTTCGCGGCGGGCCTGCGCGAGGAGCATGTTCCCGGCGTCATGTTCGGCGAGCACGTCGAAGATCAAGCCAGCCGAGGCCTGCGTCTGCCGATCGTTCTGCCGCGATCCCGACACGAGCCCCGCCACGCGGGCGATCTCGCGGAAGTGGCGGCGGGCCATCTCCGTGGAGTTGAGGCAGCCGAGCAGGTCTTCGAGAAGATTGGCCGGCGACAGAAGCCGTCGCCAGGTGCGGTCGTCGGCGATCATCGCGTCGCGACCCGCGAGCTCGAAACCCCAGTCGTTGCAGGCGAGCGTGAGCGTGGCGGGTTTCGCGCGGGCGATCCGCCAGGCGACGAGTGAGGCGAGGCCCTCGTGGACGAGCCGGCCCTCGAACGGAAATACGAAGAGGTGGTGGCCGTCGCGGCCTTCCCAGCGTTCGACGAGGAGCGTGCCGCGGTCGGGAAGCCGGCTCCAGCGCGACTGGATCTCGAGCAGCGGCAAGACCGCATGCACCTCGCGGGGCATCGTCTTCACCCCGCCGGGCCGGGTGACGTCGCCCACGAGCTCGAGCACGGCCGAGGAGAGCAGGGTGGAGAGGGGCATTCGGCCGCCGTTCCACCGCGGCACCTGCAGCGCCGTCGTCACGCGGCTCCGCTTGACCCAGGCGGTGAGTCCGTCGAACCGGAAGAGCACGAGCGGCCGGCCTGCGAACAGAAAGCGGTCCCCCTCGTTGAGCCGCGAGATGAACGACTCCTCGACCGTGCCCAGCCTGCCGCCGCGGAGCCACTTCACCTCCACCGTCGCGTCACCGGCGATCGTGCCGATGCCCATGCGGTGCCGACGGGCGATCGCCTTGCTGGCGACATACCAGCGGCCGAACCGCTCGATGATCTTCGCGTAGTTGGGATACGCGGCGAGGGCCGGGCCGCCGCGGGCAGCGAAGTCGAGTGCCCAGTGCCACGAGGCGTCGTCGAGTTCGGCGAAGGCCCGCGTGCGGCGGACCTCGGCGAGAAGCTCCTCCGCGCGGAAGCCACCGCTGCAGGCGACGGTGACGATGTGCTGGGCGAGGCAGTCGAGGGAGTTCGTGAGCGGGCGGCGTGCCTCGACCACGCCGTCGGCCACGGCGGTCCGGGCGGCGGCGCACTCGATCAGCTCGAGCGCGTGCGTCGGCACGCAGACGAGCCGGCCGGGGGCCCCCGGCGCGTGACCGCTGCGGCCGGCCCGCTGCAGCAGCCGTGCGATTCCCTTGGGGCTGCCGATCTGCAGGACCTGCTCGACCGGGCCGAAGTCGACGCCCAAGTCGAGGCTCGACGTGGCCACGACGCACTTCATCTTCCCGCGGCGGAGCCCCTCCTCGGCCCGGGCCCGCAGTTCCCGGTCGACCGAGCCGTGATGGAGGGCGAGCGCCTTCCTCCAGTCGGGCCGGGCCGCGGCGATCGCGTCATGCCACCGCTCGGCCTGCGAGCGGGTGTTGGTGAAGACGAGCGTCGTCGCGGCCCGATCGATCGCCGCCACCACCTGCGGCAGGAGTCGCATGCCCATGTGGCCCGCCCAGGGAAACCGCTCCATCGGGTCCGGGATCAGCGTCTCGATCTCCAGCCGCCGCGGAATCACGGCCGATACGAGTGTCGCCTCCGCCGCGCGGGAGGGCCCCACGAGGGCGGAGAGGGCGTCGTCAAGATTCGCGAGGGTGGCCGAGAGGCCCCAGGTGACGAGACCGGGGCGGAGCGACCGGAGACGTTCGAGGGCGAGTTCGGTCTGGACGCCGCGCTTCGTGGAGAGGAGCTCGTGCCATTCATCGACGATCACGGTGTCGAGCGAGCCGAAGACCTCGTGGGCGTCGTCGAGCGAGAGCAGGATCGAGAGCGATTCTGGCGTGGTGACGAGCGCCGCGGGCCAGTGCTCGCGCAGCCGGCGGCGATCGGCGGCCGACGTGTCGCCGGTGCGGGCACCCACCGACCAGCCGTGGGCGATGGGCTCCGGCGGGGCGAGCGGCTCCTCGAGCGCCCGCAGGGTGTCGGCGGCGAGGGCTCGCAGGGGCGTGACCCAGACGACGCGAAGCCCGGAACGCATCGTGCCATCACCTGCATCGATTCCCGCCGACCGCGCGATCGCCCCGAGCCAGGCCGCCAGTGTCTTTCCCGTGCCGGTCGGGGCATGCAGCACGCCGCTCGCGGCCGCGGCGGCCGCCCGCCAGACATCCTCCTGGAAAGGAAAGGGCCGCCAGCCGCGGGCCGCGAACCAGCGACGAAAGGCTTCGATGACGTCGGCCGGCCTCGACGGCGGCGACGCTTCAGCCGCAGGAGGCCTCCGCTTTCCCGCTCCACGCGTCGCCATGCCGTCGCTCCGATTTTCGTCCACCGCCCGAATGACGTAGTCTAGGCGCCTGTGGGCCCCGAGGATTCCGCAGCCTGGAGATGACGACGTGGGTGCCGTGATGCACAGTGACCGCCAAAAACTGGCCGCCGAGATGTTTGGCACCTTTGCGATGGTGTTTGCCGGCACCGGGGCCATCGTCATCAACGAGGCCAGCGGTGGGGTGATCACCCACGTGGGCGTTGCCTTCACCTTCGGGCTGATCGTGCTGGCGATGATCTACGCGATCGGGGACGTGTCGGGGTGCCATCTCAACCCAGCCGTGACCCTCGGCTTCTACGCCGCCCGGAGGTTCGAGGGCCGGTTGGTCGTGGCTTATGTGCTCAGCCAGTGCGCCGGCGCGATTCTGGCGAGCCTCTCGTTGAGGCTCATGTTTTCGACGAGCGTCACCCTGGGCGCGACCGAGCCCGTGGGCGGGTTGCTCCAATCTTTTGTGATGGAGTTTCTCCTCACACTGATCCTGATGTTCGTGATCCTCAGCGTCTCGATCGGGGCCAAGGAGAAGGGCCTGATCGCCGGGGTGGCCATCGGCGCCGTCATCGCGGTCGAGGCGATGTTTGCAGGACCGGTGAGCGGGGCATCGATGAACCCGGCGAGGTCGCTGGCCCCGGCGCTCGTGGCGCTGCGTTGGGAAAGTCTCTGGCTCTACCTCATGGCCCCGGTGTTGGGCGCCGTCGGGGGCGTGGTCGTCTGCCGCTGCGTGCAGCCGGCGGGGTGTTGCGATGGGGTGACGGGAGGGGGCTGCCGATGAAGAAAGTGTTGTTCGTCTGCGTCGAGAACTCCAATCGGAGCCAGATGGCGGAGGCGTTCGCCCGCATGCACGGTGCGGGCAAGGTCGAGGCGGCGAGTGCCGGGTCGAAGCCCTCGGGTCGGGTGAACCCCAGGGCCGTCGCGGCCATGCGGCAACTCGGCTATGACCTGACCCAGCATGCATCGAAGGGGCTCGGGGAGTTCAACGGTCGGGAAGTCGATGTGGCGGTGACCATGGGGTGTGGCGACGAATGCCCGCTCGTGCATGCCCGCCAGCGGATCGACTGGAAGATTCCCGATCCCCGCGACATGACGGAGGAGGACTTTCGGGGCGTCCGGGATCTCATCGAGCAAATGGTCAAGCAACTCCTCGTTTCGCTCGAAACCAAAGGCACAACCTCTTGACCGCGGGGGGGACTTCACCATGACGGCCATGACGGTCAAGAACCTGCGACAGGTGCTCGCCGCCAATCCCGGCGTGAAGATGCACTGGATGCTGCCCGACAGGTCGTTCATCCCCGCCCACTACCACATCACCGAGGTCGGCAGGGTCCAGAAGGATTTCATCGACTGCGGCGGAACCGTGCGGTCCACGGCGGCCGGCGTGCTTCAGGTGTGGGTTGCCGACGATGTCGACCACCGGCTGGAGACCACGAAACTGGCGGCGATCATGGATGTCGCCGGTCCGCTCCTGCAGAGCGAAGACCTTCCCCTGGAAGTCGAGTACGAGGAGGGCGTGATCTCCCAGTATCCCGTCGGCGGCGTCGAGATCACGCCGTCGGGGTTGCTCTTCCATCTCGGCACAAAGCACACGGCATGCCTGGCGCCCGAGAAGTGCGGCCTGGACGGCACTGGCTGCTGTTGACGCGGGATTCTCCACCGGGAAGCGGCCGAGCCTGACCGCGGAAACCGTGGGACGCCGTTCGCAACGGGCCCCGCTTTGCCACGGATGGCAGCCCGCGAGTTCGACTTTTGCAGTTTTTCGGATTGTCGAGGAAGTCACCCGTCTCGCAGGTCGGGGGTGCCCACGCCCCGTCGCCGGACGTTCGCGGATGCCATCGTGGCATCCGCTCACTCGATGCCGGCTCCCGGGGCATGGGCACCCCCTCCCGTGACCTGAGTCGGTCATGAAGCGGACTCGGTGAGCCTGGCTCCGGGGCCACAAAGCACTTCTCTTCGTACCACCGGCTCTTGATCGCCGGCTCACCGCTGGTATCCCAGCAAGGCCGACCAGTCGTTCAGCGACATGCTCCACACGCTGCGACGGGCAAGCGTGCGACAGCACGTTTTGGCGATGGCCCCGAGCGGCCGGGGTTCCCGGGCATGCGTGCCGCAGCGCTCACGATCAGCCGTCCGTGGCGATCATCCGCTTGAGATCGGCGAGCGTGCCGGCGTCGGCGGGCTCCTTGTCCTTCCGCCAGCGGATGATCCGTGGAAAGCGGACGGCCACGCCCGACTTGTGCCGCGTCGAAAGCGACACCCCCTCGAAGGCGAGCTGCATCACGAGGGTGGGCGTGCAGATCCGCACCGGGCCGTGCTTTTCGATCGTGGTCGCCCGCACGATCCGGTCGATCTCCACGATTTCGGCGTCTGTGAGCCCCGAATAGGCCTTGGCAACCGTGACGAGCGTTCCATCGTGCCAGAGGCCGAGCGTGTAGTCGCTGTGCAGCCCGGCCCGACGGCCGTGGCCCGCCTGCGCATAGAGGATTACGGCATCGATCTCCAGCGGTTCCACCTTCCATTTCCACCAGTCGCCCCTGGTGCGGCCCACGGCATAGGGGCTCGCGAGCCGCTTGAGCATCAGCCCTTCCACTCCCCGGGTCCGTGACTCCGCGCGGTGGGCCGCGAGGTCCTCCCAGGAGCCGGCGGTCACGACGGGCGACAGGAAGAGCCGCCCCGTCGTCGTCGAGCCTCCAGTGAGGAGGTCGGTGAACGGGCCGCCGACGACGGATGCCAGAACGCGGCGGCGTTCGACGAGCGGCCGCTCGCGGAGGTCGGTGGCCTCGTGCTCGAGCACGTCATAGGCCACGAACACGCACGGCACCTCGGCGAGGATTTTCTTCGTGACCTGCTTGCGGCTCGCCCGCTTCGAGAGCATTGCGAAGGGCAGCAGTCGGCCGTCGCGAACGGCGAGCAGCTCGCCGTCGAGCACGGTGCCCGGCGGGAGCGAGACTCCCGCGGCGATGATCTCGGGAAAAGCGTCGTTCACCAGTTCCTCGCCGCGGCTCCAGAGCGTCGTGCTGTCGCCGCGCCGGACGAGTTGGGCCCGCATGCCGTCCCACTTCCACTCCGCCTGCCATCCGGCCACCGGACCGAGATCCTCCGCCACGTGCTCGACGGGCGTGCGGTCGAGGGCCGAGGCGAGGAAGAAGGGATAGGGCCGACGGCTGTCGGCCGGGGACGACTCCGGAGCGAGCAGCCGCGCGAAGCCGGCACCGTCGGCCGGCGGCCCGCCCATGAGGCGGTGGGCCATCTCCGCCTGATCGACGTCGGCGAGCTCGGCGAGCGCGCGGGCCACGAGTGTTCGGGACACGCCGACGCGGAGGCCACCGGTGAGCAACTTGTGCCAGACGATCCGCTCCCGCGGGGCGAGCCGTCGCCACTCGGCCGTCACCACCTCCCGCTTGTGGGCATCGTCGGCGCCGCGTAGGTCGTGGATCGTGGTCCGCATGACGTCGGCGAGGCCGGGACGATCCGTCTCCGCGACGGACGGCTCGGCATCGGGGAGGAGGAGCGCGAGTGTCTCGGCGAGGTCGCCGACATGCGCGTAGCACTCCTCGACGAGCCAGGCGGGGTAGCCCGTGGCCGCGGCAGCCCACTCGCGGAGCTGCGCGGTCGAGATGCAGCGGAGCTGGCGGCCACCCGAGAGCACGCCGAGCGCACACGCGGCGTCGGCGGGAGGCGCGGCGGCGAAGTAGTCGCGGAGGGCGGCCACTTTCGCGGTCGTGCTCGTCGTGCCGTCCAGCCGCCAGTAGAGATCGGTGAATCGCTTCATCAGAGCACGCCCCTCAGGAACTCTCCGCGACGGCGTCGGAGTCGTCGGCCTCGGCTCCGCCCGTGTCGTCATCTTCGGCCATCGCGGCGGCTTCGGGGCCGGCTTCACCGGTGAACCGCGTCGGCAGCACAGCGGCGTCGAGGCCGCGGGTCTCACGAAGGTACCGGGAGAGCGCGTCACTGAAGCCGTGGGTGGCGAGCACGCGGCGGGCACCGGTCGCGTCGATCGCCGCGAGCAGGCCCGGGAAGTCTGCATGGTCGGACACGGCGAAACCCTTGTCGAAGCCGCGGCGACGGCGGACGCCTCGCAGCATCATCCAGCCGGAGGCCATCGCCACGGCCGATTCCCCGAAGAGATTGAGCCACGAGCTGCCGAGCACGCTCGGCGGCGCGATGACGAGCGCCCGGCCGTCGCCCACGCGGCGGGCCCGTGGCGGCACGCGGTCGATCGGGGGCAGGCGCACGCCACTGGCCCGGTAGGCCTCGACGAGCTTCATGACCGCCCCGTGGGCCACGATCGGCCCGATCGAGGGATCCACCATGGCCGCCAGCCGCTGTGCCTTGCCCAGCGAATAAGCGAGCAGCACGCTCGTGCGTCCGGCGTCGCGGTTGGCCCGCCACCAGGCGTTGATCTCGGCGGTGATCTCATCGGGGCTCTGCCAGCGGTAGACGGGAAGGCCAAACGTCGACTCGGTCACGAACACGTCGCAGGGCACGTGCTCGAAGGGGGCGCAGGTTGGATCGTGTTGGAGCTTGTAGTCGCCGGTCACCACCCATGTGGTGCCAGCGCACTCGACCCTGACCTGGGCCGAGCCGAGCAGGTGGCCCGCGGGATGGAGCGACACCTTCACCCCGTTCATCGACACGCTCTCGCCGCGGCGCAGGGTGTCGATCGGCGCGCCGCCACCGATCCGCGAGCGGAGCACGAGCTTGCCCTCGGCGGCGCAGAGGTAGCGATCGCACCCGGCACGCGCGTGGTCGGCATGGGCATGGGTGATCACCGCCCGCGGCACCCGTCGCCAAGGATCGATGTGGAAATCGCCCCGCTCGCAGTAGAGGCCCGACTCGGTGACGGTGAGCAGATCCCGCACGGCACGCTCGCTGGAGATCCCCCGAAAAAAGGCGGGGGGAGGGGGCGATCACGCGGCCTGTGCCGCAGCGATCAAACCCAAGAGAATACGGGAACTTCAGCCGTGCCGTGGCCCGGGGCCGCCCACGCCCCATCGCCCGCGCTCGCTGCAGCGCGTGTTCAGCGATACGCCTGGTTTCCGACGGCCGGGAAGCGATAGCCACCGAAGCCCAGGGGGGCATACGTCGGCCAGTCGCCCGGGGTCACTCCCGGCGGCGTGCCGTACATCTTCCAGGTGGGCGTGCGGGGATTCGTCGGGGGCACGAAGTACTTCGGCCGCGTGCCGTGGCCGGTCACGTAGGGGGATGCGCCCGGGGCGTAGGGTGCCTGCTTCTGAGGCGTGCCCAGCGACGCTGCGGAGCGGGGACCGCTGAACCAGCGGCGGCCGGCGGCTTCGGCCCGCCCGGAGGAGGCCGCCGCGACGAGCAGGGTGAGGAGGCCGGCGGTCAGAGTCAGCGGCAGACGGCGCACGGCAAAACTTCCGGGGAGGCGGGCGACGGATTCCCGGAGGAGTATCGGCCGGCGGGGCCGGCCTCCTTCGCGGGGCTTCCGCCGGCGCGACCGGCACGGATTGCGCCGGTCGTAGGGACCCGCGTCAGTCCGCCGACGCCTCGAGCGGCGCCTCGGGGATGGCCGCGGCCCAACGGACGTCCATCTTCATGCCGTAGACCTTCTCGAAGAGGTCGGTGCGGCGTTCGGCTCCCCAAAGATCGACCTGGGGATTCTGGTCGGCCACCACGTCGAGAATGACGCGGCCGTCTTCGATCCGCACGAACACGTCCCGCACCTGCTGCGACCGGCTGCGGTCGAGGCCGCCGGCCACCCGCAGGATCGCCGCCATCCGCTGCACCCGACGCTGATCATCCGACGAGAGACGCATGAGGTTCTCGTGCTTGCGCTTGGGATGCGCGCCGCGGTGGTATCGCGCCACGTTGGCGATCATCTCGATGTCGTGCGGCCGTAAGCCCGGCAGACGGCTGTTGCGAATCAGGTGGTAGCTGTGCTTGTGATGCTGGTCGTAGTTGATGACGTAGCCGACATCCTGCAGCCGCGCGGCACACTCCAGAAGCAGACGGTCGCTGGGGGGCAGCTCCAGCGGCACGGCGAGTTGCTCGAAGATCCTGCCGGCGAGCGCGGCGACGGTGCGGCCGTGTTCGATCTCGCCGGAGCAGGCGGCCGCGAGCCGTTCGATCGCGGCCTCGCGGTGGGTGGCGTCGTCGCCTTCACCGCCGACCGCCGTCTCCTCGATCATCTCGCGGAGCAGCCCGTCGCGGACGCCTCGGGTGTGGATCGCGAGCGTGTTGACCCGGAAGCGTCGCATCAGCGCGTCGACGATCGTCAGGCCGGCGATGATGATGTCGGCGCGGTCGGGCGTCATGCCGGCCATGCTCCGCCGCGCCCGCAGGGGAACCTTCCGCAGCCGGTCGAGCAGGTGGTGAACCTCGGCCTGGGAGATCGTGTAGCCCGCCACCGGCACGTCGAGTTCCCGCTTGGCGGCCATCATGAGTTCGGCGAGCGTCGTGAACGTGCCGCCACAGCCGACGAGCAGATGGGGCGCGAACAGGGGCCGGGTCGTCTGCTTCTTGAGGACGCCGTTGATCTCTTCGTCGAGCCGTTCGAGCCCGCGGGCGGCATCGCTCCCCTCGCAACACTCCCCGAGGCCGAACTGCTCGGTGAGGCGGACGGCGCCGAGCGGCGTCGAGAAGATCGACTCGATGAGGTTGCCCGTGGCGAACACGATTTCGGTGCTGCCGCCCCCGATGTCGGCCACGACGGTGTTGCGGCCGGAGAGATCGAAGGCGTGTTGCACGCTGGCGAAGGCGAGGCGGGCCTCGCGTTCGCCCGAGATCACCTCGACCTCGAGCCCCACCTCCTCGCGGACCCGCCTGCAGAACTCGGGCCCGTTGCGTGATTCGCGGACGGCACAGGTCGCGATCGTCCGCAGCCGGGTCACCTGGTAGCCCGTGGCGATCTCCTTGAACGTCCGCAGCGCCGCGACCGTGCGATCCATCGACTCGTCGTCGAGCCGGCCCTCCGAGGAGACGCTGCGGCCGAGCCTGGTGGGCTCCCGTTCCTCGTCGAGAATCCGATAGTTACCCCCCCGCAGGGCCTCGGCCACCAGCAGGCGGACCGAGTTGGAGCCGATGTCGATCGCCGCCAGCCGACACGCCAGGTCGGCTGAGAGATAGATCTGCCTGTCTTCGCCAACGTGGGTCGGTTGGGTCACGAGCGGTGATTCCCGGGGGTCGGCCCATCATACCTTCATCACGTTACACTGGGGCCGTCGAGAGAGGATTTCGAAACACGCCGGCCACGTCCGCACCCGTGCAGCATCTTTCCGCCCCGATCGTTTTTGCCCGCGACGGAGCCGCGCCATCGGCCGGCTGCGTCGTGTCGGTGGGCAACTTTGACGGCGTCCATCGCGGCCACGCGGCGATTGCGGCCCGGCTGCGGGCGGTCGCGGACCGACTGGGCGTGCCCGGTGTCGCCCTCACGTTCGATCCGCACCCCGCCAGCGTGCTGAGGCCCGAGACGGCGCCGACGCCGCTCACCACGCCACGCCGCCGCGCCGAACTCCTGCTCGCCCTGGGTGTCGATGCCGTGCAGGTTCAGCCGGCCGAAACGCCCCTGCTGGCGCTCGAAGCCGAGGCCTTCTACGAGGGGATTCTCCGCGGCCGGCTCGGCGTCAGGGGGGTCGTGGAGGGGGCCGACTTTCGTTTTGGAGCCCGTCGTGTCGGTGACGTGCGGCTGCTGGAGACGCTCTGTCGCCGCGACGGCGTCGAACTCGAGATCGTGCCCCCGGTGGTCGTCGACGGCGAGCCCGTGTCGAGTTCGCGACTGCGGTCGCTGATCGCCGCCGGACGTGTTCGCGATGCCAACGCACTGGCGACCGCGGCCTACCGCCTTTCCGGAACGGTCGTGACCGGCGCACGTCGTGGCGGGACGATCGGCTTTCCCACGGCCAACCTGGCTGGCATCGCCACGCTTCTTCCCGCCGATGGCGTCTACGCCGCGCGGGCACGCGTGGCGGGCGAGGACTTCGCCGCCGCCGTGCACATCGGCCCCAACGTGTCGTTCGGAGAGACGGCGATCTCGACGGAGGCCCATCTCATCGGCTTCTCCGGCGATCTCTACGGACAGTCGCTCGACGTTGACTTCCTCGACCGGGTGCGCGACACTCGGAGGTTCGCGTCGGTGGAAGACCTCAAGTCCCAGCTCGCCATCGACGTGGCGGCGGCGGCAGGAATCGTCGCCGAGCTCACCCCACCCCGCAGGAAGGCATGATGCGACTCGATTGGGCCAGCCTGCTTGACGTGCTCCGAGGATGCGGTCGCGTGGTGCTCACGAGCCACGTGCGGCCAGACTGCGACGCGCTCGGCAGCGAGCTTGGCATGGCCGGCATTCTCGAGGCGATCGGCAAGCACGTGCGGATCGTCAACGCCCAGGCCACGCCGGCGAACCTCCGCTGGATCGATCCCCGCGGCAGGATCGAGTCGCTCGCGGAGAAGGTGCGGCCGGCCGATCTCACCGACCGCGACCTGTTCATCGTGCTCGACACCAGCGCCTGGGCGCAGCTCGGGGCGATGGGTGAAGTCGCCAAGTCGATGCGCGACCGGGTGCTCGTGATCGACCACCACGTCAGCGAAGACGATCTCTCCGACCGCTGGTTCAAGGACACGGCCGCCGAGGCGACCGCCAGGATCGTCTACGAAATCGGCCTGCGGCTCCGTGTGCCGTTGACGGAGGAGATTGCGACCCCGCTCTACGCCGGCCTCTCGACCGACACCGGGGGATTCCGCTTTCCATCGGTCTCGGGCGAGAGCTTCCGGATCGCCGGGCGGCTCGTCGATGCCGGGGCGAATCCGACGGCGATCTACCGCGAGCTCTTCGAGCAGGACACGCTCGCCCGGCTGCATCTGGTGGGGCGGACGATCGCGGGCGCCGTCACCTCGCACGACGGCCGGGTGATCGTCTCGACCGTGCGGCAGAAGGACATCAAGGAGGTGAAGGCCCAGCCGGCCGACACCGAGGATCTCGTCAATCTCACGCTCGCCGTGAAGGGCACCGAGGTGGCGGTGATCCTGATCGAGCAGCCCGACGGCCGGATCAAGGTGAGCTTCCGCAGCCGGGGCCGGCTCGACTGCAACGCGTTGGCCGCGACCTTCGGCGGCGGCGGCCACAAGGCGGCTGCCGGCACGATCGTCGAGGGGCCCTTCGATTCGGCCCACGCGAAGGTCGTGACCGCGGTCGATGCGGCATGGCTGGCGCTGGAGACTTTTCCGGCCTGACGGCTCCTGACCATCACCGGCCAGCCGCGCTGGCCACACTCCTGGAGCAGAGCAGTGAGCAAGTCCGAGCAGCGTGACGGGGGGCTTGGTCGGGCCGCGACCGGCATTGGCGACGTCGGTGAGGACACCCGTCGTGGTTTCGCGGCCAAGGCCCTCGCGCTGATCTGCGGTGGCCTGGCGACGATGGTGCCGGTGGGGGCGGGGGTGTGGGCGTTTCTCGACCCCCTGCGGCGGACCGCCGGCGTGGCGAAGTTCCTGCCGGTCGCCGACCTCGCCGCCATTCCGGATGACGGCGTGCCCCGGCAGTATCCGGTGATCACCGACAGGACCGATGCCTGGACGGGTTTCGCGGCCGAGCCTGTCGGGGCCGTTTACCTGCGGCGGGAAAAGGGCGCGATGGTGGTCCAGGCGCTGTCGGCCACCTGTCCCCATGCGGGCTGCTTCGTCGAGATGGAGCCGACGGGACGCTGCTTCCGCTGTCCCTGTCACAACAGCACGTTCACGCTCGACGGCGGCATCGTCGCTCCCAGTCCCAGCCCCCGCGCGATGGATGCGCTCGACTGTCGCGTCGGCGGAAGCGGCGAGGTGGAGGTGAAGTGGCAGAAGTTTCGGGCCGGCATCGCCGGGAAGGAAGTGCAGGGATGAGCCGCGACGTCCAACGCACCGTCGTGCCGACGAACGCGGAGCCCCCCCGCAGAGGACTCCTGGGACGCCTCGGCGACTTTCTCGACGACCGCACCGGCTACCGGGCGCTGGTCCACGAGGCGCTCTACGAGCGGGTGCCGGGCGGAGCCCGCTGGCGGTACGTCTGGGGCAGCACGCTGGTCTTCGCCTTCATGACGCAGCTGATCACGGGGCTCTTTCTCTGGGCGAGCTACTCCGCCAGCGGCCAGACCGCCTGGGAGAGCGTCTACTACATCCAGCACGAGATGGCCGGTGGCTGGCTGCTTCGCGGCATCCACCACTTCATGGCCCAGGCGATGGTGGTGCTGCTCGCGCTGCACCTCATGCAGGTGGTGATCGACGGCGCCTACCGGGCCCCTCGCGAGGTCAACTTCTGGCTCGGCCTCGTGCTCATGCTGCTCGTGCTCGGCATGGCGCTGACCGGGTATCTGCTGCCCTGGGACCAGAAGGGCTACTGGGCGACGATCGTGGCCACCAATCTCGCCGGCATCGTGCCGTTCGTGGGGCCGTCACTGCAGCAGCTCGTCATCGGCGGGCCGGAGTATGGCCATCACACGCTCACCCGCTTCTTCGCGCTCCATGCGGGCTTTCTGCCCGCCACGCTGATCCTGATGCTGGTCGTGCACCTGTCGCTGTTCCGCAAGCATGGCCTGCACGCCAAGCAGCCGATCACCAAGCCCGATGCGATGTTCTGGCCCGATCAGGTGCTCAAGGACGCCGTGGCGATGCTCGCCGTGATGGCGGTCGTGCTGGGCGTGATCCTGGTGCCGGCCTTGCGGGCGATGCTCGCGGGTGAGGTGGTGGTGCCGGGCGAACTCGGCGCGGAACTCGGAGCCCCGGCCGACCCGTCGCTGCCCTACGCGGCCGCACGGCCGGAATGGTATTTCCTGTTCCTGTTCCAGTTTCTCAAGGTCTTCGAAGGCTGGGGGGCCACGGGGGAGTTCTTCGGTGCGATCGTCGTGCCGGGACTGATCATGGGCGTGATGTTCCTGATGCCGATCCTCGGCAACTGGAAGTTCGGCCACCGCTTCAACGTGGCTTTCACCCTGGCCGTGCTCGCCGGGGTGGGGCTGCTCACGGCAATGGCCGTCAACGAGGACTACTACGCCCTGTGGGTGGACAAGGCGTCGCTGGCCGAGGCCGAGAAGCTGCACGATCAGACCGACGGAGACCCGACGAAGCTCGCCGCCATGCTCGGCAACGACACGGCGAAGCTCGTCGCCGTGGAGCGACAGTGGAAGAAGCTCGAGAGGATTCGTCACTCGCAGGCCTTCCTCGACGCCTCGGCGCAGGCCAAGGCCGATGCCGCGCGGGCGATCGAGCTGGCCGGCAGGCCGGAGAAGATCCCGCCCGCAGGAATGCTCGAGCTCGTTCGCCACGACCCGAAGAGCCAGGGGCCGAGGCTCTTTGCCCAGCACTGTGCGGGCTGCCATGCCCACGTCGATCCCCTGGCGGCCAATGCGGAGTCCGTGATCGCGAAGTCGTCCGCGGCCAATCTCTTCGCCTTCGGCTCGGCGGCGTGGATGCGGGGCCTGCTCGACCCGGCGGAGGTGGCGGGGCCCGCCTACTTCGGCAACACCGCCCACAAGGAGGGCGACATGGTGGGCTTCGTGCAGAACGACCTCACCGACGAGGCGGAGTGGCCGAAGGCCGACATCGACGCCGTCGTCGCCGCGATGGCGGACGAGGCGGGCACGGCGGTGCCGAAGGAGCTCGTGGGGATGATCGACAGGGGCCGCGAGCTCGTGGCGAGCAGCGACCGCTGCGGCGGCTGTCATGCCTTCCGTGACAACGGCACCCCGCTCGGCTCGGCCCCTGACCTGACGGGCTGGGGTCATCGTGGGTGGCTCGTGGGAATCATCACCGACCCGACCCACGAGCGGTTCTACGGCGACACGAACGACCGCATGCCGAGTTTCGGCAAGGCCGCGGACGGTGCGCTGGCGCCGCTCTCCGAAGAGCAGATCGGGCTGCTTGCCGACTGGCTCCGAGGAGACTGGTATCGGCCGGCCGGGCACTGACCCGGCGTTTCCTGACGGCTTCCGCCGTCAGGACGCCGGCTGGTTCCGGACGTATCGTGGAGGCTCCCCGGGCCGCCACCGCGGCCGTTTTCAGCGTCACCCCAGCGAGGTTCAGCGTCATGCAATGGAAGGTGTTTGTGGCCGCCTGCGTCTGCGCTCAGGTGGCGCTGGCTGATGGTCCCCCTCTCGGACGAACGTCTTCTCCGCCGGGGAGCGTGTCGGTGGTGTTCGTCGGCGACGTGATGCTCGACAACGGCCCCGGTCACGCCGTCGCGTGCGGACGAGATCCCTTCGCCGCATGCGCAGAACTCCTGCTCGACGCCGACTTCACCGTGGGCAACCTCGAGTGCGTGCTCGGCGACGGCGGGAAGCAACTGCTCAAGTCGTACACGTTTCGTGGGGCCGATGATTCGCCCCGGTTTCTCCGGCGGTATTTCTCGGCGTTGTGCGTGGCCAACAACCACAGTCTGGATTTCGGGCCGGACGGGCTCGTGGAATCGTTGGACGTGCTCGATCGCGAGCGGATACCGCAGTTCGGTGGGGGCCGCACGCTCGCCGAGGCCCGGCGGCCGCTCGTGCTCGAGAAGCACGGCATCCGGATCGCGGTTCTGGGCCGTAACGGGTTTCAGGCCGAGAAGTCGGCGGCGCGGGCCACGACGCCCGGTGTGGCGCCGCTGGGCGAGGCCGACATCTGCGCCGACATCACGGCCGCGAAGACCGCCGCCGATTTCGTGGTGCCCTTCGTCCACTGGGGGCCGGAACTCCACCCGCAGCCGCGGCAGGCCGATCGCGAACTCGCCCGGGCGATGATCGACGCCGGGGCGGCGGCCGTGATCGGCGGCCATCCGCACGTCACGCAGACCGTCGATCTGCATGGGGCCGCCCCGATCGTCTACAGCCTCGGCAACTTCGTCTTCGACTACTATCCGGTCGATCCGCCGGAGTGGACGGGATGGGTCGTGAAGCTCACCTTCACGCCGGGCAAACCAGTGGCCATGGAGACCCGCACCGTCGTTCTCGACGCGGCGGGGCTGCCGCGGCCCGTCGAGGAGGAGTAGCCGGTCGCGCGGTTCGGGGCTGCCCACACCCTCTCGACGGACGCTCACTGCGGTCATCCTGACCTCCGTTCGCTCGGAGGTGTCTGCGCTCTCGCCCTCCGGGCTTCGCTGGCCGCCTACGCCGTCTCGAGGGCACGGGCAGCCCCTCGCCGAGTTCACCCCACGCCTCACGGCGTGGGGCGTTTACCGGGCAGCCCTGCGGCTGGTTTCCGGGTGAGGCCGCGGAATCTTGCGGACGGCCTTCCGGACCGTGGTCACGTGATTCCGCCGAGCACGGTGGCGCGGGCGACGCGGCCCACGCCCAGCATGTAGGCGGCCGTGCGGAGCGGCACCTGCCGGGAGTTCGAGAGCTGCCAGACCTGCTCGAAGGCCTGGCCGAGGATCCGGTCGAGCTCGCCCCGCACGCGATCGAGCCCCCACTGGTAGTGCTGGCGGTTCTGCACCCATTCGAACCAGCTGGCGGTGACGCCGCCGGCGTTGGCGAGAATGTCCGGAAGCACCACGACTCCCCCGGACACGAGGATGTCGTCGGCTTCGGGCTCGATCGGGGCGTTGGCGGCCTCGATGACGATCGGGGCGCGAACGAGCGCCGCATTGGCCGCGGTGATCACGCCGCCGAGCGCGGCCGGGATGAGCACGTCGCAATCGGCGGCGAGGAGTTCGGCATTGGAGATCGCCTCTCCGCCGCTGAAGCCGGTGAGCCGGCCGGCGTTGGCCCGCGCGTGCCGCAGCAGTTCCAGGACGTCGAGCCCGTCGGCCCGGTGGAAAGCACCGTTCGCGTCGCCCACCGCGACGATCTTGCACTCGGCATCGCTGAGGTATTTCGCCGTGTGGGTGCCGACGTTGCCGAAACCCTGGAGAGCCACCCGCGTGCCCGGAATCCTCCGGCCGAGACGGCTCAGCAGCTTGAGTGTGAGCGCGCCGACGCCGCGGCCCGTCGCCTCGTCACGGCCGGGGATGCCGTGATACTCCACCGGTTTTCCCGTGACGCACGCGGGGGAGAAGCCGTGGTATTTGCCATATTGGTTCATGATCCAGGCCATCATGTCGGCGGTCGTGCCCATGTCGGGGGCCGGTATGTCGACGTCGGGGCCGAACATGTCGTGGATCGCGTCGACGAACTTCCGTGTGACCCGTTCCAACTCGCGGAGCGAGCAGGCGGATGGATCGATCGCCACGCCCCCCTTGGCGCCGCCGTAGGGGATGTCGACGACCGCCGTCTTCCACGTCATGAGGGAGGCCAGCGACCGCACCTCGTCGAGATCGACCTGCGGGTGATAGCGGAGGCCTCCCTTGAGGGGGCCGCGGGCGTCGTTGTGCTGCACGCGATAGCCGATGAAGGTGGCCACCTCGCCCGAATCCCGCTCGATCGGAATCTGGACCTGCACCTCTCGCTTGGCCGTGAGCAGCAGCCGTCGCATGCTCTCCGACAGATCCAACTGCTCGGCCGCCCGGTCAAAATAAATACGGGTGGCGTCGCTGGCTCGCATGGCTCTCCCTGCTCCATAAAAATCGGGTGATCGGGGCCGCCGATCATAGCAGCCCAGGGCGGCCACGCCGTGACGGTGCGGCGGGGAGTGGCCCGGCGGAATTCCTCGAAAAACACTACGATCGTGCTTGAAAGGCTCCCGCCGATGCCCGCTCCCCAATCCGACGAGTTTTGGCAACTTCTGGTCCGCACCGGTCTCTTCGAGCCCGGTGCCGTCGAGTCGCTGCGGGTCGAGTACGCCGCGCGGCCGGCCGTGGCCGGGGACGAGGCGTCGGCCCGGTCGATCGCCGCCTGGCTTCATGGTCGCGGCCTCATCTCCCGCTGGCAGGGGAAGCGGCTCGCCGACGGAGCAGAAGGGCCGTTCTTCCTGGGCGACTACCGGTTGCTCGAGCGGCATGACCGCGATGGTGACGGCCTGCTGTTCACCGCCCGGCACGAGCCCTCGGGCAGGGTCGTCTCGCTGATGTTGCTCAACGCCAAACTCTGCCGGCAACTCGATACCTGGACCGAGATCGTGCGGCGGACCACGGCGGCCAATCGGGCCACCGATCCGATGCTCAGCCGAACCTGGTCGCTCGAGCAGCACGAAGGCAGCCGGTTCATCGTCTGTGAGCATGTGCGGGGTGACAACGTCGCCACGGAACTCGATCGCCTGGGGCCGCTGCCGCCACAGCAGGCGGGCGTCCTCGTCTGGCAGGTCGCGCGGGCCGTGGCCGAACTGCACGCGCTCGGGGTGGTCCACGGAGGGTTGTCGCTCGACGCGCTCCGCCGCGAGTCGCCACCGGAGGGCGGCGGCGAACGCACCGGCAGGGTGCGGCTCCTGCAGTTTCCGCTCGCGATCGATCCGCACATCGTGCCGCTACGGCCCCTGATCGCAACCGACGCGGAAGTTTCCCGGCTCGGGCGTCGGGCTGCCTGCGTCGCCCCCGAACTGCTCTTGCAAGGGACAGCGTGCGATCCGCGGTCGGACGTCTACGCGATTGGCGGCATGTTGTACGCCCTGCTTTCGGGCATGCATCCCAACTGGACGGGCGACGCCATGGCCACGCTCCGGCAGGCCTCGTTCGAGGGCGCTTCACCGTTACCGGCGACGGTGCCGGCGGAGATCGCGACGCTCGTCGGCTACATGATGGACCGCGATCCGACGCAGCGGTATCAGAACGCGGGTGAGGCGGCCGACTCGATCGCGGCCTGCCTCGGTCTGGCGGCGGCTCCCGTGCCCCCGCCGGTTGCGACCACGCCCGCGGCCGTCGCCGAACAGGATCTGTCGAAGCTCACGATCCCGACCACGAGCGAGCCGCCCCCGCGGGTGCGGCTCGAAGCACGCGACGACCGCCGCGCACCGACGGATTCGGCGGCGACACTGGCCGCCCGCGGAAGGGCCAGACGCATGGGGATGGTCGGCGTTGGAGTTGCGGTGGCCATCATCGTGGCCGCCGCAGGCGTCGTCATCAGCCGGCTCGAGCCGAGCCCGCCGGCCACGAGGAGCGACGTGGCATTGCGGCCGGTGCGGAACCGGAATGAGGACGCTGCCCGGGAGACGCCGGTCGTCGAAGCACCGCTGAGGGATCCGAAGGAAGAACCCCCGGAGCCGCCGGCGGGCGAGCCGGCGGTGATGACCGTGCGGCCGACCGCTCCGCAGGGAGGCGAGCCGAGGCAGGTGGTGGTGGACGATCCCAAGCTCCCCTGGGCCTCGCCCACTTCCGGCCTGCCGCCCACGCTCGCCTATCTGCCGCCTGGTTCGCAGCTGATCCTGCTGGCCCGGCTCGCTGAGATCGTCGCCGACGACGAGGGAAAACTCTTTCTCACGTCGCTGGGCCCCGTCGCCGAGTCGGCCCTCGCCGATCTCGTGCAGCTCTGCGGTGGCGATATCGCGGCGATCGAGTTCGTGCAGGCCGGCTGGCAGGCGGGCGGACCCGGCGAGGTGCTCGGGGCGTACGCGGTGCGGTTCGTGCCGGGGCGTTCCGCCCCGGCCGACGACGAGACGCGGAGGGAGGCCTGGGGGCCCACCAAAGAACTCAAGACCGGCGGAGAAACCATCTTCCAGACGGCGACGCTCAGCCTTTGGATGCCCGAGGCCGAGCGGGGCCGGGTGCTCGTGATCGCACCCAACGTGGAGCTGCCGCAGGATGTTTCGATCGGTGCCAAAGGGGTGGCCGAAACCGGCAAAGAGCCCTTGATCGCCAGGATCGTCCGCGAGAGCCTCGCCGTCATCGGCGACGCCCCCGGTTCCGGACTGCAGGCGGTGGTGACCGGCGATCTCGAGACGCTCGTGGGCATGCTCGACTCCGACCGGCACCTGACGCTGCTCGGATCGCCCCACTACCTGCTCAACACGGGCCGACCCGTTCTGGCCGGGCCGCTGGCGAAGCTCGCCGAACCGCTGGACGGACTGTTCGGTGAATCGCTCCAGGCGGCGGCGCTCTCGCTGCATTTCGGCGGGAACTTCTACGTCGAAATGGACGCGGTCGCGACGCTCGACGTGCCGGCGCAGACCCTCGCCCCGCAGATCGCCGGCCGCATCGACGGCCTGCCGACCGCGGTCGAAAACTATTGCACCACGCTCAATCCCGCACCGTACGGCAGGGTGCTCGTGCTCCGGCTGCCGGGGATGCTGCGGGCCCTCGCCGCGCAGGTGCGATCCGGGGCGGAGGGGAAGGGTGTGGTGCTCAACGCCTATCTGCCCCGGCATGCCGCGCACAACCTGGCGTTGGCGGCCGAGCTCGCCCTGGCGCAAAGTCCCGGTGCCGCGACGGCGGGCCCGGCGGCACCCGCGGAGTCCGGGCCGAGGGGGGCGATCGAGAAAATGAAGAAGACGATGACGCTCACCTTCGCCAAGGACAACCTCGAGCGCTCGATCCAGATGGTGTCGGACGAGGCGGGCGTGCCGATGGAGATTCTCGGCGGCGACCTTCAGCTCGAGGGCATCACCAAGAATCAGTCATTCGGGCTGGACGAGCGTGACAAGAGCGTCGACGAAATCCTCCGTGTGATCCTCGCCAAGTCGAATCCCGACGGCAAGCTCGTCTACATCATCAGGGAAAAAGAGGGCGAGGAGTGGGTCTTCATCACCACGCGGGCCGCAGTCGCCAAGCGGGGCGACAAGCTTCCGGCCGGCTTCGAGCAGGCCAAGCCCGCGAAGCCCTGATCGTCAGCCGCTGAGGAGCAGCAGGGCCATGCCCATGTAGATCACGATCCCGACGACGTCCACGATCGCCGACACGAAGGGGTTGCTCATGAGCGCGGGATCGAGGCCGAGCGATCGGAAGATGAGCGGCAGCACGCAGCCCACGAGCGACCCCACCATCACCACGCTCAGCACCGTCGCCGGGATCACCAGGGCGTGAACGGGATTGGGGGCATAGGCGAGTCCGAGGAGGAAGCCGGGGATCGCCAGGAGCACCCCGAGCATCAGGCTGACGACGAACTCCCGCCTCAGGATCCGCTTCCAGTCGCCAAGCCGGCAGTCACCCGTGGAGAGGGCGGTGATCACGAGCGTGGCCGACTGGTTGCCGGAGTTGCCGCCGCTGGCGATCACGAGGGGGATGAAGGCCACGAGCCAGGCGTGGGGCGACTTCCAGCGGGCGAGCACCATCGCGGTGATCGCGGCCGTCGCGAACAGGATCGCGAGCCAGATGCCCCGCTTCCAGGTCAGCGAGACGAGCGCGGCATCCAGGTAGCCTTCGCCGAGCGGGGCGATGGCGGCGCTCATCTGGGCTTCGTCGGTCGCCTCCTGCCGCACGGCGTCGAGCACGTCGTCGTGCGTGATGATGCCAACGAGGCGGCCCTGGTCGTCGGTCACGGGAATGGCGATGAAGTCGAAGCGAGCGAGCTTCTCGACCACGTGTTCGCGGGCCTCCTCCACCTTGACGACGATCACGTCCTTCTGCATCAGCTCCGAGACGAGGGCCGTGGGCCTGGCGAGGATCAGGTCGCGGAGCGAGACGAAGCCGAGCAGCCGGCGTTCGGGGTCGAGCACGTAGATGTAGTAGATCGACTCGCTGTTGGGCGCCTGCGATCGCAGGCGGCTGATCGCCTCGCCGGCCGTGATCTCGGCCGGCAGCGACGCGTATTCGGTCGTCATCATCGAGCCGGCGGAGCCCTCGGGACACGAGAGCAGCATCCGGATGTCGTGCCGCTCCGCCTTGGCGACGAGCGGGAGGATCTCCTCGACGAATCCCGGGTCGAGCTCGCGGAGCAGGTCGTCGCGGCTGTCGGGGGCCATCGACTCCAGGAGCGGGCCGAGGTGCCGTCGGTCGGCTTCCTTGAAGAGCTCGACCTGCCTCGGCATCGGGTAGTAGGGGAAGATCTCGGCCTGCCGCTCGACCGGCACGGCGTCGAGGACCCGCCAGATCTCGACGTCGTCGAGCCCCTCGGAAAACTCCGCCACGGTCGCCGGATGGAGTTCCTCCGCCACTTCGCGGAGTCCGGCCGTGTCGCCCTCGGCGAGCATCAGCCGCAACTCGGGAATCAGGATGGGGTTGGCGGTGGGCATGGCGGGCAGGGCATGGAAGACAGGAGAGGGGGGCAGGCGGGGGTGGGAGGCGACCACGGACGACGATCGTGACCGGCCTATACTGCGGCGGGAAAAGACCTCGACCCAAGTATGCCATGAACGCCACCGGAAGCGAGCGCGTGTCAACCATGCTGCGGCGGACCGGAATCGTGACGATCGCCTGCGCATGGTTCGCGCTCGCCGGCGAATGCCGGGCCGAGTCGGTGGTGGCCGATGCGTCTTCGTCCCGTCAGGCCAGGGGTCGTGAGCATCTGCTGAACAAGGCGTATCTTCCCGCCGATTTCGACCAGGAGGTGTTCGACGAACTCTGGAGCACCTGGGAGGAGCCGCTCCGATCGAGGGCCGAAAAGGCCCCCTTGGAGGAGCGGCGACGGATGGCGATGGAGCGCTACGGGCTCGTGCCGCATCCCGACGACCCCTCCCGATCCCTGCAATACGTCGTCGATGCCAAGGGCCGCTGGACGATGAGTTGTCTCGCCTGCCACCAGGGGCAGGTGAAGGGGGTGGCCATTCCGGGCGTGCCCAACTCCAACTACGCCCTCGAGACGCTGACCGAGGATGTCCGCCAGGTGAAGGTTCGGCAGCGGAAGGCTTTCAGCCACATGGATGTCGGCGCGCTGCTCCTGCCCCTCGGCACGACCAACGGCACGACCAACGCGGTGATCTTCGGCGTGGCCTTGATGCGGCACCGCGATCCCAATCTCGAGATCGTGCAGCGGCCGCCGCGATTCGATCTCGTGCACCATGACATGGACGCACCGCCGTGGTGGCACTATTCCAGGAGAAAGAGCCTCTATTCCGACGGCTTCGCGCCCAAGGGGCACCGCATGCTCATGCAGTTCCTGCTGGTCAAGGAGAACGGCCCCGAGAAGTTTCGCGAGTGGGAGGATGAGTTTCGCGAGGTCGAGTCATGGATCGAGTCGCTCGAGCCGCCGGCCTGGCCGGCGGGCATCGATCGCGACCTCGCCGGGGCGGGGGCGGTCGTCTTCGCTGATCACTGCGCGTCGTGCCACGGCTCGCCCGGGCCGAGCGGCGACTATCCCGATCGCGTCGTTCCGATCGAGGAGGTGGGAACCGACCGGGTCCGACTCGACTCGCTCACCGCGAAGGAGAGGGGCGAACTCAATGCGAGCTGGTTCGGCCACTTCGGCGACGACGCGGCGGGCTTGGTGGAGCGTGAATCGGCGACCGGTTACGTGCCGCCCCCTCTCGACGGCATCTGGGCCACGGCGCCCTACCTCCACAACGGCTCCGTGCCCACGCTCTGGCACCTCCTCCACCCCGACCGGCGGCCGGTCGTCTGGCGCCGGACGCCGACGGGCTACGACGACGATCGCGTCGGCCTCGAGGTCGAGGAACTCTCCGAGATGCCGCCGGGCCGGCTGCTGCCGTCGGTTCGTCGTTCGTATTTCGACACCCGCAAGCCCGGCAAGAGTGCCGCCGGCCACGACTTCCCCGACGAACTCACGGAGGACGAGAAGACGGCCGTCCTCGAATACCTCAAGACGATCTGAGATCCGGCCCGAGGCCGCCCCGGTGGCCCGGGGCATGGGGCATGGCTCATCAGGCACGTGCCACCCGTCGCGTCATGTGCGGCAGCGGCTCCCGTTCGTCGGGCTGCGAAAAACGGCCGCCTCATCTCCACGCCGCGGGCTGATTTGCTACCCTTGTATCCCTGAATGAAAGGTCTGCAGCCGCTTTTTCCGGAGAACACAGCATGACCCAGCTCGAAGCCGCCCGCGCCGATGAGATCACGCCCGAGATGAAGTTCGTCGCGCAGCGCGAGGATCTCCCCGTGGAGTTGATTCGGGCCGAGGTCGCCCGCGGCCGGATGGTGATCCCCGCCAATACGGTCCATCTCACGAAGAAGCTCGAGCCGATGGCCATCGGGATCGCGGCGCTGACGAAAATCAACGCGAACATCGGCAACTCGGCGGTGACCAGCGACGAGCGGACGGAACTGGAGAAGCTCCACATGGCGGTCCATCACGGGGCCGACACGGTGATGGATCTCTCGACCGGAAAGGACATCGACACGATCCGCCAGGCGATCATCGACGCCTCGCCGGTGCCGAGCGGCCCGGTGCCGCTCTCCCAGAGGCTCGAGGAACGCGGCGGTGACATCGACGACATGAAGCCGCAACACGTCCTCGACATGTGCGAGAAACAGGCGAGGCAGGGGGTGGACTACATGACCGTCCATGCCGGCCTGCTCCAGGAACACCTGCACCTCACGATGCAGCGGATCACCGGGATCGTGAGCCGGGGCGGCTCGCTGATCGCGCGGTGGATGATGACCCACAAGCAACAAAACCCGCTCTACACCCACTTCGAGGATCTCTGCGACATCTTCCGCGCCTACGACGTGACCTGGAGTCTCGGCGACGGGCTGAGGCCCGGAAGCATCGCCGACGCCAGCGACGAGGCGCAGTTCGCGGAGCTTCACGTGCTCGGCGAACTCACGCGGCGGGCCTGGAAGAAGGGCTGCCAGGTGATGGTGGAGGGCCCCGGTCACGTGCCGATGGACCAGATCGACATGAACGTGAAGCGGCAGATGGAGGAATGCGACGAGGCGCCGTTCTACGTGCTGGGGCCGCTGGTCACCGACATCGCCCC
>SXWC01000019.1 GCA_005789975.1 Planctomycetaceae bacterium
GGACCACCGGCACCTTGATCACGAATCCGATCAGCAGCAGCAGGAAGGCCCAGATCTCGAGACTCATGCCCCACACGCTGGCAGCCGCGAAGGGGGACTTCGGCAGCTGGCCCAACTGGGCGAGGGCGAGCAGGTTGAACGTGTGGACCGGATTCTTGGCCGCGGTGATCGCGGCCACGGCATCGGCCCTGCCCGCCGCATCGAGCGCCGGACTCACGACATGGCTCGCCACCAACTGCTCCGGAGAGAGCATCCGCAGGTCGCTCGTGAAGTAGAGCATCAGGATCGCGAGGAGCATCAGCACGCTGCCAAACAGCGTGTAGAGGAAAAACTTGATCGCGGCATATTCGCGCCGCGGACCGCCCCAGATGCCGATCAGGAAGTACATCGGAAGGAGCATCACCTCCCAGAAGACGTAGAAGAGAAAGAAGTCGAGCGACACGAAAACGCCCAGCATTCCCGTCTCGAGCAGGAGGAACAGCACGTGATAGGCCTTGACGTGCTTGGTGATCGGCCAGCTGGCGGCACAGGCCAACACCGAGAGAAAGGTCGTCAGGACGACCAGCGGCATGCTGATGCCATCGACGCCCAGCAGGTACTCGATGTTGAACGCCGGGATCCACGGCTGTTTCACCACGTCCTGCATGCCCGCCTCACCGACGGTGAACTGCGCCGGCCCGACGGCCCCGAAGAGCGTCGGCCATGCCATCCAGAGCGAGAGCACGAAGACCGCCACCGTGGTGGCGAGGGCGATCCAGCGGATCAGTTCTTCGCGGGCCTTGGGGATGATCGGCAAGGCGAGCACCGCGGCGACCAGCGCCGGGAGAAACACGATCAGCGACAGGGGCCAGAGTGCGGGTTGGGAGAGTGCGTCGGCGGGGGACATCGGGAAATCCGTCTTGGGTTCCGGGTTGAATCGATGCGGTGGAGCCGGGCGTCAGCCGGCGAGGGACGATCTGAACAACATGCTCGCGAGGACGAACAGCGCGACGGTCCCGGCGGCGATGAACATCACGTATTGGCGGAGGCTGCCGGTCTGAAGTTTCTTGAGCTCGAGGCCCGCGGCCCAGGTCGCGCTGGCCGTGGCGTTGACGAGCCCGTCGACTAGCGTCCGGTCGATCCAGGCGTCGATGCCGGCCACGAACCGGGTGACCCGGGCGAGCCCGTTGATGAACGGATCGATCAGCCCCCGATCGATGCCGCTGGCCACCGCCGCGAGCCCGTGGACCGGCGCGACGAACATGGCCCGGTAGAGTTCGTCGAAATACCACCGATTCGCCAGGAACGTGTAGACGGGCCGCAGGGCCGCGGCCACCGCCGCGGGCGAGATCACCCGCCAGAGATACATCGCCGCCGCCAGCAGCACGCCGCCGAGGGCCGTGGCGAATGCCGTCACCGTGGCGGTGACGTGGATCGCCCCCTCGTGGCTCAGATATTCGGCCGGAAGCGTGAGAGCCTGACCGAAGACGAACCCCCCCTGCGTGGTTTCAACGGTGCCGGCCGGCCGAGACTGCTCGAGCAGATTGGCGATGCCGAAGCCGCCCGGGAGCGTCCAACCGGCGACGACGGCGAGCACGGCGAGCACCAGCAGCGGCATCACCATCACCTGCGGCGACTCGTGCGCATGTTCGGCGACATGGTGATCGCGGGGCTTTCCGGCGAAGGTCATGAACCACAGCCGGAACATGTAGAAGGCGGTGAGAAACGCCCCGCCCGCCACGGCCCAGTAGAGGATGGCGTGCCGTGGATTGGCCTGCGAGAAGGAGAGCGCCTGGGCAAGGATCGAGTCCTTCGAGTAGTAGCCCGAGAGGCCGACGACGAAGGGGATGCCCGCACCGATGATCGCCAGACAGCCCACCAGCATCGTGCCGGCGGTCGCGGGCATCGCCTTGGCAAGGCCGCCCATCTTTCGCATGTCGTTGGTGTGGCAGGCATGAATGACCGAACCGGAGCAGAGAAACAGGAGGCTCTTGAAGAAGGCGTGCGTCACGAGATGGAAGAGCCCGGCGACCCACCCGCCCACGCCGAGGGCGAGCATCATGTAGCCGAGTTGGCTGACCGTGGAATACGCGAGCACCCGCTTGATGTCATTGGCGACAAGCGCGATGGTCGCCGCGATGAAGAGCGTGATCGCCCCGGTGTAGGCGATCACGAGGAGCACGTCGGGCGTGAGCACGGGAAAGAAACGGCCCACGAGATAGACTCCCGCCGCGACCATGGTCGCCGAATGGACGAGGGCGGACACCGGCGTCGGGCCCTCCATCGCGTCGGGCAGCCAGACGAACAGCGGGAACTGGGCGCTCTTGCCCACGCATCCGCAAAAGATGCCGACACCGGCGATGAACAAAAGCCACTTGCCGTAGCCCTCGGCCCGCCAGACGTCCACCTTGCCGGCGATCTCGCCGGGGGCCGTGACCGCGACCTTCTCCGCGGCGGCGAACTTCACCATCCCGTCGGGCACGCGGAGGGCATGCCCCGCATCGGCCGGACGCACGAGACTGAAGAGCCCCGGCCTCACGTTGGACCGACCATCCGGGCCGGACACCTGCGAATCGGCGAAATGGAGCGTGCCGAGCGCTCCCCACAGGGCCATCAGACCGATCAGCATTCCAAAGTCGCCGACCCGATTGACGATGAAAGCCTTGTTGGCGGCGTTGGAAGCGGTCTTTCGCTCGTAGTAGAAGCCGATCAGGAACCACGAGCAGATGCCGACAAGCTCCCAGAAGATGAAGACCATCGCCAGATTGCCGGCGATCAGGATGCCCATCATCGAGAAGCAGAACAGCGACAATGCCTGGAAAAACCGCGGGAAGCGGCCGGGACGATGGAGGTGGCCGCCATCGGCAAGATGCACCTCGTGGTCGGTCACCTCGTGGAGCTCGTCGTGCATGTAGCCCGACGCGTAGACGTGGATGCAGGTGGCAATGAAGGTCACCACGACGAACATCAGGATCGTGAGCGAGTCGATGTACCAGCCGATCGAGAGTTTGAGACGGCCGGCCTCGTAGAGCGTGTACCAGTCGCCCGAGTAGGCGACCGGCGCGACCCCCGCATGCCCTCCGTGGGGGGCGTCATGTGTCGCGGTGTCGGGGGCGGCATGGTCGGCATGGGCGGCATGGTCGGCGTCGTGGTCGGCGGCATGATTGGCGGCGTGGTCACCGCCGTGATGGGCCGCGACGACCGGATGCACGCCGAGCCACGCCACAAAGGCCACCAGCGAGAGCACGAGCGAGGCCACGATCGCAGCGGTCGCGACCCAGGCCGCGTTGCGGCCGTGCGGCCCCATCCGCGGGCCGAAGAAGAGGATCAGCACGAACGACACCAGCGGCAGGAGCCAGGCCAGGCCGAGGAGTTGCGGGAGTTGGGAGGCGAGATCCATGATGCCCTGGCCGTGGTGGCCTTCGAACCTGGAGCGGGAGTTGGTCAACCGGCGACCAAAGGGCGATCAGCCCTTGAGGTCGTCGGCCCGATCGATATCGACCGTGGAGTGGTTGTTGTAAAAGTTGAGCGTGATGGCGAGCGCGACGGCCGCCTCCGCCGCCGCCAGCAGGATCACGAACAGGGCGAACACCTGCCCGTCGAGCCCCAGCGACCGCGATCCCTCCCCCTGGAGATAGGGCGAGGCGAAGGCGACGAAGTTGACGTTGGCACCATTGAGCACGAGCTCGATCCCCATCAGGACGCCGAGCGCGTTCCGCTTGACGGCCATGCAGGCGACACCGGACACGAACAGGATCGCCCCTACCACGAGATAGTGGGCCACGCTGACGGGCTCGGTGAAGAGTCCGAGGAGCGGAACGGCGGAAGCGACGACGCTGTTCATGGACGCCCTCCCGCCAACACGGAACCACTCCGCTGCCGTTCGCGGCCGATCGACGCATGCTCGGCGACCGAAGCAGGCGGCTCGACCGACGCCGCCACCTCGATCGCCCGCGGTGACTTGCGTCGCTTGGCGCGGGCGAGGTAGGCGGCCCCGACGAGCACGACCAGGAGATGGATCGACACGATCTCGAAGGGGAGCATGTAGCCCGGACGCTTGTTGACGGCGGGGGAGCCGGTGGCCGGATCATCGACACGGACGCCGACCAGCGACATCCCGATCGGCGTCGCGGCCGGCTCGGCGACCACGCCGGCGGCAGGCGTACGCCACGGCCCGACCGAGAGGGCCGACTGCAGGAGCACCGCCAGGAGGGCGACACCCACGAACCCGGCGAGCACGCGGTCGCGGCCAGAGCCCTTGATCGCCACCAGTGGCGCCTGGGCCGTGAGCATGACGCCAAACACGAGGAGCACCAGCGTGCCGCCCACGTAGATCATGAGTTGCATGGCGCCGACGAACTCGGCTCCGGCGAGGAAGAAGAGCCCGGCCGTCGCACCGAGGGAGAGGACGAGATAGAAGGCCATGCGCACGACGTTGTCGGCGGCGACCACGGCCACCGCAAAGCCGCAGGCGATCGCCGCAAAGAGCAGGAAGAAGACCGAGTGCCAGTTGATGGCGGCCAGCGGAAGCGGCACCGCCGCGGCAGCGCCGGCGATCATGGGCAGCATGAAACTCATGACTTCACCTGGGCGACCTTTCCGGCATCCGCGGAGGGCGTCGCCGAGGCCCCGCCGGGGCCGGGCAGCCACCCCTCGCGAATCTCGCCCGCGGGCCGGCGGAGGGCCGGCATCAGACCGCCCGGCAGGGCGACCTGCCAGAGCATCGCCCCCAGGAACATGGCGGCGGCGATCGGGGTGCAGTATTTCAGGCAGGTCATCATCACCTGATCGATTCGGAGCCGGGGCAGCGTCCAGCGGATCCACATCATGATCAGCACGCCGAGCGTGGCCTTGCCGAGCAGATTGGCCATGCCCAACAGCCGGACGAAATACCCCGCCGTGTCGCCCGTGCCGTCCGAGAGCCCGAGGATTTTCGCGACCGGGATCGGGCCGTTCCAGCCCCCCAGGAAGAGCAGCGCGGCGAGGGCGCTCACCAAGAACATCGACCCGTACTCGGCCATGAAGAAGTAGCTCCACCGCAGGCCCGAGTACTCGGTGTGGAAGCCCGCCACGAGTTCGCTCTCGGCCTCCGCGAGGTCGAAGGGGGCGCGGTTGACGCTCGCCACCGCGCAGGTGACGTAGACCCAGAAGATCACGAACGTGAACGGATCATGAAACAGGTACCAGCTGGTGAACCAGCCGGCCTGCTTCTCGGCGATCGTCACCAAATCCATGCTGCCCGCCAGCATCACGGGAATGACGACGCACATTCCGAGCGGCACCTCGTAACTCACGACCTGAGCCGCCTCACGCATCGCCCCGAAGAGCGACCACTTGGAGGCCGACGCGTAGCCGGCCAGGATCACGCCGAAAACCTCGAGGCCGAGCACCGCGATCACGAAGAACACACCCACGTTCATCCGCTGGCCGATGAAATCGAAGGCGAACGGCAGCGCGATGAAGGCACAAAACGAAGCGCAGAAGCTCACGTAGGGAGCGACGCGGAAAAGCATTCCGTCGGCCCCGTCCGGCATCAGATCCTCTTTGGCGAGGAGTTTGAGGCCGTCGGCGAGGGACTGCAGCCAGCCAAACTTGCCCCCCGTCCGCGTGGGGCCGAGGCGGTCCTGGATGCGGCCGGCGATTTTTCGCTCGGCCCAGATGAAAACGAGCGCTCCGCCCGCGATCACATTGAGGATGAGCGCGGCCGCCACAACGGCCGTGACCGACCACGCCAGCCATGCCGGGAGGCCCACGGTATTGATCAGGAATTCAGCCATTCGGGTCGCTATTTCCCGCGGAAATCCGACTTCGTGAAAAATCGCACGAAGTTTGCCTTACCCCACTCCTTTTCACAAGTCCCGACGACGAATCAGCGGCACAAACAAGCGGGAGCCGGAGGGGCCGACGAACACACCACAAACCCCGGGCCGCTCCCGCCCGGACGGGAACCCGCGGGCCTCGCGCCGTGGGCGACTTTCGCCGCTCCTCGACCGGCACCCCGGCTTCAACCCGCATTCAACTGCTACCGGTCGATTTCACCCATCACGATGTCGAGGCTGCCCACGATCGCCGGCACGTCGGCGATCAGGCAGCCGCGGCAGAGTTCGTGGGCCACGGAGAGATTCGAGAACGAACTCGACCTCGCCCGCACCCGCCACGGAATCGCCGAGCCGTCGCTCACGAGATAGAAGCCCATCTGTCCCTTCGGGCACTCGGTCTCGAGGTAGGCGTCGCCGGCCGGCATCTTCTCGGTGAGCTTGAGCGGTTCGCCGAGCGGCCCCTTGCAGGCCGAGTAGCGGTCGATCGCCTGGCGGACGAGGTCCATCGACTGCACCACTTCCAACATCCGCACGAAGAACCGGTGCCAGCAGTCGCCCAGCACCGCGTCGGCCGGCACCGCCGGATACTCGTGATCGCGGGGATAGTGGCCGTTCTTCATCACCGCGACCTCGAAGGCGTAGCCGTCGTACATCGCCGTGTAGATGGCCTCGCCGTCCCGGCGAAGATCCTGATCCACGCCGCTGCCCCGGAGCACCGGGCCGGAACAGCCATACTCGATCGCCAGTTCGCGGGACATCACGCCGATGTTGGCCGTCCGCTTCACGAAGATGGCGTTGGTCGTGAGCAGGGAATGGTATTCCTTGATGATCGGCTCGAACTGCTCCAAAAAGGCCTCGCACTTCGCGAGCCAGCCCGCCGGCAGATCGGCCGTCAGGCCGCCGACCGTGATGTAGCTGTAGGTGAGCCGGGCACCGCACGCCTCCTCGAACAGGTCGAGAATCTTTTCCCGCTCGCGGAAGGCGTAGAGAAACGGGCTGAAGGTACCGAGGTCGAGACCGTAAGCACCCATGCCGACGAGATGGCTGGCGATCCGATTCAGCTCCGTGATCAAGACCCGGAGGTGCCGGGCCTTTTCGCTGACCTGGTATTTCATGAGCTTCTCGACGGCAAGGGCCCAGCCGAGGTTCATGTTCATCGCCGCGAGGTAGTCCATCCGATCGGTGTAGGGGATCCACTGCCGATGGGTCAGGTTTTCACCGATCTTCTCCGCACAGCGGTGCAGGTAGCCGATGTGCGGCTCAACCTCGGACACCACCTCGCCGTCGGTCCGGAGCACGAGCCGCAGCACACCGTGGGTGCTCGGATGCTGGGGCCCCATGTTGACGAGCATTTCGTCGGTGCGGACGTCGAACTCGATGATCCGCGGGTCGTCGTCGATCATCTGTGCCATCGCTACCTCCCCCTGATGCCGTGGTAATCGAGCGGCATCTCGTAATCCTTGCGGAGCGGATACCCTTCCCAGTCCTCGGGGCAGAGGATCCGCCGCAGGTCCGGATGGCCGGTGAACCAGATGCCCGAGAGATCATAGACTTCGCGCTCGTGCCAGTTGGCCCCGCGCCACACGCCACACACGCTGGGAATCTCGGGCAACTCGCCCGGCACATCCGACTTCCACCGCGGCAGTTTCGCCTTGAGAACGAGGCTCACGCGGGAGGGCGTGCTCCAGAGGTGGTAGACCATCTCGGTATGCGGCTGCCACGAGACCTTGGCGGCCTTCTTGGGATCGGCCTCGAACCAGTCGATCGCCGTGATGCACTGGAGCGAGTCGAAGCGGACCGGACTCGACTTCGCAAGCCAGGCACAGACCTCGACGATTCGCGCGGGCGCCACCTCGACCCACGGGTCGATCGCCTCGAGGTTGCGGCCGACCACGGCCTCCGGCACGGCGGCCTCCAACTCGTCAAGGAATCCTGGGCCTCGCGTGGTCATTGGCAGTCGCTCGTCACGGGGGATGGGGATTTGAGATGCCGACTACCGGATGGCCGGCCGGCCGGCGGATCCGGACCGCTCGGCCGAGACCGCGCGGACCCAGTCGAGGTCACCGCGGGTCCAGACGTACGCGAAACCGGAGAGCAGAATCGCAAAAAAGGCCGCCATGTCGACGAGCGCCGTGCGGGCCAACAGCGAGCCGGCCCGGGAAACCGTCCAGGCGGCCTGCACCTCCGCGGGAGACTTTTCGCCCCGACCGGCCTCGAGTTGCCGGGCCTCCGAAATGGTGGGAGTGAAGAGTGGCCCCTCGGCGGCAGGCACGGCGGGCTCGCGAACGCCGAGTTCACGGATCAAGCCGGCGGCAGCCGGCGTCAGCCCGCCATCGGCCGTTGCCGTGACGAACGTGGGGTCGGTGAGTTGGGTCGCCTTCCCGAAGACGGTGGCCCACGGGAAAAAGAGGGCCACCTCGACGTCGAAGATGATGAACAGCAGGGCGACGACGTAGAACCGCAGGTCGAACTGCACGAAGCTCGAGCCGATCGCCGGCTCGCCACATTCGTAGACCTCGAGTTTCTCGGTGTTGGGCATCCGCGGCCGCAAGAGCCAGCCGACGAGGAGATTCGCGGCCAGAAACGCCCCGCCCACCGCGACGAAGAGGGCGACATAGCCGGCGATGAGGGTGGGATGCATGGTGGCCAGTGTGGGGACGGAGGCGTGCGGGACGACTACTGATTGGGACCGCCGTGGACGGGTTCCACGATCACCTTCGAGGCGGAGACCGCGGTGGGATTGAGGGTCGAACGGCCCCAGGCCACCTCGACGGGCAGGCGGGCAAAATCGACGATGGTTCCGTCACGGCTGTAACAACTGAGATCCATGGTCGAGCCCATGAAGATGCAATCGACCGGACAGGGCTCCACGCAGAGCGCACAGAACATGCACTTGGAGTAGTCGATCGTGAAGCCGCTGACGAGAAAGCCCTTGCCGTTCTCGACTCGCTCCTTGCCGATGTAGATGCAGTCGACCGGACAGGCCTTCGCGCACTGATCGCAGGCGATGCACGTCGTCAGGTCGTAGCGATGGAAACCGCGGTAGCGTGCCGCCACCGGAGCCGGCAGTTCGGGGTATTCGAAGTGTTCGGTGAACGTCCGCCGCTTTTGGTCGTACGTGCTGCTGAAGACCCGCAGCGTCACGAACATGCCCTCGAGAACGGTGCCGATGGCAGTGAACAGGTTGCGGAACCACTCGCGCATTCGAACAACCCGCGGGATGGAGTGACGGAGAGGGGGAGTGCGAAAGTATAGGTGCGTCTCACGGGCCAACAAGACGCCGTCGCCGCGACCGTATGCCGCGTGCAACGGCGTCGATTCGGGAGGCGTCGACCGATCCAACCTGAGGGATTTCTCGTCATCCCCGGGACAACGACGGCATGCGCCCGTCGCCCGCCAACCAGGTGTCCCGACCGTCGGCGAAGGCGTTTTTTCGCCACATCGGCCAAAAACGGCTGATTTCCGTCGCCAAACCCAGGTTTCCGGCCCGGAAATTGCTTGACGGGCCCCAGGAAACCTTTACATTTCAGGGAGTTTGCGGGGTCCGCTGTCGCCGGGTCCGCACTGCCAAGGAATGGCCCCATGCTCGTACTGTCGCGGAAGAAGGACGAGAGCATCGTCATCAACAACGACATCACGATCGTTGTGGTGGAGATTCGTGGCGACAAGGTCCGACTCGGCGTCGAGGCACCGAAAGAAGTTCCGGTGCACAGGCGGGAGGTCTTCGAGGCGATCGCCCGCGGCGAACCAGTCGATGCAACCGCAGTGACCTTGCCCACCGTGGAAGTCACGGCAACGGATGTGGCTCCGCAGGATGAATCCGGCCTGCCTGGCTAGGGTCGCGTCTGGGCCGGCCAGCTGGACGGCATCCCCGCCTTAGCGCGAGCCCACGCCCTTACGCACGCCAGCCCCAGTGTGTACTCTTGGCGTGGCGTGTATTCTTGGAGTGGCCTCCCACATGCGTCGGCTCCTCCCGGGCCACGCTCAGCGGCCCCATCGTCGAGTGGTTAGGAC
>SXWC01000163.1 GCA_005789975.1 Planctomycetaceae bacterium
AGGAGGTCGGGAGGGATGGTGACGGCCCGACGGGGCCTGCAACCTACGTTGCCTTGAAAGAGCGGTCAAAACCTTGGTTCGTTGGGCAAGAAATACGGCCGCCAGTCGCTCTTTCGGCAAACGGCGGTCGCCAACATCAGCCCGTCGCCCAATCCGCAGATCAAGGCCGGCCAGCACCGGCCGACGACGGTCCGCAACGAGCCGGGATGTTACGGTTACATCGATTCCCCGAGCGGGCAGGGCCTGCCGGGCGGCGGATGCCCGGTGAGCCGCCCGGCTACCCGCGGGGAAACGCCTCTGGGTAGGGGCCGGTCACCTCCGTGCGGCGGGGCATTAGCACTGCCGCATCGCCAGCAGGTCGAGATGCTCGTTCGCGAGCCGCAGCTTCATCGCCAAAGAGATCGCGATGTTCCGCAGAAGTCGGGCATGGACGCCCGGATGGTCGACGGCCAGCCGCTCGAAATCGGACCGCTCGAGCAGCACGCACTCCACGTCTCCCTCGGCCACGAGCGTCGCTGATCTCGGGCCGCCGTCGATGAACGCCATGCCGCCCACCATCATCCCGGCGGAGAAACTGGCCACCCGCCGGTCGCTCGCCCCCTTGCCGAGGTGCACCGCGATCACACCTTGGGTGATCAGGAACAGCGTGTGCGCCGCATCGCCCTGTCGCACGACACACTCCCCGGACGCAAATCGCCGGGTCCGCAGGCATGGCGTGAAGACGGCCACCTCCGCGGGCGTCATGCCCATGGCAATTTCGCTCTGCTCGATCGGCCGAGCCCCCGTCAGGCCATCGGGCTGAACCGATCTGAGGAGGTCGTCCTCGCACGACTCCATGGCGAGGTTGAGGGAGGCGAAACGCAGAATCTCGGCGGAGTCATGGGCTCCCAGGCGTTCGTCCAGCACCTGGGCCAGCGTCGGTACGCCAGACGTATTCGTGAACATCACCCGCATGCCATCCCCGCGCAGGTGACGGGCAAGGTCGGCGAGCACGCCCGCAGCCGGGGCATTGATGCCGGTGACATGCTGAAAGTCGATCATCAGGCACCTCAGCCCATCGCCGAGCGCGAGAATCTCCCGCACGACGGGCTCGGTCGTCGCGAGCGACAGGATCCCCTGCAGTTCGACCACGCGGATGCCACGCCCGTGTGCCCGGAGGCAGTCGGTCTCCTCCGGGCAGCGAGCGCGTGTGGACTGCCTTTCGCAGCAGGAATACGAATGCCGACGGCTCGTCTGCGGGGAGAAGGGCGGATTGAACTGGTGGAGGCCCCACGCCCGGGACAAGTCCTTGCAGACACGCACCGCCCGGACGCTGTTTCCACGCGGGTCGAGCCGTGGCGAAAAGACGCCGATCCCGAACTGCCCGGGCAGGACCGCCAGCACGCCGCCGCACACGCCGCTCTTGGCGGGCATGCCGACGTCGTAGATCCAGCCGCCGGACGAGTCATACATGCCGCACGAGGCCATCACGCTCAGCACGCTCTCGACGTTTCCGGCCCGCAAGGCCCGTTCCTTCGTGACCGGATTCACCCCCTGGTTCGCGAGCGTCGCCGCCATGACCGCGAGGTCGTGGCAGGTCACGAGAATCGAGCACTGTCGGAAGTAGACATCGACGGTGGGGGTCGGTTCCTCGATGAGCACGTCGTAGTTGCGGAGGAGGTGGCCGATGGCGCGATTGCGGTGGCCGGTGCGGGCCTCCGATTCATAGACCGCGTCGTCGCATCCCAGGGCCCGGCCCGCGTGCCGGCCGAACATGGCCAGGATCCGCTCGAACCGCTCCTCCGGCGTGCTGGCGACGATCTGACCCGTCGTGGCGATCGCGCCGGCGTTGATCATGGGATTGAGCGGCCGCCCGTCGTCGTGGTGCAGGCTGATGGCGTTGAAGGCATCGCCACTGGGCTCGACACCGACCTTGGCGGCCATGGCCGCCGGTCCGTGGTCGTCGAGGGCCAGACCGTAGACGAAGGGCTTGGAAATCGACTGGATCGTGAAGGCGTGCCGTGAGTCGCCGACCTCGTACACGTGCCCGTCGATCGTGGCGACGCAGATGCCGAACTTCTCCGGGTCAACCTTGGCGAGTTCCGGAATGTACGTGGCCACGCTGCCCTCGCGGCAGGCGGTGTGCCGCAGGAAAAGCTCGTCGAGGAAGCGGAGAATCGGGGACATTGGCCCGAGTCTACGTCAGGGCGGGCATCGCGAGAATTGCCGCGGGCGTGCCGGCGGTGCTTGAAAGCGTAGACTCCGCGTCCGCCATGGATGAGTCGTCGGGCGCCAGCGCCTCGGATCCGGGTCGTCCGGATTCCATCCCCGACCGGTCGAGCAACACGGATGTCCGCACCGCAGTCCACCGAGCCCTCCGTCGCGACAGCCGACCGCAACGTGGGCCTGTTCGTGGCCTTCCGTGTCCTCTTCAACGCGCGGTTCTACTACCCCGTGTTCATGGTGATGTTCCTCGACTTCGGCATCACCGTCGAGCAGTTCGCGCTGCTCAACGCCATCTGGGCGGCGGCGATCGTCCTGCTCGAGGTGCCGTCGGGGGCGCTCGCCGACCTCATCGGCCGCCGGCGGCTCGTGGTCGCCGGGGCGGCTTTGATGGTGGTCGAGATGCTCCTCCTCCTGCTCGTGCCTGTGCCATCGGTGTGGGTGCTGCCTGCGCTCGCGGCCAACCGCGTCGTGAGCGGTGCGGCCGAGGCCTTCATCTCGGGGGCCGACGAGGCGCTGGCGTTCGAGTCGCTCGCCGCCTGTGGCCGCGCGGGTGAGTGGCCCCGCGTGCTGGAGAAGGTGTTGCGCTACGGCGGACTCGTCACGATCATCGGGATGGTCGCGGGCAGCCTCGTCTACGATCCCGGCCTGCTCGACGGCGTCGCGCGTGCAGTCGGCCTCGCCGGCGGCTTCACCCGAGCCGACACGTTTCGGCTGCCGATCTGGCTCACGCTCGTATCGGCCCTCGGGGCGTTCGCCGCCGCCACGGCCATG
>SXWC01000164.1 GCA_005789975.1 Planctomycetaceae bacterium
CCCGGGCGACTCCCCAGTCCCGCTTCGCATCGAGGTTGCCGAGCTCGAGGGTGTCCAGCATGCCGAGCTTGATCTTGGCGATCCCGTCGGTGATCTTCCGGGTCACGAACTCGCGACCCCTGAGGGGCGACGCGTGATTGAAGAGGATGCCGCAGGAGCCGTGGATGCCGTAACTCTCCCGGGAGTTCACCGTGATCCAGTGGGCGTAGAGCTTCGCGACGCCGTAGGGGCTGCGTGGATAGAAGGGCGTGCTCTCCGACTGCGGCGTCTCCACGACCTTTCCGTACATCTCGGAACTCGAGGCCTGGTAGAAGCGGATCTGGTAGCCGGCGGCGTCTTGAAAATCCCGGATCGCCTCCAGCAGCCGCAGCGTGCCGACCGCCGTGACGTCGGCCGTGTAGGTCGGCTGGTCAAAGCTCACGCGCACGTGGCTCTGGGCCGCAAGGTTGTAGACCTCGGTGGGGCGAATCTCACGAATCAGGCGCGACAGACCATTGCCGTCGGCCATGTCGCCGTGATGCAGGACCAGCGGTCGCTCCATCTCGTGGATGTCGCGGTAGAGATGCTCGATCCGCTGGGTGCCGAACGTGCTCGAACGGCGCACGAGCCCGTGGACCTCGTAGCCCCGGTCGAGCAGAAACTCCGCCAGGTAGGAGCCGTCCTGCCCCGTGATCCCCGTCACCAATGCCCGCTTTGCATCGCCCGACATGACCACTCTTCCTTTCCCTTTTTTCCGGCCGCCCATTGGCGGCGTTCCCACCGAGTAAAGACGCTATCCGATCCGCCCGACCGCACCAATGTCGTTGCGTCAGGCCCGGGCCTGACAGGGCTCCGGCGTCATTCCGCCGCCTCGACCGCTTTTGGGGGGGAGGATGCCGAGTCTTCCGCGGCGGGGCCGGTGCCTTCGGCCGCCGGGTCCGTCACGGCGGTCTTCACGGCCAGGGCGGCATCGAATGCGGGCAGAAGGTTCGAGAGAAAGTTCTCGCACTCCACCATCGACTGTGCGGCGGTCAACCGCGTCTCATCGACGATCGCGTAGAGTTTGTAGACGGCCGGTTCGCTATCCAGCGCGATGCGGGCCAGGTGCGGCGCGACCCACGTCCGGCTCCCGGAGATGTCCTCCTTTGCGATGCTGGCCTTATCGCGCATGCCGTACGTCCAGAAGATGCGGAGCATCTGCCCGCTCTTGCGAAAGGTGCCCGTAAACGCCTCCGCCGACCGGCCGTCCGACAGCGGAATCGTCTGCCGATGCTCCGCTTCGCCGATCTCGAATCCGGCGCCGGGATAGCAGCGGTCGGGCGTGTGGCCCGAAGCATCGTGGGGCCGCGCACAGACCACGAACGCCGAGACCCGGGCCTTGCTGCGGCTGTTGCGATAAAGCCGGGAGATGTGTCCCACGGCCCCCGCACGCTCCAGTTCCTTCGGATCCCCCTCGAGTTCCCGCTCCAACCGCCACTCGCCGAAGCTCTCGGGAAACGCCCGCTCGAGCAGCGCGGCGGCCTGCTCCAGTTCCTGGCTGACGCCGCGGGCCTTCCACCGCTCCGTCCACATGCCATGCACCACCGTCACGCCCACCACGAGCATCGCGGCACCGACGAGCGTGAGCGGCCCAGACGCCGATGATTTCATGACGATTCCTCTCCCCGGCGATCAGGCAGGCATCGACCGGCCCGCTCAGGCCGGAATGGGCGATGAGTAAAGCCGGCGCGGCGCCGCCGCAACCACGCCATTGACGACCGTGCCGAGCACCCGAATCCCGACCGACCGCAGCCGTTCCACGGCACTGTTCACGAGCGGCACGCGGCTCACATCGCGCATCGTGGCGACGATCGCCAGGTCGCTGAGCTGGCCGAGGAGCAGCACGTCGGCAAAGGCCAGCACGGGGCCGGCGTCAATGACGACATGGTCGAACGAATCCCTGTAGTGCTTGATGGCGGCGGCCGTCTCCGGTCGCGACAGGGAGGTGATGGCGGCGTAGTCACAGGTGCCCCCGGTAACGGCGAACAGGCCGTCGATGCTCGTGGGCTGCACGGCCTCGTCGTGGCCGATCTCGCCGCGGAGCAGCTCGGGAAAACCCGACCGGAGATCGAGGCCGAGGGCCAGGTGAACGTTGGGATGCCGCAGATCGCCGTCGAGCAGCAGGGCCCGTTTGCCCGACCGCGCCAGGCTGGCGGCCAGCTGCGCGGCGAAAGTGGTCTTGCCCTCGTGCTCCGCGGCACTGGTCACCAGAAGCACCTTCGGGGCCTCGCGTCCCGTCTGGGTGATGACGGCCCGGATGCCATCGACGCACTCGGCCACGTGGCCGTGGTTGGGTCGCTTTCGTGATCGTGAGATGCGGGGCACGGTCCCGATCACCCGCAGGCCGAGCCGTTGCGGCACCTCCTCGGCGGTGCTCATCCGATCCCGCAGATACTCGAAGACCACGACGGCGCCGCCGCCGAGCACGAGCCCCGCACCCGCGGCCAGCAGGGTGAGCATCGTGCGAAAGAGCTCGTCACTCCCCTCGGGTACGCTCGCCTCCTCGATGAGTTCGACGCGGTTGGGCATGCTGACGTCGATCTCGGTGGCGTTGAGCTGCATCCCCATCTGGTCGGTGACCTTCATCAACTGCTCGATTTCCTGCTTGCGGGCCATCAGGTCGGCGTTGGCCGATCCCAGGCTTTTCACCTCGGTGGCGATGCGGTCGAAATCCTTCGTGGCCACTTCGAGCTGGTTGGCGAGCAGTGTCCGCCGCATCTTCAGCACCACGGGGCTCTCGGCCGCGCCCCCGGTTCGCCGGCTCGTCGATTCGACCGCGAGCTGGGCGACGATCTGGGGACGGAGTTCCTCCTTGCGGTTCTCGAGCCGCTGCTGCATCGTTTCCCGCATCGATTCCAGCCGCTTCACCGCCGGATCGCTGCTGCCGCGGGCGCTCCGCTCGGCCTGATAGGCGATCGATTCCTCGATCGCCGACAGCCGCCCGAGAAGTTCGGCAAACTGCGGATCCCGCTGGAGCAACGCATCGATGGTCTCCTCGGGCACGGATTGCTCGAGCGAGATTTCGCCCCGCTCCTTGGCATCGTTGATGGCCAGTTCGGCGTCGATGAGGGCAAGATCCCGCTGCGACTGATTGATCTGTGCGCGGATGGTGCCGAGGTGATCGAGCAGGAGGCTGCGTTGGGTGGCGACCTCGGAACTGTCGGAGGTGCCCAGCGACTTGGCGAGGTTGTTGTAGGTGTCGAGGCTGCTCCGCACCTCGGCCATGTTTTCCTTGTATTTCCGCTCCAGTGAGTCGCGACGCTGGATCCGCTCCGTCTTTTCCTTGTTGACGACGTCGTTCAGAAAGGCCGTCGTCACCGCGTTGACGATCATCATGACTTCGCGGGCATCCTCTCCGCGGAGCCGCACCTGCACGACTTCCGATTCCATCGGTGCCGACACCTGGATGTTCCGCATCAGGTAGCCGACCGGATCCTCCTCGTCGGCGAGGGTGGCGAGGTTCGCGATCCGGGGCTGGCGAAGGGCCGATTGCAGCACGAACGGGCTCTTGATGAGCGCCACCTGGGTCTTGCGGTACGCCTCATATTCGGCGTTGTCGCGGCCTCCCCCCGCGAACATGCCCGACTTGTCGCGAACGCGGAGCCAGGCAACGGCCTCGAACCCGCGGGGCAGGAAGATCCACATCAGCGCCGCGCCAGCGGTGGCCACCAGGAGACCGAGCGCCGTGGCTGGCAGCCAGCGACGGCGGAAAGCGTGCCAGGCGCGGCGGTAATCGATGCCCCCCGCGAGCGGATCGCCGGAAGATCCGTAGGAGGGGGGTGGCGACGCTGAGCCGAGCGGAGCGAGCGAGGAATCCCGGAGCGGCGCGAGCATGCCGCCGGCCTGCGGCAACGCGGCCGTGGCCGAAGAAGATCCCTCCATGGATGAGAACTGGTCGCTCATGTGCTTCGTGATTCCACGTTTCCAAGGCCGCCGCAGCGAAGGATACAAGTGCCGCCGGCAACGGGCGGAGACGCTCCTGACGAAAACTTCAGTTTAGAACATTTTTCAGTCAGATTCCGCCACCAACGGGCCGGGACGTTTTTGTCCCGGATTGACCCCCGGAATCATCGGAAATACGCCCTGTTTCCCGGTCGGGTTCGGGGCATTCACCCCTTGCCCAGCGCCCCGTAGCGCCATGGGGGCGGTGTCTTCGGTGATCACCAGGTAGGACAGCACCTTCATTTCCAGCACGAGGAAGCCCACGGCCATGATCATCATCAGCATGGCCGCCGGGAGGCTGTCATGAAAGCCTTCGGCCAGGGTCGAGTTGAAGTTGTACATCACGCCCACCGTGGTGATGCGAAACGCATTGCACACCAGCGCGATGGGAATCGCGCTCGCCGCAATCACGAGATTTTCCCACCATTCCAGGCCGCCGACCAGCATCAGCATCACCGCGAGCCAGATGAAAATCGTCAGCATTTTCAGCCCGCTGCAGGCATCGACCACGCCGAGCACCTGTCCGTCACCGAGGATGATCCGATTGCCATCGCGGTAAGCGTCGAGGCCGATCGTCTGCAGGGCGTAGGTGCTGAGGACCGTGGCCACGGTCTGTAACGGGCCGAGCAGGTAGCGGGTCGCCTCGTCGGGCAGCGGATACATGAAGATCAACGTGGCGATCGGGGCCCACGACCAGCGAAGCATGCTCCATCCCCCGGCGAGCAGAAAGACGCCCAGGAGCGCCGGGACGAACGTGTACATGTCGATGGTGACGATCCGGTAGTTGGCGCACCAGAGCCGGAGGGCAAAAGTCACCGTCAGCAGGACGGCTCCGACGGCACGCGCCGAGTTGGTCACCGTGGTGACCGGCATCCGCCACCAGAAAAGCATGATCACGGCGAAGACCGGCACGATCCAGCCGTGCTGGTATTGCGGGTTGTCCCAGCTCGATCGGGCCCTCATCAGGCCCGGCCAGTAGCTGTACATCAGCAACCCGCAGAGCACCGCGATGACGATCCACGGCATCCGCTGGTCGGGCGATTTCATGTCGGCCGCAAACGCCTGCGCCCGGCGCCGCGCCCCCTCGAGCAATCCTTCGTCGGAACCTGCTGCCGGGACGGAGCCAGACGCCGGATCGGAGACAGCCGAAGCAACGGCGGTCGGCGATGCGACGCCACCGCCCTGGGCGGGCGGCCCGCGATCCACCGGCACGATGGGAGAGGGAAAAGCCATGCTGAAAAATCCGACCCCGGGGTTCCCAAATCATACACCGGGCGGAAAGCGATTTCATGCGTCGGGCGAAACCCGGCGGATCATGAGCCCGCAAGGAGCCGCATCGCGTGCCTCCACGCCGCCAGGATCGGCCCCCAGCCGACGATCTGCGCCGCCGCCGCCGCAACGATCGCGGAAATCCCCGCGGTTGGCCCCGTTCCCCCGCTCGACACCGGGCCGAAGGCCGCCGACAGCATGCGGTTCGTGGCTCGGATCACGAGCGTCATGATCGTTACGACCGTCACGGCCTGCCAACCGAGCGCCGCGCCCACCAGCGCAAGGCAACAGCCGTCGGCGGCACCGCGGGTGAGTCGCCCGGCGACCGCACCGAGGGCCGCGCCGGCGAGCGAGGCCATGAGCGTCGCCAGCCGGGGAGGTGACGGCGGCCATGAACCACCGGCGGGCAAAAGCCCGATCGGTCCCGCCGGGGGCATCGCGAGCACGACGGCCATCACGCCGGCGAGCGCCACCGCCGCGCCCGGGCAGGCGTGTTTTCCAGTTTCGCCGGCGACCATGCTCCAGGCGACGATCGTCAGCAGGATCGACGCGTGCAGAACGCAGGACCCCAACAGCGACCAATCCCCGAGGAGCAGGAGACGATCGATGCCACGGTGGGAGCCGTCGGCGAGCAGCGGCAGCCAGCGGCCACCCCCGCCGATTTCGGCCGCCGCGACCGCGGCGGTGAGCGTGCCGCACATCGCCTCGACCAGCGGATAGCGCGGCGAGATCGCCCCCCCGCAGTCACGGCAGCGTCCGCAAAGCAGCAGCCAGCCCAGCACGGGCAGGTTGTCGCGGGCCCGAATCGCGGAACCGCAGTGCGGGCAATGCGACCGTCCGCCGATCGGCGATTCACCGCGTGGCAGGCGGTGGACCAGCACGTTGATGAAGCTTCCCGCCGCGGCCCCCAACGCAAACGCCAGCGCGACGACGGCGACCTCGGCTCCCGGAAAACCGACGATCCAGGGGACGGTTGGCGGCATGGTGGACGGGGACCGGTGGGCCGGAGGCGGAGATTTCGTGTAGGGTACCCGCCACGACGCCGGGATTCATCCACTGCCGGCGTCTGGCGGACGAACGTCCAGGCGGCGTGCGACTCGAGGTTCATGGAAGCGACCGAACCCAATCCTGTCACCGCGAAAACCCTCGCGCTGCCTCCGTGGCTGACCATGGTCCTGCGACTCGCGGCGACCACCGCCCTGATGGCCTACGCACTCAGGGGCATCGAATGGCACGACACGGATGTCGATGGAAGTGTCAAGGAAGGAATGTGGACGGTCATGGCCAAGGCCGACTGGTCATGGTGGGCCGTCGGACTCGTCACCGGCCTGCTCGTGCAGGTGGTGGCGGGTGTCCGTTGGGCTGAACTGGCTCGACCGCTGGGCTTCGACTTCCCGCGGCGGTTCTTCGTGCGTCAGTTCTTCGAGGGGATGTTTTTCAATCTCTGCCTGCCGTCGTCGATCGGGGGCGACGTGGTCAAGGCCTACCGCATCGGCGACACGACGCCGCGGCGACTGCTGGCCGGCTGCTCCGTCGTCGCCGACCGGCTCACGGGTCTTTCCGCGCTGGCGGTGCTCGGGGGGGCCGCCCTCGCGGCGCGGAAATATTCGCTCGGCCTGACGGCAACGCTGGCGGTTGCGACGGTGCTGCTGGCCGCGGCGCTCGCGGTGTTTCTCGCGGGCGTCTCGTTTCTCGACCGCCTGATCGCGCTCTTTCCCGAGCACAATCCGGCCCGCGGTTTTCTGGCGCGGCTCCTGCCCTTCCAGCAGCAGCCGAGCCTGATCGCGAAGGCCATCGCCTGGAGTTTCGTCGTGCAGATGGGGGGCGCCGTGGCGGTGGCTTTCAGCGGCCGCGCGCTCGGCGTCGAACAGCCGTTGTCGCTCTGGTTTTCGGTCGTTCCGCTGGTCGCCCTCGCGATGGTGCTGCCGATCAGCATCGGCGGGTTCGGCGTGCGCGAGAACACCATGACGTTTCTCCTCGCCGAGCAGGGCGTGCCCGGAACCCAGGGCTTCGGGGTCGCCCTGCTCTGGGGGCTGAGCACCGTGCTCACCGGGATGGTCGGCGGTGCGCTGCTCCTGATCGACCGCTCGCGCCGGGCGAGATCCGCTGCCGACGCGACGGTGCGGTAGCAGGCCGCGGCGGTTGCCGGAGGTTTCCGCGGCGTCTGGTGAGGGAGGGGCTGCCCATGCCCCGTCGCCGGACGCTCACTCCGCCCCTCCTGGGCTCCGTTCGTTCGATGCCGGCTGCGCTTTTGCATCCATGCCTTCGCTGGCCGGCAAGGGCGGCACCGTCACGGTCTATCGCCCGTTCGAACGGCCGCCGGAGAGTCCGCGGCGGCGGGCGTCGACGAGGAGAACTGCGGCGATCGTCTTGGCGTCGTCGATCCGGCCGTCGCCGCACATGGCCACCGCCTCGTCCCACTCGACGACCCGCGTCGTGATCTGCTCCCCGGGTTCGAGGGCCTGCGGCCCGGCCACGAGATCCTCGGCCACGAACAGGTGCATCCGTTCGTGAAGGATGCCCGGTGACATCCAGAACGAGCCCGCCGGCTCGATCCGACCGGCACGGTAGCCCGTCTCCTCGGTCAGTTCGCGGTGGGCCGCCTCGGCGAGCGATTCCTCGCGGTCGAGAGTCCCCGCCGGCAGTTCCAGGAGCGTCGTGCCGACCGCCGTGCGGACGACCTCGATGAGGCAGACCCGGTCGGGCGACACCATCGGCACCACGACCACGCTGCCGGGATGGACCACCACCTCACGGCTGCGCGAGGTGCCGTCAACACACCGCTCCCGCCGTCTCACGACCCTGAAACGGCGGGTCTCGAGGAGGAGTTCGTCCGGTTCGATCGCATCGGCCATCAAGGGCCCTCCTTGGCATCCGCGGCATGCGCCGCCGCGTGGACAACCAGCCGGGCCGCGCGGCCCTGCGCCGCAAGCGGCCCGGCGAGCGGCTTACGGTGCACGATCGCGAGCCCGATCGAACCGCTGCCGGTGGCTGACTGACACGACGACGTGAGAATCCCGACAACCGCTTCCCCGCAGACCACCGCCGTGCCGGCCGGCGGCGGCGGTCCATCGATCGCGACGACCGCGAGCGTGCGGTTCACATGGCCGACAGCGTCGAGCCGGGCCACCGTTTCCTGGCCGAGATAGCAGCCCTTCGTGAACGAGATCGCCCGCGCCGTGCGATCGAGTTCCTGCGGCAGGGTCTTCTCCGGGATGTCGGCGGGGAGCGGATGGCGGTTCTCGATCCGCAGGCACTCGACGGCGGCCGCATCGGCCCGGGGCAGACCCTCGCTTTCGAGCCAGCCCCGCAGGCGATCCTGATCGCCGACGTCGAGTTGCACCAGAAAACAGTCGGGGCCGCACCAGTCGATCCGGGCGAGCCGGATGGCGACTCCGCCGAGCCGGGTATCGACGTGATCGAAGAGCCGGGCCGGGACGGCCCCGGCGCGGGCGGTGAGCCAGTGCGTCGCCCGCGGGCCGGCGACGAGCAGGCTCGCCCGGTCGGCCGAGGCGTCGGTGAAGTTCACGTCCTCGCGGATGTGGTAGTGCTCCAGATGGTCGAGGAGCCGTTCCGCGGTCCCGGCGGCGACGTCGATCCACAGACCGACGTCGGTCCGCAGGAGGCCGGCCAGCGCGATCACCCAGCCTCGCGAGTCGGTGAAGAAGCCCTCGGTCCCCTGCCCCGCCTCGAGTCGCGCGAGGGCGGCCGTGGTGAACTTGTCGGTGAACCGGACGGCATCCGAGCCGGTCGCGAGAAGCACGCCGCGGCCCGGGAGATCGGCCCACGCCGCGGCGGTGCGGAGTTCGGCAGAGCCGCGGAGTTCGGGCAATGGATCGCTGGTCATGACGGCGGCGGCGGGAGTCGGTTCGTCCGGCCCGGCACCACGTGTGCGGATCGGCACCATGCAAAACAGGCTACCACGAGCGGCCGCGGCCGGCCCCTCCGCCTTTTTCGGGAAAAACTTTTCGGCCCGGCGAACGCTTTGGCCGTGAGCCGCGTATCTCCAAGCACCACGACGACGGGCAGGTTCGAACGCTCGGCCACCCCTCGACGTCGCGGGCATGGGCACCACGCTTGGAGGGATTCTTATGGCGACCGTTGACTGCGATCGGGTTTGCCGCAACGACTTCGACGACTCCGAAACCGGCTACAGCGATCCGCGGGCGGTCGCAGACACCGAGCACTCCGACGTCGCCCGGGCGGAGTTCGACGCGGAGTTCGTCGCCGAACCGGCGCCGGACGCGCGGGGGGCGTCGCTGGCGAAGCAGACGCCGCTGCATCGCATCGCCGAAGTGCGGCGGCGCCAGGGGGTGACGCTCCGCAACGTCGCGCGGCGGCTCGGGATGTCGCTGCCGGTGGTGCGGCACCAGGAGCTGCCCGAATGCGATCTGCGGCTCTCCGATCTCCACCGCTGGCAGCAGGTGCTCGAGGTGCCGGTCGCGGAACTGCTCGTCGAGGGGGACGATCAGTTGTCGGGCCCGGTGCTCGAGCGGTCTCGGATGGTGAAGCTCATGAAGACCGCCGCCGCGATCCGCGAGCGGACCGAGGGGCAGCCGGTGAGTCAGATGGTGACGATGCTGATCGACCAGATTCTCGAGATCATGCCGGAGCTGTCGGACGTCACGCCGTGGCACGCCGGCGGTCAGCGGCGCACGCTTGACGACGTCGGTCGTACCGGCCGGCTGACGATCGCCGAGGACGTCTTCCGGCGCGACTTGGGTTCGTGAGCGGAGGCGACGGGTCGTCTTGTCCGCCCAGCCCCGTCCCTCTACGATCATTCCCGAGAGCGGGAAGAGGTCCCGCCCGACCCCTTCCGGATCAGGGAGTCAGCCGTGATTTCGTTCGTCGGCGTTCTGGGCATCACGCTGGTGCTGTTTCTCGTCGTTGCGTTGACGGGCCGCCTCATTCTCGGCCGGTGAGCCGGTCCGCGGGGCTCCCCGCGCGACGCCGATGACGAGCACCGCCAAAAACCCGCCGAGCACGCCGACGAGCGCCACCCAGGCGATCACCGCGAGCAACGCGTAATCCCGCAGCCAGACCAGCTCCGGCGGCTCGGAGCTCTTCGGCACTTTCCGCTGCACGGGACCGTCGCGTCCGGACTGCTGCCGCATGTCGGCGCGAAAGGCGTCCCAGCCGGCCTGGGCCTCCGGGCTGCCGACGACCAACAGCCGCTGCTGCCGCCAGGCGAGAAACGCCGCGGGGGGGCCGCACACCGTGGCGAGCCAGGCCGCGACGACGACCGCCGTCAGGATCGACACCGCCCGGCCTCTGGCCATCGATTCCTCCACTGCGGGCAGAGCCCGTCATTCACCGGAACACCCCATGTTTCCCGGGGCCCATCCAGTCTGGCACCGGATCGGACCGCCTGCTACCGTCGGCCCCCCGGATGCCGCCAGACCGCCCTTCGACGATGCCCGGAAGAGGAGTCCACCACGTGATGCGTTCCGCCGCCGTCCCCAGCCATCGGGCCTTCGTGCTCGCGACTCTCGTGGCCTGCGGCTCCGCGCCGCCCGCCGTGGCTCAGAACGGTTGGCTGCCAACGGGCTGGTTTTCGTCCACCGCCGTCGATTCCAAGGCGATGTATCCGCTGGCCGAGAAGGACGGTCCCTGGCTGGTGCTGGCGACCACCTACCGCGGCGAGGGTGCCCGCGAAGACGCCCGGAAGCTCGTCCAGGAGTTGCGGGGCACGCATCGGCTCCAGGCCTTCACCCACGAGAAAGCGTTCGATTACACGGGCGAGCAACGTGGCATGGGCCTCAATCCCGACGGCACCCCGAAGCGGATGCGGTATGCCAACGGGGGCCATGTCATCGAGGTTGCCGTGTTGGTCGGCGATTTCGCCTCGTTCGAAGACCCCCGGGGTCAGAAGGTGCTGCAGAAGGTGAAGGCGCTGCGGCCGAAGTCGTTCGATGCCTCGGCAAAGAACCGGCTGGAGAGCGAGTTCCTCCAGGCCAACAGCGATCACGTGCGCGGGGCCGCCACCAGTTCGAAGCCGCCGCTGCACGCCGCCCTGCTCATTCCCAATCCGCTCTTGCCGGCCGACTATTTCTCGCGGCAGCAGGTCGACGACTTCGTGATGGAGATGAACGCCGACGTCACCCACGGCCTGCTCGACTGCCCGGGCCGCTACACCGTTCGGGTGGCGACGTTCACCGGCGCCGGAACGTTCAACACGTCGGCCGGCACCATCGACGAGGAGACGGGGGCCGGCGGGCTCGTCGATGTGAATCGATTCGTCGAGGTGCTCAAGGGCAACGGCTGGAAGGATCCGCACGTGCGTGGCATGCAGCAGGAGAGCCGTCTGGTGGAGGCCGCCGACAAGGCCCACCGGCTCACCGAGGCCCTGCGGAAAAACGGCTGGCCAGCCTGGGAGTTTCATGACCGCGATTCGAGCGTCGTCTGCGTGGGCAGCATCGACCAGCTCGTCGTCCCCGGCCCCGGCGGCCGCCAGGCCCCGCACCCGGAGATCGCGAGGATCGTCACGGCGCTGGGGCCCGATCCGGCGGCCCTCGCCCGAGGTCAGATCATGCCGCGTTCGTTCGACGGCATCATGCTCGATGTGCAGCCCAAGCCGATCGACGTGCCGCGGCCGCCGACGGGGCGACGATGACCGCGACGCTCATCCTGGGCACGACCAACCAGGGAAAAGTGCGGGAGCTGCTCGAACTTCTCGAGCCGTTCGGGGTGGGCTGTGTTTCGCTGGCGGGGCTCGCCGGCGCGGTGGATGTCGCGGAGACCGGCGACACCTTCGCGGAAAACGCGGCGCTCAAGGCGCAGGCCCAGGCACGGGCGTTGCGGAGCTGGGTTTTGGCGGAGGACAGCGGCCTGGTGGTGCCGGCGCTCGGTGGCGCACCGGGCATCCATTCGGCGCGGTTCTCCGGGCCGGCGGCGGGGGCCGACCGTGAAGCCGTCGATGCCCGCAACAGCGACCTGTTGCTCGCGAGGCTTGCCGGCCTGGTCGGCCGCGATCGTGCCGCCCACTACGCCTGCCATGCGGCGTTTGCCGACCCGTCCGGCCGCATCGTCGCCGTGTCGGAGGGGGTGTGCGGCGGCGTGATCGCCGAATCACCGACGGGTGCCGGCGGCTTCGGCTACGACCCGCTGTTCGTCGTTTCCGAATACCATCGCACGTTCGGCGAACTGCCGCCGGTCGTCAAGGCGGTGATCAGCCATCGAGGCCGCGCCATGCGGGCGATCATCCCGGCGATTGTCCACGCGCTGGCCGGGGGCTGAAGTCAGCTCGCGTGGGCCACCGGCCGTTGGCCGAGCCGGTGTTGCAGCACGCGAAGCACGTCGTCGGTTCCGCTCAGCCGTCCCGCAACGGCCGCCAGCGCGGGACGGTAGCCGGGGATGCCCTCCAGAAACGCCCGCACCCGCCCGGGATCGACCTCCTCGAGCGGGCAGAACTCACCGCAGCCCATCGACCGGAGGAAGTGGCTGTTCATGAGCTGCTCCGCATGGGCCCGCTCGGGCAGCGCGAGGAGCGGCTTGCCCAGATGAAGGGCCTCGCCGATGAGTTGGTTGCCGGCGGCCGACACCAGTCCGTGGCACGCGGCGAGATCCTCCACGAATCGCCGCTCGTCGAGGGCGTGGAACGACACGTTGCCCACGTGCTCGCGGTGGCCGAGTCCGTAGACCCGCACGGGTCGGCCGCAGTCGGCCAGCGCCTCGATCGCCGAAAACGGAGTGTGACGCCGCAGGTAGCTCAGGAGGAAGCCTTCGTCGCGAGGCACCGCCTCCACGATCTCGCGGCGCAGCAGCGGGCCCACCTGCACCACGTGCTCCCAGCCCCGGCGGAGTGGCGGACGAAAGAATGCCGAAACCACCGTGTCGGCCGCCTCCATGACGTACATCCAGACGGCATGGCTCATGAACCAGGCATTCCACTGCAGCGTCCAGGGCAGGGCGTCGAGGTCGTAGGCCAGCAGGAAGTGCTGGTGGTCCACGCTCACCAGCGGGATGCCCATGCGGCCCGCGGCCCGCGGCAGGGCCGGCTCAAAATCGGTGATCGCGAGGTCGGCCCCGAAGGCGTCGAGTTCCCGCATCATGCGATCGACGAGCGGGCCGAGCTGCCGGGCCTGATAGTCGAGGCCGGCCGCGATCGACTTCATCACGTCGAGCCGGCCGCCGCTGTACTCGAAGATCACACCGGGAATCTCCTCCACCCTGACCCGGGGAGAACGGTCCGCGAACCGCGATCTGAGGAAGTCGAGCGCGTCTGCGGAGGTCCAGATCAGGATGTCGTGGTCGTCTCCGAGCCGTTCGACGAGCGAGCCGACGCGGGTGGCGTGCCCCCGGCCCTCGCCACACAGGCTGATCGCGATTTTCGGCATGGCGGCGTCGGCCTCCGCGGTTGGGCCGCGGCGGCAGTGGTGCCGCCGGGGAAAGAGTCCCGGTATTGTGGACCGCCCCACCCCGTTCCGCCAGTTGTGCGGGGCCTGCTTCTGGAGACCGAAAGGGTCGCGTATGCTGAGACGGGGACCACGCGATCGGATCGTGCCAGTTGCCGAGAGGGGGCATTCGCAGTGACGCCGTCATTCAGCGACCGTGTCGGAATCATGGCCGCGGCATCGAGGTGGCCCCGGCGGGTCATTCTGGTGCTGGCCGCCGGCGTGCTGGCAGGCCTTCCGGGAGCCCCGGCCGCGGCGGACGAAACGGACGTGGCGGTGCGTGTGGGCACGACGACGATCGCCCGCGGAACGATCGACGCCGTCCTGCGTCGCGTCAGCCCGGCCGTCTTCGGGGGGGGCGAATCGCGGCTGCAGTTGGAAGCCGCCGTGGTCGAGCAGCTCGTCGACGAGGCAATCCTGCGGCGCGAACTCTCCCGGCAGCTCGTCGCGGTCGCCGACTCGGAGGTCGACAGGGGTTTGCAGCGACTCAAGGCCCAGTTTGTCGGCAAGCCGCTGACGTTCGAGGATTTTCTGGCGCGGTCTGGCCGGGATGAGTCGATGCTCCGCCAGCAGATCGCCGTCGAGATCGGTCTCGAGAAGTACGTGCGGCAACGATTGACGCCCGAGGCGATCGAGGCGGCCTACGCGAAGGACCACCGGGAGGTCGATGGCACCCAGCTCAGGGTGAGCCATGTGGTGCTGCGGCCGGACGTCATCGGCGACGACGGCCTGGAGCGGCGGATCAAACAGGCCGCAGACATTCGTCGTGAAGTGCTGCAGGGCCGGACGACGTTCGAGGAGGCGGCCCGCCGGTATTCGGCCGGTCCGAGCCGAAGTCGCGGGGGCGATCTCGGATGGATCGGTCGCGATGGGCCATTGATCGAAGCCTTCGCGAAGCCGGCATTCGCGATCGCCAAAGGGGAAGTCTCGCGGCCGTTCGTCACGCCGTTCGGCATCCACATCGTGAAGGTCACCGCGATCGAACCGGGCCGGGTCGGGATCGGAGCGGCCCGGCCGCGGCTCGAGAAGATGCTGGCGACCCGGTTCATCCGCGAGTTGATCGCGGAGGGACGACGGGCGACGGCGGTGGAGTATCAGGAGGGCGTGCCCCACTTCGACCCGTCCACGCCCGTCGATGGGCCGGAGCCGCGGCGGGTGGTCGTGGGCCCGGTGGCGGCGGCCGCAAACTAGGCAGGCTGGCCAGGGGGCGTGCTTTCGTGGCGGGGTAATCCCGATTGTGGCTTGGGGATCGGGCCGCTAGTCTTCCCCGCCCGCTCTGGTGTATTGCTGCATGAAGATCCGTTCCGCCCTGCTCGTCGCCTGCCTGCTCGTCGTGCCAGCGTTTGCGATGTTTTCCCATCGCATTCCGGCGACGGTGCGGCAGGCGGTGCGGGAGGCGGTCATGAGTGGCCTGGCCCGTTGGCAGCGGCCGGCGGTGGCCGCTTCCCGCGAGCCGTCCCCGCCGGCATCCGCCGAGGCGGTCGTTCCGCCCGCAGAATCACCGCCAACGGTGGTGCAGGATGCCGCTGTCGAGGAACCGTCGGCCGGTCCGCCGAGTGCGCTGCGGCTCGATCTGGAGCAACGGCTCCAGGACCTCGGGGGCATGGCCTTTGACTGCCGGCCGATGCAGGGTTTCGGTGGCACCCACGTGGCGTCCTGTCGCGTGCCGCTCGATTCATCGGGCCAGTTGATGCGGGTGTTTCAGGCGTCGGGATCCGGTGCCGACGAAGCCACCCGCACGTTGGTGGCGGACGTGGCCGCCTGGAAGCAGAGAATGGCCCTCCGCGGTCCGCCCGGACCCACGGCGGCCGAACGTCGCCGGTTCTGAGACCTGGTCGGATCCTGCCGCCCGGTATTTCGAGATGCGCCGCCAGAGCAAGCCATCGGGAAGCCTCGCGAATGCCTTGTCCCGCGGCAGGGGGCTTGGCCATCCGCTCGCGTCGGAAAACGGATCGTGGCCGAAGGAGGCCGTGCCGCGGCGGTTCGCACGGTTTTTGCTCACGCGGGAGTTTTTGCGCGTGCCCGGGGAGTCAACCGCAAGCGTCGTCGTGCCGGCCGTCGAGCAGGGGCGGCACGTCCGATCGGAAGAACTCGCCCGGGTGGAGGCAGCGCTGTTTCTGGCCCGCGAGCCGCTCAGCACGCGGCGGATCGCAAAGCTCGCCAGGCTTTCGGACGGCACCCGGGCACGGTCGCTCGTCAAGGAACTCAGGCGGCTGCAGGATGCCTCGGAGGCGGCGTTTCGCGTCGAGCAGATCGCGGGCGGCTACCAGCTCCTGAGCCGCGGAACTTTCGGGCCTTGGGTGCGACGACTGCTCGATCAGCCCTCCGGTGGGCGGCTTTCCGGGGCGGCCATGGAAACCCTCGCCATCGTCGCCTACCGGCAGCCCGTGACGCGGGCCGAAATCGAGGCGATTCGGGGCGTCGGCAGCGAGGAAATGCTCCGGCAGCTGCTGGAACGCGATTTGGTGGCGGTGGGAGGCCGGGCCGAGGAACTTGGCCGGCCCAATGTCTACGTGACCACGAGACGCTTTTTGGCGGCTTTTGGGCTCGCAAGGATTGAAGACCTGCCGCCGACGGGACCGCACGACGAGCCTGGCCCCACCGACCCGGAGGCGGCGGGCGGCGACGGGCCGGATTTTTGTGCCGGATCCTGACTCCGGCGACTTGCACGGTCCGGGGGTCGGCGACACACTGTCAGCCTCACCTTTTCCGGCTGGGCTGCCCCCGACCGATCCGCCGTGCATTTCTGACGGCCGATTGGACGATGGGTATTCGATCGGGTAGAGAATGAGCCGTGGAGTTGATGCCGAACCGATCCAGGAGGTTTTCGCCGTGACGATTGCCGCAAGTGGCCGAGAGCATCGAGACGTTTGTGACGCGGATGTCTTCTCGTGGAAAGAGTTGCCCGAGTTGCTTGCCGCGGAGGATCTCTTCGAGGACGGTTCGACATCCGGCGATCCCGTTGCCGCTACTGCGGTCGCCGGCGGCCGGACATCGCTGCCCGGCGGTTCGGTGATCCGGAGTGAAGACGAGGACGACGAGGAGTTCGACGACGACGACGAGGATCTTGACGACGAGGACGACGACGAAGAAGACGATGGCGACGAGGACGAGGACGACGACGAAGAGGACGACGAGGAGTGGGAAGAAGTCGAAGACGAGGATGACGAGGACGAAGCAGACGAGGACGAAGAGGACGAC
>SXWC01000165.1 GCA_005789975.1 Planctomycetaceae bacterium
AAAGAAGAAGGAAGAAATGAGAATTGCCCGCCTAGGACCGATTAATCAGGAAAAGCCAGCTGTGATTGTCTCTGATACTGAGGCGGTATTTGTTGATGATGTGATCTCTGACTTTAACCGCAGTGAATTAGAGAATTCAGCAATCTCTAAAGTAGAAAAATTAGATTTGAGATCGGCGAGCTCCCGCTCCCGGCCCAGGTGCGGCTTCTCCGCGTGCTGCAGGATCACCAGATCGAGCGGGTCGGCGGACGGTCGCCGATTCACGTCGACGTGCGGATCGTGGCGGCGACCCATCGCGACCTGTCGGCCATGGTCAACGAGCGGACGTTTCGCGAGGATCTCTGGTACCGGGTCAACGTCTTTCCGGTCCTGCTGCCGACGTTGCGGGAACGGCTCGAAGATATTCCGGCCCTGGTGCGGCACTTCGCCCAGCGAGCGGCCGCGCGATTCGGACTTCCCTACGTGGAGCCGACGACGGCCAACCTCGCCCTCCTCGCCAACTACGGATGGCCCGGCAACATCCGCGAACTCGGCGCCGTCATCGACCGTGCGGCAATCCTCGGCGGGGGCCGCACGCTCGCCGTCGATGTGGCCCTCGGCCTCGGCAGGCCAACCCCGCCGCCGATCCCCGTCATGGATGAGGCGACGCTCTACGAGGTCATCCCCGAGGCGACGGTCGCGGCGGAGGCGGGCCAGCCGCCCTCCGCCGCCAGCGACATTCTCCCCCTCGCCGCGGCGATGAAGCAGCACATCGAGCGGGCCCTCGCCGCGACGCGGGGCCGGATCGAGGGGCAGCGCGGGGCCGCGGCGACGCTCGACATCAATCCGCACACGCTCCGCGCCCGGATGCGAAAACTCGGTATCGACCCCACACGATTCCGCGACTGATCCGGCTCACGCATCATGGGGCCGGTCATGGCCGGCTTGCCCAGGCGGCAAAGAGGTGCACGCCCCGGGCTGGACACGGGCGGCCGTGAAGGAAGCGGGCCGGCTCGCTTCAGCCCTGACTCGGCCACGGCACCGCCGGCGCGACCGATCCAGAGTGAAGCCTTTCATGCCTCTCGAGAGCGGCACGGCAGTTGCTCACTCAACGCCCGTGCCCGATGCCGATCGACCGTGAGTCGGCACGGGGCACGCACCCGCGGTTTTTCCAGGAGGAGGTTCCTTCGATGAATCGGTCGTGTTGTCGTCGCTGCTCCCGCTCAACGGACGCCCACCGCCACGCCCGATTTCCCCACAGCACTCGAAGGACCGACCCGTATGCCCGCCACCCCGAAGACAGTCGCCAAGCGCGTGTTCCGCCCCCTGAGGCCCATTCCCGCCATCACGCTTGCCGTGTTCGTTCTTACGGTGGGCGTTACGGCAGCGGCATCGCTGGGGCCGGTCCTGGCGGCGGGCACCCCTGACACCCGGACCAACGCCGAGGTGAGGGCCGCCGCAGCCGAGGCCTACGTCTGGGGATGGCCGCTCGCCTACGTCCATAAGGTGCGCGAGGCACTGGACCGGGTGCCCTGCCCGGGCCGGAGCGGAGGGATGCCCGTCGCTCCGCTCAACAGGCTGGCGATGCTCGCCGACCGCGCCACACCCCGACTGCGGGGCGTGGCCTGCCCGAACCAAGACGTCTTGTACGGCTTCGGGATGTTCGACCTCGAGGCCTCGCCGGTCGTGCTCCAGGTCCCCGACTTCGGCGGCCGGTTCTGGCTCTATCAGCTCGGCGATCAGCGGACCGACGCCTTCGCCGACTTCGGCAGCATGCACGGCACGCCACCCGGTTTTCACCTCATCGTGGGCCCCTCATGGTCCGGCACGCCGCCGGCGGGAATCGTTCGCGTGGTCCGCAGCCCGACCCGCTATGCCTACTGCCTGCCGCGCATCTTCTTCAGCGACGCCCCCGGCGACCGGGACGCCGCGCTGCCCGTCGTCGCCGAGGTCAACGCATATCCCCTCGACGAGTTCGACGGCCGCATGCACGCCGTCGAATGGTCGAAGGCCCGCTGGCTGCCCGACCTCACCGGCAGGGGTCGACGCGGCATCGAGGTGTCGCCCGACGGATTCCTCGACCTGCTGCCCGATCTGCTCCGAGACGTCCCGCCACGACCGGGCGAAGAGCCGCTCTATGAGCGGATGCGGCGGCTCGTTCACCTCATCGAAGGCGCTCCCGCGGCCCGCCACCACGCGATCGAGGCGGTGCGGGACACCGATCAGAACGTCGTTGCACCGCTCTTCCACTTCCGTAACGTCGGCACCGCGCTGCCGACGGGCTGGACGACGCTCGTCAACGGCGGTGAGTTCGGCACCGACTATCTCACCCGCACGGCCGTTGCGAAGTCGAATGTCTTCGTGAATCGGCGTCACGAGACCGCCTACTACTTTCTCGAGGTCGATGCCGATGGCGAGCGGCTCGATGGACGTCGTGACTACCGGCTTAGGTTCCCGCCGGACAGCCTCCCCCCGGCCCGCGGGTTCTGGTCGCTGACGGTCTACGACGAGCGGCACTCGCTGCCGGCCGACACGGTCGGCCGCCACTCGATCGGCTCGCGATCCGCGGCCTTGGCCTTCGCGGCCGATGGCTCACTGGAGATCGCGATCGGCCCGGCGATCGGCGAGCCGACGACCACGTTGCCGAACCGACTCGCGGCTCCAGCAGGTCCGTTTTCCCTTTATCTGCGGCTCTATTGGCCGGAACCGGCCGCCGTTGAAGGGGCTTGGACTCCGCCCGCGCTCGCGACAGCACCGCTCGCAGCCACTTCTCAAGATTTGGCTGTCTCGCTAACCTACGGAAACTTTGCGGGCCCGGCTGGATTGCCGGAACCTGCCGAGGCGTATGAACGTGTTCCCACAACGCTGACCGGACATCACGGAGGCGACTCAAGTCTCCCGGGCCTGCAGGCCCGGGGCGCAAGGAGGCGCTGATGTCCGTGTTCGCTGACAATGTCGATACGATCGGCCGCACGCCGCTCGTGCGGATCAACCGGCTGGCGAACGGACTCAACGTCCGGCTGCTCGCCAAGATCGAAGGCCGCAATCCGGCCTACAGCGTCAAGTGCCGCATCGGCGCAGCGATGATCTGGGATGCCGAGAAGTCGGGCCGGCTGAAGCCCGGCCAGCACGTCCTCGAGCCGACCAGCGGCAACACCGGGATCGCCCTGGCCTTCGTCTGCGCCGCGAAGGGATATCCGCTCACGCTCCTGATGC
>SXWC01000166.1 GCA_005789975.1 Planctomycetaceae bacterium
CAAGAACATCGTGGGCGTGGTCCTCGGATGCAACGGCTACGAGATGGTCGATCTCGGGGTGATGGTGCCCTGCAACAAGATCATCGAGGAGGCGATCCGGCATCAGGCCGACATCGTGGGCCTGTCGGGACTCATCACGCCGAGCCTCGACGAGATGGTGCAGGTGGCCCAGGAGTTCGAGCATGCGAAGTTGTCGATGCCCATCCTGATCGGCGGGGCCACGACCTCGGCCAGGCACACGGCCGTGAAGATCGCCCCGAAGTATTCCGGCGCCGTCGTCCATGTGAACGACGCCTCCCGGGCGGCCGGCGTGGTGGAGAAGCTCCTCAGTCCGACGGCCCGGGAGGAGTTCGCTCGGGCCAACCGGGCGGCGCAGGCCCGCGACGTCGAAAACTTCAAGCTCCGTCAGCAGACGAAACTCGTGCCCTATGCTGCCGCCTGCGGGAAGCGGTGGACGACCGAGTGGGCGACGGCGCCGATCGACGTGCCGGAGTTTCTCGGCGTCCGGACGCTCGAGAAGGTTCCGCTGACGGAGCTGATCCCGTTCATCGACTGGTCGCCCTTTTTCATGTCGTGGGAGCTGAGGGGCAAGCATCCGGCGATCTTCGAGGACCCGGTCGTGGGCGTCGAGGCCCGGAAACTCCATCGCGACGCGCTCGATCTCCTCGATCAGATCGTCCGCGACGAGTCGCTCGTGGCGAAGGGTGTGTATGGGTTCTTCCCAGCCAACTCCGTCGGCGACGACATCGCGCTGTTTACCGACGAGTCGCGAACGACCGAGGTCGGCCGCGTGCACACGCTGCGGCAGCAGTGGGAGCGGAAGGGGCAGGACGTGTTTCATGCGTTGGCCGACTTCGTGGCCCCCCTGGAAAGCGGCCGGAAGGACTACATCGGCGCGTTCGCGGTCACGTCAGGCCATGGCTGCGACGAACTCTGTCGGAAATACGACGCCGAGCACGACGACTATTCCTCGATCATGGTGAAGGCGCTCGCCGACCGCCTGGCGGAGGCCTTCGCCGAGTGGCTCCACGCCAAGGTCCGCCACGAGTGGGGCTACGGGCGGGCCGAGCGGCTCACGCCCGAGGACCTCATCGAGGAGAAGTACCGGGGCATCCGGCCCGCGCCCGGTTATCCGGCCTGTCCCGACCACACCGAAAAGAGGGCCCTGTTCGACTGGCTCGGGGCGGAACAGGCCGTCGGAATGCGGCTCACGGAGAGCTTCGCGATGACTCCGGCGGCGAGCGTCAGCGGGCTCTATTTTGCGCACCCGGAAAGCCGATATTTCGCGGTGGATCGCCTCACAAGGGAGCAGGTCGAAGCCTACGCAGCCCGGAAGGGAATGCCGGTCGCGGAGATCGAGCGTTGGCTCGCCCCGAACCTCGGCTACGACGCGTAGGGGGCCCTGCAGATTTCGCGGGCGGGAAGGTGCCATGGCCGACACTCCTGAGCCCCGCCGGCCGCGGACGCGGAAGATCCTGCTCGACGCCCCCCGCGTCGTCGATGCCTCGGCCGGCACGGGCATGCTCGTCGAGCGGTTTCTCGACTATGTCCGGCACGAACGGGCCCTTGCCGACAATACGCAGTCGGCCTACCGCCGCGACCTGCGGGACTTCGCCGGCTGGCTTGCTGGGCGAGCGGTGGCGGCCATGTCGGTCCGGGATCTCGGCGACTACTTCGCGGCGCTCTCCAAGAAAGGCCTCGCCCGCGCGAGCGTGGCCCGCCAGGCCGCGACACTGCGAACCTTCTACGCATTTCTCCAGCTCGAGGGTGTGATCGCCGAGAGCCCGGCCGAGTTGATCAGGGCCGCGCGGCGGGACGACGTCATCCCAGGCACGCTTTCACCGGCCCAGGTCGATCGCCTGCTCGCCAGCCCGGAGGGGAACGGTCCGCGGGCCCAGCGCGACCGGGCACTCCTCGAACTCCTCTACGCGACCGGCTGCCGGGCATCCGAGGTGTCGACGCTCCGACTCGGCGACGTCCATCTCGCCGAGAGTTTTTGCACCTGTCGCGGCAAGGGCAACAAGGCGCGGGTCGTGCCGCTCGGCCGTCGCGCGGTTGCGGCGACGGCGGCCTGGCTCGGCGACGCCCGGAAGGCGTTCGCAGCCCGGTCGGGAGGCACCCCGACGTGGGCCATCCTCTCGGCCCGGGGCAACCGGCTCTCACGGATGCGAATCTGGGAGATCGTGAGGCTCCACGCCGACAACGCGGGCATCCCTCCCGACATCGGCCCCCACACGCTGCGGCACAGTTTTGCCACGCACCTCGTGGCCGGGGGCGTCGATCTCCGCCACGTGCAGGAGATGCTGGGCCATTCGAGCATCGCCACGACCCAGCGCTACACGCACGTCGACGCCGGACGTCTCAAGGCCGTGCACGACAAGTTCCACCCGCGGCGCTGACTCCGTGTCCCGATTCGATCGCCGCCCAACCGGCGGCCGTCGACCCGGAAGAACCGCTGCGGCCACCGCGCCCGACATCGGGGAATCCGCGCCGCTACTTCTTCTTCGGAGGGGCGAACTTGATCTTCTTGATCAGTTCCACGATCGTGCCATCGGGCTGCACCTGCCCCGAGACGGCCGTGACCGCCCGGATCACGTTTTCGTATCTCAGGTTCGGGTCGCAGTCGAGTTCGACCTCCGTCTTGTCGGCGTTGGAGCCGGGGCCGGTGCCGACGAGATCGATGATGCGCCGGCGTAGGTCGTCGAAGTCGCCGACCTGCTGGCCGTTCATCGTCATGCTCGTCCGCTCACCCGCCGGACCGGCCGTCATCCTGACGCGAACCGGCGGGATCGGGTCTTCGGGCGGGGGGCCGGCGCTCATGCCGAGCGGCATGCGGATGTCGAAGTCGCCCTCGTTGACGACGGTCTTGAGGGTGAGCATGAAGAACGTGATCAGCTGGAAGACGACGTCGATCATCGGCGTCATGTCGATCGCGATCTTGTTCGGCAGTTCTTCGCGGTTCGCGGCCATGGCACCCTCGGGTCACTTGCTCTCGTCGTATTCGGCACGCAGAACGAACTTCTCGAAGCCCTTTTCCTGGCAGGCTTTGATGAGCTCCTGCACGTCACCCGTGGTCGATCGGCCGTCGGCCCGCAGGATCACGGTGGCCGAACTGGGCTCCTTGCTCGCCGCGATCATCACCCGCTTCTCGTTTTCCAGGTATCCACCGATCTCCGACAGGGAGACGGGCTCCCCCGCGTAGATCACCTTGCCACTTGTCATCAGCTGGAGCGTGATGGGATTGGCCGCCGGGCCTTCGGCAGGCTTGGCCAACTGGCTCATCGGCAGCTGGATCCGGTCGTCGGTCACCGCCTCGGAAAAGTTGAGCGTGAAGACGAAAAACGTGATCAGCTGAAAGGTCACGTCGATCATCGGCGTCATGTCGATGTCGGTCTGTGACGGACCGCCGCTCCTCTTGCGTGCCATGGTGTGGAGTTTCCGTGTTCAGGAGTCGCTGGAAGCCGGGCTCACTTCTTGCCCATGTTCTGGAACCGCGACATCAGCCGCATCGACTCGTCGTCAACTTCCATGTTGAACCGCTGCAGCCAGTTTTTCAGCAGCGCGTAGCACGCGATGGCCGGGATCGCGAGCCAGAGGCCGATGAGCGTCGTCACGAGGGCCTGCGAGATGCCGGTGGCGAGCTCGTTGGGCTTCGGGGTCGTCGTGCTCTGGGCGATCTTCATGAACGCCGCGACCATCCCGTCCACCGTGCCAAGGAGGCCGAACATCGGGGCCAAGGCGCCGACGAGGGACACGAAGCTGATTTTGTGCTCGAGGTTCATCGCCTGCTCGCTCTCGGCGGCCTGCATCGCCTCGACCGCCGACGGATAGCCCGACTGCAGCTTGCTCATCCCGGCGGACAACACCTTGCCGAGGTAGGAGTCGTCGTTCTTGGCCAGTTCATAGGCCTGTTGAAACTCCTTGTTCTCCAGATGCTGCTCGAACTGCGTGCTGAGCTCCGGAGGCATCATCACCACCTTTCGAAACTGCATGAAGCACATCACGAGCAGGGCCACGAGGCCGAAGGAGAGGAGCAGAAAGACGATGACGTATTTGAGGCCGAGCGACTCGACGAGAAACGTGAGATAGCTCTTGCCCTCGGGCTCTGATTCGGCGGCCTCATCGACGATCTCCTCGTCCTGGGCGACGGCAACGGTCGGAGCCACGAATGTGGCGGCAAAACCCCACGATGCCAGCAGGCATGCGGTGAGGAGCATGCGACCAATCCGGGTGGGAAGCATGCCGGCCTGCCATGACCGACAGGAACGAATCCCTTCCAGCCCACCGTTGCACGAGCCAACCAGCATGATCATCTCCTCAAAAGGTGTGTTTCCGTCCGGTCTTTTGCCGCCGTAAGGGTACCCTCACCCGGCCCGGCGCCGAAAGGGGGCCGGCCGCACGGCTTCAGGAGGCCTTCACCGCCTGAAGTTTTTTCGTCCACGGGCTGTCCGGGTAACTGGTTTCCAAATCCTGACGTGCCTTGCGGGCCCGCTCCGGATTCTTCGTCTTCTCCCAGAGTTCGCTGAGATTGAACAAGGCCTCCGCGGTCTGCTCGGGGACCGTGTTGTGCACCAGCCCCACGGTGAGGAACGAGATCAAAGCATCCCTGTCCCGGTCTCCGGCGGCCCGCTGGGCGTCGCCGAGGACGGCGAACACGCGGGCGAGCGTCTCGGAGTCGTCGGCGTCGGCTTCCTCGAGAATCCCCGTCGCCACGAGGATGGCGTCGGCCGGCTTGCCAAGACGCGTCAGGCACCGGGCCCGGCCCAGTTCGGCACCCAGCTTCGCCCGCTTTCCGGTGTCGCCTTCGATGGCGGCTGCGACCTTGGCGGCCAACTCGTATTCCCGAGCCGCCTCGGGGTATTTCTCTTGTTCCGATAGGAGGCCGGCCTTCAGCGTGGCGGCCCGCACCTTGATCGCCGGAGGCCCCTTGTCGAGTTCGCGATACGCGGCCGCCGCCTCGGCAAACTTTCCCTGTCGGGCGAGGACATCGCCGAGGAGTTCCTGGACGGCGTAGAGGTGATGGGTGCGTGGATACGTGGTGGCAAAATCGTTCAGGGCCTTCTGTCCGGCAGGGAGCCCCTCCGCCGTTGCGAGTGCCTTGCGGGTGGTCGCGGCCGCCCGGACGAAGGCGAGTTCGACGAGAATCTCCTTCTCGAGTCCTTCGAGGTCCACGGGCTCGAGCTTGTTGAGCTCATCGAGGGCCCGCGCCCCATCCTTGCGCAGCAGGAGGGTGCGGGCACTCCGCAGTTCCTCGGGCTCGTCGCCGAAGCGGATCTCACGGATGGTCTCGATCGGATATTTCTTCGTCTCGTTCCTGACCTCGATGTCGATCGCATCCGGGGTCGCGTCGATGATGTTTCCCTGGATTTCGACCCCGGTCACGAGTTTCACCCGGTCGGGAGGCGCCGCCGGCGTCGTCGCGACCGATCCCATGACGATCAGGGCGGCCCATGTCATCCGGGCGATTCTGCGGGAAGCCATGGCGTTCATCGGTCCTCGATTCCTGCTGGGTGCGATCACGGCGTGGCTCCCGATGTGGCCGGCGGAGCCGACGCCCCCGCCTCCTGAGCGAGCTGGGAAAATCCGCCGGGGTTCGCGGCCCCCTGCTCCTTCTGGACTTCACGGAGAAGTTTCTCGAAGCGTTTCTGAAACACCTCGCCGCCCAGATCGGGATAGAGCTTGCGGGTCATGGAGATCGCGTTCTTCGCGGTGTCGAGCCGCTTGTCCCGGTCTGCCGCCGTGCCGCCCAGCTTGGACCTCGTGAGCAGAGTGTCGGCGACGTGGAGCCGGGCCTCGAAAAACTGGGCGCGGGCCTTCATCGCCTTCTCGTCGGATGAGGAAAAAGCCTGGCGGGAGAGCTTGTTGGCGATGCCGCCCCAGCCCCAGATCATGATCGGCGGCGCCTTGCGGCCCGCCGCCGCCTCCCGCAACAGGGCGTCCCCCTTGGCCGAATCGCCGGCCGCGAGGGCGGCGCGCCCCGCCGCCTCGAGCAAATCGGCCGCCTGCGTCTGGATCTCCAGCGAGTTTTGTCGCTTGGCATCGGCCAGGATCCAGTCGATCTGTTCCTGGGCCGCATCCCACTTGCCTCGCTCCTTGAAGATCCCGGCCATCTTCAGCCGGATCGAGGGCTCGAAGCGGCCGATGTCCGCCCGGTCCTTCTCCGGGACGCTCGAGTCATCTTTCGCAGCGAGCAGGCCGGCGTAGGTTTCCCCGGCCCGGTCGAGGTATTGCTCAGTCTTCGCCTTCGGCACCACGGCGCCGGTGCCGCTGCCGGAGCCGAGTGTGTAGTAGGTGGTCGCCACCCAGATCTGCGAGGAGATCTTCTTGTCCCGCTTGGCCAGGCCATCGAGGAACTTCTCGAAACCGGCGAGGATTTTCGTCGCCCGCTCCCGAACCTCCGGCGAGGTGCCCTTGTCGCCGCCCCCCAGGGCCTCGAGCTGGGCCTGGAGATCACGGCCCATCGAGAGATACATGCCCGTCAACTTGGCGGAGGCCTCCTCCCCCTCGCCGGCAGCCTTCTCCAGCGCCTGCATGGCCGCCTGGGCCTTGTCGAGTTGCTCGCTGGCGATGAAGTGACGCAGGGACACCGTGAGGGCACCCTCCGCGAACTGTCCCTGGGCAAACGCGGGATCGCCGCCGGAAGCCAACGTCCACGGACCGAAGACCGGATGCTCGAGGAGACGGCCGGCCGTCTCGCGATCTCCTTCGTCGAGGGACATCTGAACTCGGGAGAGTGCAGCGCCCGCAGCCAACTTGCCGCCGGCCCCGGCAGGCATCGTCGCGGCCTTGTCGAGCGACGCAAGACCCTCGTCGATCGCGGACCTCGCGGTTGCGTTCCATCCGTCGATGATGTCCTGGTCGGGTCGCAGCGAGTCCTCGAGCTTGCGGGCATCCTGCGCCTCCCGTCGCAACGCCGTCCCCGCCCGCATGGCAAACTCCGCGCGACGCGGCGACTCGGCGGGAAACTTGCCGAGGAGCACCGCCATGGTCGCGGCATCGTGCGACTCCAGGGCCATGTTCAAGAGCACCATGAAGGCGTCGGCCCCCTCGTTTTCGGCAGGCCAGGCCGCGCTCATCGTGGTGGCCAGCGCGGTCAGCTTCGCCTTCGCCTCCTTGTTTGCGGCGGGGTCGGCCTGGAGCGCCAGTTGCTGGAGGCTCGCCAGAGCCACCCGCGACGACTGCCTGCTGCCGACCGCATTGGGATAACGTTCGGTGAGCATCGTCCCCAGTGCAGCCGACTCGGCGAATCGCCTGGCGTCGTAGTAGAGGAAGGTCAGCAGCGAGCGGGCCGAGTTGAGCGCCGCCTCGTCGGGCTGCTTCTCCGCCTCGCCCATCTTGATCGCCTCCTCGAGGAGTTTGGCGGCGGCGTCGCGGTCGACCCCGGCGAGTTTGGCGGCAGCCTCCGCTTCGGTTTCCTTCCCCTCGGCCCGCAACTTCTTCACCTCGATCTGCTTCTCCTGCATGCCGGCGAACGACACGCGGGCATCGGCCACGAGGGCGGCGAAGTTTTTCTCCTCACTCCCCTCGGGGAGGTCCTTGCCCAGCTTGGCCGCCAGTTCGCGGGCCTCCTTCGCGAAGTCCTTGTTGGCGGTGGCGACCTCGGTGGCGAGTTTTTTCGCGTCCCGTTGGAGGACGCTCTTCGCCTGTCTGTCCTTCGTGTCGAGCTTGTCGGCCCACGCATCGAGCACCGCCGCGGTCCGGTACTTGAGCCCCAGCCATTCGGCGTCCAGCTTCCGCCCGGGGATCTTCTCAACGGGGGTGAGCGCGAACTTCCGCACGATTTCGTCAACACGCTTCAGGATGTCGGTGGCCTTGGCGGCATCTTTTTCCGCGGCCGCCATGGCCAGCCAGCACTCGAGCGAGACGTTGACGGCCTTGGCGCGGAGCGAGACGGCGAGCGGCGACTTCTCGTCCAAGACCACGACCGGGGCGAGGGTCTCCGCGGCCATTTCGTGCTTGCCGAGGAGGGCGGTGTTGCGGCCCCAGTAATACCGCGCGAACGTGCCCGCGGTGGTGGGCCCGTACTTCTCGGTCAAACCCTGGAAGATGCCGGACGATTCCTCGAGCATCGCCCGCGCTTCCTTCGATCCAGCCGGAAAGGCCCGCGACTTCTCGAAAATCGCCGCTCCGGTCATGAGCCGAATCGAGAGGAGCTTGCCCCGGTATTTGGTCTGCTCTTCGCCGAGTCGGTCGAGTTCCTTCTGCTGGGCGGGCGGGAGCTTGGAGGGACCGTCCTTCTTTCCGTCGTCCTTGTCATCATCCTTCCCGTCGCCCTTCCCGTCGCCCTTGAGAGCCTTGATCTTGGCGTCCACCTCGCGAAGTGACCTGAGCACCGCGTCTTCGGCGCTGGCGATCGTGGTGATCGTCGCCTGGCCGGGTTTCACCGTGGCCTTCAGGCTCTTGACCGCGGCGTCGAGGAACGCCGCCCCCTCGGCGGAGAGTTTCTGGGCGTCCTGCCCGGGGCGTTTCGCCTGGTCGAGCTTGCTCCGTCCACGCTCGATGAGCAGGTTGCTTTTCTGCGTGTAGGCGCCGATCGCAAGGTCACCCGCGGGCGAGGTCGCCAGGAATGCGTCGATCGATTTTTCCGCCTCGTCGAGCAGCCCCGCCCGCTTGGCGGCGTCGGGCTCGTTGCGGCTGGTGCCCACCAGAGCCGTGGCACGGAGGAAGGGCAGCTCCTTCTTGAAGGCTGCGGAGACCTTGGGGTCGGCGTTCGCCCGCTCGATCACCCACAGCATGACGTCGGGCATCTGCTCGTCTTCGAGCCTTCCCAGCAGGGAGCGGGTGCTCGACTCCGCCGCCGATTCGCCCCGGACCGCACCGGACGCCGACAGGAAAAGAATCGCGAGGGCGGCTGCCCCATAGACCGTGCGCATGATGGATGTCGGATGAGGAGGGGTTGTCCTGGCGAGCCAGCGGGTATTGTGCGGCCCTGCAAACGGTCCGTCAAACGGCCCGGCCCACGGGCCATGGTGGACCCGGGTCACCGCCGTGGACGGCGACCGGCCGGGAATCGTTCGATGCCGGCGGCAAGCACTTCGCCGAAAGAAGTGATGTCGCCGCGTTCACGCCACCGCCGCACGAGTGCGGCGGCGGTGGCGATCGCCCGGGGATCGCCGTGCGCCGAGCCTCCCACCGCTTCGGCGAACGTCACGGCGAGGATCAGCTCCAAGCTCCGCGGTGACGGGAGCGCCGCGGTCCGGTCGGGGTCGGCGGTGGAGAGAATGCCACGCGATTTGTTTTCCACGTCGTTCGCATCCCGCCACTCGAGCACCGCCGACACGCCGGCTGCCGACGCCCCGCCACGCGGCACGATTTCGTAGACGGCCCGCACCGTTTCCCCGACGTGCAGGTCGATCGCCGCAGGGGCCGCGACAGCCAGCGATTCCATCGCCGACTGACGGTGACCGATCAGGCGATAGGCCGCCACGAGACGCGGATCGAAACTGACGGCGAGACGACACTGGCGACCGACGAGCGTGTCGGAGCCGAAGACCTCGCGGACGAACTCGCGGCGGATGGCCGTCGCATCGGCCGGAGTCCTGCCGAACGAGGAACCCTGCGGATGCTCCCCGGGGGAGGTGGTCGGATCGACCAGCACGAAACGGGTCAGGCCACGGTGCGACGGCACGTCGTGGAGCGGGCCACCCCCGGCGGACGCCTGCGCCTCGCGCCACCCGGCAAGGGCGGCGCGAACCACGTCGCGGCCGCGGTCGGCCGTCTCCTGGTGCGCCACCACCACGAGCCGATCGACGGAGTCGGTCGCTTCGGAGGCCGCCATTCGGATCGCGGCATCGAGGTCGGATGCGTCCATCGGCGGCAGTTGTTCGAGTTCCACGGCCAGCGACGCGATGGTCCCGGCGTCGCCCCGCCTTGCGGCGAGCCGGGGAACGGGGCCGGACAGAACGACGGTGATGCGATCGTCCGCCCCCATCTCGGCAGCGACCGCGGCGAGCCCCCGGCAGAGCCACGGCCAGATGGCCGGATCGCGGCCGGGCGACCGGTCGAGCACGATCGTGGCGTCGAGCGGGGGCCTGCTGTCGGCCCTGCCGCCGCGGCTGGCCGTGGCCGCCACTTCGACGAGCAGGCTCGGTGCGCCACGCACGCTGCGGAGAGACCGCACGCCGTGCACGTCCACTCGAATCCCGCTTCGGCCCGCCGGCCCGGGGCGTGGCTCGGCGGCCGCTGCCGGGATCGCCGCAAGGACATGCTCCATGCGGAGGTTTCGGTCCGCCCCATGCCACGACCTCCCATCGGGCAGTGAGAGCCTGTCAAACGTATCGGTGCGGAGCGTGAGGGGAGGAACGTCGGTCGAGAGCCCCGCCGCTGCGGGATCGACGAACGGCGGCTCGCCGTGCGCCATTTCGAAGGCGAGGTCGAAGCCCCGCACGCGGGGAACCCGTCGCCAGGCGTCGCGCGGCGGCTCCAGCAGCCGTCTGACCGACGAGTCGTCCGGCTGTTCAGCCGCGAGGCCCACCGCAGCGGCCCGGACCTCGGGCGGCAGCGCCGCCGGCTCCGCCACGGATGGGGTCGCGGGGCCGACTCCGCTCGCCGCCACCGTTGATTCCCCGGCGACGTCTCTCGCGGTGGCGGAGGCGGCTTCGGTGGCGGGTGCAACGCGGGGCGGCGGCCGCCGTACGAGACCCGCCGATTCGCCACCGTTGGACCGTCGGCCGGCGACCGGCGGCTCATTGGTCACGGTGGCCCGCGGGGGCGCGATGCCCCGCGCCGCCTCGGAGAGCCTGTCCCGAGGTGCCGCAGCGAGCTGCCGGGAGAGCTCGGCGCCGGCGGCGAACACGAGCCATGCCATCGACAGGGCCGCGGCCACGGCAAGACCGTCATGGACGAGCACGGTTGCCCAGCGGCCGACGCGGGAACGGCGTCGGTCCGTGGGCTCGCCTGCGGTGGAGGCGGACGTCGCGAACCCATCGAGATCGATCGCCCCCGCGCCGCGGCCGGTCTGCCGCGGCCTGCCGAAGTTCGCCCGCATCCGCTCGACGAAGCCCGCCGGCAGCTCGACGTCCGCGAGCAGCCGGTCGAGCGAGTCGTCACCAAAAACGGCGTCAGCGGCCAGCCGCCGATCGAGATCCGCAGGAACGGTGACGTCTCGCAGGCGCACGTCGATGTGGCGATCCTGTTCAGCCATGTCGGTGGCGGGCTCCCGTCGTCGCGGTCATCTCGTCGCCGGGCTTGCGGCCCTCCTCGAGAAGAAACTCACGGAGGCGACTGCGTCCGCGGCTGACCCGCGAAAGCACGGTGCCCAGCGGGATGCCCTGGAGATCGGCCGCTTCCTGGTGCGTGAGCTCGCCCACCACCACCAGCAGCAGCGTTTCGCGGATCTCTTCGGGCAGTTTTGCGAGTCCCCGCTGCATGACCCCGGACAACTCGTCGCGAAACGCCTCGGCCCCATCCGGGGCCGCCGGTTCGACGGCATCGGCGGCGACGACCTCCCGGGACGAACGCTTTCGCCAGTGGTCGGCGACGCGGCGACGCAGGATCGCGAGCAGCCAGGCCCGCTCGCTCCGTGCTCGGTCGTAGAGGTGTCGGCTCGTCCACGCGGAACGGAACGTGTCCTGGAGCACGTCCTCGGCGGCATGGCAATCGCCGAGCAGGCGATAGGCGACCCGGTACAGGACCGTGACATGCTCGGCGACCCACTGGTTGAACTGCTCGATGACCGCCGGTCGAGGGGGCATGGTTGGGGACGATCCCAGGGCCCGACGGGGGTCTCACGGGGCAACCGACCCCGCATCGAGTGATTCCGCTGAGCGAAGCGACATTATTCCCGATCGGGGCCGGGTGCGGAAAAGACGGCCCCGCGGGCGGGCTCAGCCGCGTCGTGCCGACCTGGCCGAGGCCGTCGCGGCAGCCAGCCACGACGGAAGCTGGCCGGCGGGGGGAAGCTTGACGACCCGGGCCGACCGCACGCCCGGGCAGGCGGCCACGGCCGCGATCGCCTCGGCCGACGGCTCCTGGTCGAGGTTCAGCACGCCGATCGCATCGCCGCCGGGTGTCGATCTGCCGACGGTCATCTGCGCGATGTTGATGCCCGTCTGACCGAAGGCCATGCCGACCCGGCCGATGATCCCCGGCACGTCCTGATGGGTGAAGATCAGGAGGATGCCGTCGATGTAGGCCTCGAGTCGCTGACCCTCGAGTTGCACGATGCGGGGCATCGAGTGGCCGAAGAGGGTGCCCGCGGCGCGGTGCACGCTGTCGCCCGAGACAAGATCGACCGCCACCACGGAACTGAAGGCGCCGGGGTCGGTGCGGCTCTGCTCGACGAGGTCGATGCCCCGCTCGCGGAGGAGCATCTCGGCGTTGACGATGTTGACGTCCTCGATCGCCCCTTCGAGCAGGCCCGCCGCAAATGCGGCGGTCACGAGCCTGGTGTTGCGGGCCGCGATCTCCCCCCGATAGGCGATGGAGCAGGAACGCGGCTGACCGGCGTCCATCTGCGAGAGCAGGATGCCGAGCCTCCAGGCGAGATCGAGGAAGCCCCTGACGCCCTCGAGCGCGGCCGGATCGATCGCCGAGGAATTGACCGCATGACGGATCGCCCCGGTCGTGAGGAAGTCGACGATCAGCCCCACGCCCTCCACGGCGACCTGCGACTGTGCCTCCTCGGTGCTGGCGCCGAGGTGCGGCGTGACGACCACGCCCGGCATGCCGAACAGCGGGCTGTCGGTGCAGGGTTCCTTCTCGAACACATCGAGCGCCACGCCGCCGATCACGCCCCGCTTCAGACCCTCGACGAGAGCCTGCTCGTCGTAGATTCCGCCGCGGGCACAGTTGATCAGCCGCACGCCGGGCTTGAGGATGTCGAGTTCCTTCATGCCGATGAGATGCCGGGTCTCGTCGGTGAGGGGCGTGTGCACCGTGAGATAGTCGACGTGCGGCAGCATCCCCCGGACGGTGTCGATGAGTTCGACGCCGAGCTCGGCCGCCCGATCGGGCGACAAAAACGGATCGAAGCCGATCACCCGCATGTCGAAGGCGCGTGCCCGCTCGGCCACCGCCTGGCCGATCCGGCCCAGGCCCACGATCCCAAGCGTCTTGCCGGCGAGTTGGGCGCCCATGAACTTGTTGCGATCCCACTTGTGGTCCCGCAGGCTGGCATCGGCGGCGGCGATGTTGCGCGAGACGGCCAGGAGCAGCGCGAAGGCGTGCTCGGCCGTGCTGACGGTGTTGCCGGCAGGCGTGTTCATCACCACGATGCCCTGCCTGGTCGCCGCCTCCTTGTCGATGTTGTCGGTGCCGACGCCGGCCCGCACAACGGCCTTCAGCCGGTGATTGCCGGCGAGCGAATCGGCCGTGATCTTGACCCCGCTGCGGCAGATCGCGCCGTCGTGCGCGGCAAGCGCTTCGCGGAGGGCTTCCCCCGAGAGCCCCGTCCGCACCTCGTAGGTGATCCCGTGCTGCTTCGCGGAGTCGAGCAGGGCGAGGCCGTCGGGGCTGAGCGTGTCGAGCACGATGATCGAGGGCATGTCGGGTGTCTCTGGGTCGGGCGGATGGGGCGATTTCGGCCGGTCGCGGCCGCGGGACGGGATCAGTCCTGCCGCTCCCGCTGGAAGTCGAGCATGAAATCGCGGAGGGCCTCGACGCCGGCGACCGGCATCGCGTTGTAGATGCTCGCCCGGATGCCACCCACGGAGCGATGTCCCTTGAGGTCCATCAGGCCGCGTTTGGCGGCCCCCGCCACGAACGCCTTCTCGGCCGCCTCGTCGGGCACCCGAAACGTCACGTTCATGTCAGAGCGGCATTCCGGTCGCGCGTGGCCGGTGTAGAAGCCGCCGGAACGGTCGAGCACGTCGTAGAGGAGTTTGGCCTTGGCGGCATTGTGTCGGGCCATGCCGTCGAGCCCTCCCATCCGCTCCGCGATCCAGCGGCAGACGAGGCCGAGGATGTAGATGGCGAACACGGGGGGCGTGTTCGGACGGGAGCCGTTCTTCACGAACGTGCGATAGTCGAGCATGGTCGGCAGGTCGTCCCGCGACCGTTCGAGCAGGTCCTTGCGGATGATCACGGCCGTGACGCCCGCGATGCCCGCATTCTTCTGGGCGCAGGCATAAATCAGCCCGTACCGCGACACGTCGATCGGCCGCGACAAAAAGTCGCTCGAGCAGTCGCAGACGAGCGGGGCCGGGCCGACGTCGGGGTCGTGCTTCCACTGCACGCCCTGGATCGTCTCGTTGCTCGTGATGTGCACGTAGGCCGGAGTGTCGGAGAGGGAGGCCTCGCGATCGGACGGCAGCCGGTCATGGTTCGTGGCGACTCCGTCCCACGCCACGTGCACCTTCCCCTCGCGGCGGGCTTCCTTGGCACCCGTGGCGCCCCAGGTGCCGGTGATGATGTAATCGGCCGCGGCGGACTGTCCCCGGAGGAGGTTCATCGGCACCATCGAGAACTGCAGGCTCGCGCCCCCCTGCACGAAGACGATCTCGTGGGAATCGCCGATGCCGAGCAGGCCGCGGATCCGCTGCAGCGTCTCTTCGAGGATGGTGTCGAAGGCGGGGCTCCGGTGGCTGATCTCCAGCACCGACATCCCGACCGAGGGCAGGGAGAGCATTTCGTCCCGAGCCCGTTCGAGCACCTCGAGCGGCAGGACGGCAGGGCCGGGGGAGAAGTTGAAGACGCGATCCATCATGGCATGCACCCGAAATCCTTGGATTCAAGGGGCAGGATAGGAGTCGCTGAGGGGAGGGTCAACGGGCCGCGTTCCCCGGCGGTGCCGGCGCGGGGGCGACGACCATCGGCGGAACGACGGGCGCCGGCAGGGCCGCGGTCCGGTAGGCCCCGGACTGCGCCGCCTGCAGGCCCGCCACCTTCGCCGCAACGGCCGGCTGCTGCGGGTCGATCGCGAGCGACCGGCCGTAATTGGCCAGCGCCTGGGAGGTGTCTCCCGACGCCTCCCGCAGGTTCCCGAGCGCCACCAGGGCCCGCGGGTCGTTGGGGTTGATGGCCAGCGCGTCGATCAGCTGGTTCTCCGCCTCCCGGACGTCGCCGTGTTCCTCGGCGAGGCGGGCGAGTTCGATGTGGGGGTTCGGGTTGGCGGGCTGGCTCTGCGCCCATGTGTTCAACTGGGCCACCGCCTCGTCGCGGCGGTTTTCCTCGACCAGGAGCACGGCCAGCGCCCTCTGGCAGGCCTCGTTGTTGGGATTCCGCGCCAGGCAGAGGTGGTAATACTGTTCGGCCGTCTGCATGTCAGCCGGCCGGCCGAAGAGCTTGGCCTGCTGGTGGTAGGTCGCTCCCAGGTTGTAGAAGCAGTCGGGATTGCCGGGCTGCTTGGCGAGCGCCTGCTGGAACGAGTTGACGGCGCCGAGATAGTTCCCCTGCTGGTAGAGCTTCACACCCTCGGCATTGTCGGTCTTGGCCATGCCCCCGCAGCCCGTGCACAGGGCCGCCAGGAGCCAGGCCGCGGCCGCGGGGATGAAGCCGGTTCTCGGCGCACCGGACGCGAGGGAGGACGCATGCCGCACGACGAGGCTCCACGATCCGCCGGCAACTCGCCGGCCGGAAACGACGATGGGACCGTAATGCGGGCGGGGGCCCCGGGGCAAGGGCGACCTGGTTTGCCGAGCTTGCCGAGTCTCATACGGCTCCCAGTTGAGCCTCGCGCGCCAGGGGTTGATTGCCCGCGGATTGGAGATTCTGGTGGGTGACGCCGGCTGGTGATGGTTCGGGGCCACCCATACCCCGTCGCCGGACGTTCACGACGGCCCTCCGGGCCTCCGTTCTCTCGGAGGCGTCTGTGCTCCGCCATCCATGGCTCCGCCGAGCACCGATCCGCCGCAGGCGGTTGGTCGGCCTACGCCGTAGGAACCGTATCAGCCGGCCGTGATCCTGCGGTAGCCGAGCGACCGGACGACTTCGAGAACCTCGCTGCAAGTGGGAAACATCCGGCCGCTGGTCCGCTTGTAGCGGTCGAGGGCCTGCATGAACTCCAGTTCCTCGGGGGCGTAGTCGCGTTCGCACGTGGACGGGTCGATCATCCGGCGACGGTTCTGCCTGCCGGCGGCCCGCGATTCCGAGGCCTGGCTGCGGGCGATGCTGCGGGGCGACTTCACGGCGGCGACGGTCATGGTTCGTTCTCCGGAGGATGACGGGGGCGAAAAGGCCTCGCAGCGATCCGCTGCGAAGGACTGCCGGAAGCATGACCGGCAACGGTCGCGGAGGACGTGCCGGTCAGCGAAAAAAAACGGCTCAGGCAAGCCCCGAGGCCCGCACGACCGTCACCACCGATGCAACTCGTCTTTTTCCGAGTCCTTCGGGGGGAGGGGGGCGGATTCCTACTTCTTCTCGAAGAACTTCTTGAGCGCTTCGGCGGCGGCATCGCGGGAGGAGTCGGCGCCGGCCTTCTTGCTCCCCGGGGGCAGGATCCCCGGCTTCGAGTTGGCCGCCTTGAGAGCGTCGAGAGCGACCGACCCGGCGGCCCTGCCCGACCCGACCGCCGAATCGATGCCCAGGGGGGGCGTCGAACCGATCCCCGAGACGAACGACCCGTCCATGGTGGAGTCGGCCGCGGCCGGCCGGCTGCCATTGGCGTGGATGTTGCTCGCATCGGCGTCGGCCGTTGAGTCACCGGGGTCGCGCTGTGGCAACGCACGCGTGGTGTCCGACATGCCCGCCGCTTTTTCATCGGGCATCAGCCATCGGGACACGTCTTCCTCGGACCCCGTCTTTCCGGCGGCGACGGCGGTGCACGACACCTTCAACTCGAGCGATCCGACGCGGATCATGTCGCCATCGGCCAGCTTCGTGCGTTCGGTGATCTTCGTGCCGTTGACGAGCGTGCCGTTGCGGCTGCCGAGATCCTCGATCCAGACCTCTTCGGGGCCGACTGTCACCGAGCAATGCCGTCGGCTCACCTCCTCGCTGAGGGGCCGCACGTCACACTGCTCGGCGCGGCCGATGAGCAGCGTGTTGCGCTTGATCGCAATGCTGCGGCCGGCGCTCTTTCCAGAGGAGACGATCAGTTTGACGATCATGGAACGCTGATGATCAGGGAACGTTGACGACCGGGAAACGTTGCCGATCGGGGAATGCCCCGTGACCGGCAGCTTGGCGGACCGTCAAACGGGAACCGGGCGGGAGTTACGTTAGGGGGCCAGGTGCATGATATCAAGTGGCGAATCACCCCGGACCGACGCCGCCGCGGGAGGGTCACCGGCGGGCCGTCCATTGCCGGTCAAGGAACCGCTCGGCGCGGGTCTGGATGGTCGATTCACGGCCGCTCCATGAGGCTCCGGTGCGGTGGTCGAGCACGGCCCCGGCCTCCGCGGCGACCGCCTGCAGCCAGGGCTCCGCGATCTGGGCGGACTCCCACGGGTGATCGCGGTCGGCGAGTTCCGCCAAACCCGGGAGCCGCGCCTCGGCGCCCACCGCATGATTTGCGGCCAGGAGCAGGCTGCCATGCTGGAGCACGGTCGTGCCGAGCCGCCGCTGGGCGCTTCCCATGATCTTCGGGTCGCCGGTCGTTGCAGCGCGACCCGCGTGAGGTGCGACCAGGTCGCCGGCCGAGCGCCGGGCAAAGCACAGGAAAGCATCCGCCGGCGGATCGGTCACGGCCGCCGCGTGCAGCCTGGCCGGGATGCCGAAGTCGGCCAGAACCGCCGCCATGGCGTTGTGCATCGCGTCGTAGAGCGTCTGCGGCGTGCGGCCCCAAGGGTGGGCCTTCGGCACGGCGGCGGCGTAGGTGAGGTCGGTGCCGTGCACGATGGCACCGCCGCCACTCGGCCGGCGGACGAGCGGCAGGCCCGCGATCGCCGGACAGCCCGCGGCCTCCGCCAGCGACTGAAACGCGCCGAGCGAAACGGCCGGCGTCGCCCACGAGTAGATCCGGATCACGAGGCCACCGTGGCGGGCGGCCTCTTCGGCGAGCAGTTCGTCGGCCGCCATGTTGGTGGGGCCGTCGGCCGCGGCATCCCACCAGACGGGCAGAACGGCCGCGGTCACGACTTGACGAGCGCCTCGTAGGCCGGCCGGTCGAGGAGATTCGCGAGTTCGGCCGGATCGTCGGGCTTGATGCGGACGATCCAGCCCGCGCCGTATGGATCCTTGCCCAGCGTCTCCAGCTGGTTCGGCAGCGTGGCGTTGACCTCGACGATCTCGCCCGACACCGGCGCGTACATGTCGCTCACCGCCTTGACGCTCTCGATCTCGCCGATCGATTCCCCGGCCTTCACCTTCTTGCCGACCGGCGGAAGTTGCATGAAGACCAGGTCGGTGAGCGCCTCGACCGCATAGGCCGAGATGCCGACCGTGGCCAGACCGCCGGCCTCCGGGCGGATCCACTCGTGCGTCTTTGCAAACTTCAGGTCGGCTGTCATGAAAATCTCCTCGAGAGGTGGATCGACGCAGGATAACGGATGCGGTCAGGAGCGTGGGGCGGGACGGCAGTAAAAGGGCAGGGGAACGACCCGCGCCGGCTGCACGGCGTCGCGAACCAGCACATCGACGGCCGTGCCCGGTTGGGCCAGATGCCGGGGAACGATCGCCATGGCCACGGCGTGATCGAGCGACGGCGCGAGGCTGCCGCTCGTGACCGCGCCCACGGTGGTGCCTGCCACGACCACGGGGCTGCCCTCACGGGCGGCACGCTTCGAGTCGAAGGCGAGGCCGACCCGGACGTTGATCGCCGGGGCCGCCCGGAGTTGGGCGAGTTTCTCGCGGCCCGGAAACCGCCGCGGTTCGCCGGAGGCATCGTCGAGGTTGATCGCCAGGCCGAGGCCGATCGCGAACGGATCGCTGTCGGCGACCAGTTCGTGGCCGTAGAGCGGCATCCCGGCCTCGAGCCGTAGCGTGTCTCGTGCTCCGAGTCCGCACGGCCGCAGCCCTCGCGGAGCGCCGGCGGCGTGGATCGTCTCCCAGACCACCGGGGCCGCGTCGGCGGCGACGACGAGTTCGACGCCGTCCTCGCCGGTGTATCCCGTGCGGCTGACGGCCGCGTCGTGCCCGGCGACGGTGGCCCTTCCGGCCCGATAGTTGCCGAGCGAGCGGATCACCGCCGCGCCGGTGGCATCGCAGAGTCCGCAGACGATGTCCACCGCGAGCGGACCCTGCACGGCGATCATCGAGGTCTCGAACGTGCGATCGCGGAGGCTGACGCCATGAGCGGGCAGCTTCGAGACGAGCCACTCCACCACCCGGTCGCGGTTGCTGGCGTTGACCACCATCGCCAGCCGGGGCGTGCCGTCGGGGGCGTCGGCCTCGCGGGTCACGAGCGCGTCGTCGAGAATCTTCAGGCCCGATGGGCCGTCGTCGCTCGTCACGAGCGTGTATCGGGCCCGGCCGGGCTCGATGTCGGTCACGCGGCGGGTGAGCAGCGACTCGAGCCAGCCGCTGGAATCGGGGCCCTCGATGGCGAGCCGGCCCATGTGCGACACGTCGA
>SXWC01000020.1 GCA_005789975.1 Planctomycetaceae bacterium
GGGCGTGCATTATGCGATGGAGTTTCTGCCGCAGCAGAACAAGCGGAACGCCGGCGACGACGTGCCGGGCCAGATCTCGGCCGAGGGAAAGCACGTGGTCGTGATCGGAGGCGGTGACACCGGGAGCGACTGCGACGGCACCAGCAACCGGCAGGGGGCGAAGAGTCTCACGCAGTTCGAACTGCTGCCCCAGCCGCCCGATCTCGGCAAGTATCCCCGCCGTCATGAGCGTCCTGCCAACACTCCCTGGCCGCATTGGCCGGTCATCATGCGGACGAGCTCGTCGCACGAGGAGGGGTGCCGCCGTGAGTGGAGCATCCTCACCAAGGAGTTTCTGGGCGACGCCGAGGGCAGGCTCCGCAGCCTGAAGACCGTGCGCATCGAATGGTATGCCGACGAGACCACGGGCCAGCAGAAGTTTCGCGAGGTTCCGGGCTCCGAGGAGGAGTGGCCGTGCGATCTCGCGCTCTTGGCGATGGGGTTCATGGGGCCTGAGAAGCACGGGCCGATCGCCGACCTCGGTCTCGAACTCGACCCGCGCGGCAACGTGAAGACCGGCGGGGACTACATGACGAGCAAGGCGGGCGTGTTCGCGGCGGGCGATCTGCGTCGCGGCCAGTCGCTCGTGGTGTGGGCGATCCACGAGGGCCGTGAGGCGGCCCGGTCGGTCGATCTGTGGCTCATGGGACAGACCAACCTGCCGAGTGTCGCCGCCGGGGAGTTCGCGGTCCACGCGTGACCTTGGCCACGGACCGGGCGGAGCCGTCACCGCTGCGCGGGCCGGAGATCGACCGCGAGCGAGCCCTTGTCGTCGGCGAGACTTCCCGGTGGCTCGTTGAGCTTGAGGTAGAGCGGACCGTCGATGACGGCCGTGACGGCGGTCTCCGCGCCCTCGCCGAGGATCACGAACGTCGGCCGGCCACCCCCCGCGGGTTGCTCGACCCACTGGGCTGCGAGCAGCCGGCCGAGCGGGCGGCCGCGGTACCAGTCGAGCGAAATGCCATCGGCATCGGTCTCGATCGTGGTGCCTTGCATCGCGCCGATCGTGCACCGACCGGACGCCTCGAGTCGGTATCGGCCTGCCTTCACGAGCCCGCACCCGGAGTGCTGCCAGCCGCGGCCGGCCACGACGGCGATCTTCCGCGGTGCGTCGAGCGGTGGGGCGACCGACCAATCGACCGCCGATCTTGCGAAGTCGTAGCCGTAATCGAGGTCGTCGATGAAGGCGTCGAAATCACGCGCGGATCGGTCTGATGCGTAGCCGGGGATCGACGTCAGCCGCGTGTTGAACCCCGCATCGAGCGGCCCGCATTCGAGGTCGCGGAAGGCGGGGGCGTAGGCCGGGTGACCCGCGAACATGGCGACGGCGGCCCAACTCGAGGCGTAGTCGGCGATCCGGGTGTGGTGGCCGGGGGGCGCGGCCAGCACTTCGGCAAGGGAGGGAGATCTGCCGGCGGCGTGCAGTTCGCGGAGATTCTCGATGCGGCCGAGTTGCTCGACGTCGGACGCACGATCGGGCATCGGTGTCGGGACATACCGGCCCACATTCCCCGCGACTTCGAGGCGGTGCGTCGCGAGATACTCCGCGATGCCCTCGTTGTACCAGGTGGGAGTGGCGAGGCCGCGGACCGTGAGGGTGAAGGCGTGCACGCCCTCGTGCAGCAGCAGGTGCCGCCGGTAGGCAGGATTGGTTTGGTCCATCAGCCAGAACTGGTTGCGGTCGCAGAACCCGTTGACGAACTCGGGGATCACGTCGGGGAGCAGCCCCGCGGCGCGGAATCGCTCGCGATCGACGACAAGACAGCCGAACGCCCGCCAGGAAGCCAGCGACTCCGGTGGGAGCCGGTAGTGGCCGCACCACGCCGCGAAGGCCTCGTCGAAAACCCGCGGCAGATCGGCGACGCCGTCGCCGTCGCGTGCCGGTCGATCGGTGGCGAGGATCAGGTGATCCGACTCGAGCACGCGGAGCCCGGCCCGTCGCGCCTTCGCCTCGAGCGGCTCCACCGGCACGACGTCGGCGGCACGGGCCGTCGCGGCCGTCGGCATCGCCCAGACGAGGGCGGCTTGGAGGGCGATGGCGATGAGGTGGATTCCACGCATTCCACCCAGTTCACCCAGCCGCCGCCGAACCGACAAGCCGAAACGTGACGTGGCGGTGCGAAGTGATGGATCGGGCCGAAAAGTCCGATCGCAGTGAACGGCGGAGGGGTGCTACAAGCCCACCTCGCCAGGAGGGCGGACGCCGTGCGGCAGGGAAGCCGAGAACGTGCCGGATCGCGACGCTGCGACATCATCGCAACTGCGTGCCTCCTCGTTTTGACGGCGCTGCCGCTCGCGAGCGGCCAGACGCCATCCGACGAGGCGAAGGTCAGCGCCTGGGCCAGCGGGGGCACATCGACCACGACGACGCCCGGCGACAGGGACGGCAAGCCGGGAGCGGGGATCGCCGCCCCGGGGCCGATTCCGTTTTGGCAGGCGCCGGCGACGCCGCAGGCGATCGTGCAGGGTGGTGCGATTCCACCCGGCTGGCAGCCGCAGGCCGTGCCCTACCAGGGCATCGGTCCGGATGGCCGCCCCATGACGATCTACGTCGCGCCCACGTACGTTTTCACCTATCAGTCGGGTCCCCCGGTGCTCGCCGCTCCCACGGTGAACCGCAGGCAAGCCTACGGCGCGCCGCAGCCGGCCTACCCGGCCGGGTGGAACTTCGCGACGAGCGGCGCGCAGCCGGTGGCCCCGACGCTGCCGCCGGCGACCGTCGCGCGGTACCAGCCGACGCCGTATCAGTTTCCGACCGACTCGCGGGCGCTCACCGGCACGCCGATCGCACCGCCTGCGGGCACGCCCGCGCCGCCCCAGTCTTGGGGAACAGCCCCGGCCGCGCCGCAGCCGCCGACCCAGTGGGGGGCGTCCGCCGCACAGCCGCCCGTCGTCCCGTCGCCCGCCGCCCCACCGTCGTCGGGCGACGGGGTGACGGTCGTGCCTCCAGCCGTCGCCGGCGCCGCTTTGGCCGCGGGCGCCCGGCCGGCGGAGCCGCAGATGGCGGCGCTGCCGCCTCCCGTCATGCCGGTGCCGTCTGCTGGATCGACTCCCGCGCAGCCGGTCAGCTCGAGCGGGATGTCGTCGCCGTCGCCTGCGAGCCGCGCGGCGAACTCGCACCTCTGGCGGGTGGTGGGCGTGAGCGACGGCGACACGGTGACGTGCCTCGACGAAAACAATCAGCAGCAGAAGATCAGGCTGGCCGGCATCGACGCCCCCGAGATCGGGCAGGACTATGGCAAGACATCGCGGGAGGCGCTTGCCGGCATGGTGTTTGGTCGGAGCGTCGAGGTGGTCGATGACGGCCGCGACCGCTACGGCCGTTGGATCGGCCATCTCTCGATCGATGGGATGAACGTCAATCGTCAGCTGGTGGCCACGGGCAATGCGTGGCATTACGCCGCCTATTCGAACGATCAGGACCTCGCGGCACTCCAGGCCCAGGCCCAGGCCCAGCGGATCGGCCTCTGGTCGCAGCCGAATCCGACGTCGCCTTGGGACTACCGGGCGAGCGGGAAGTAGCGAGCACGTCCGCGGGTCGAAAACAGAAAAGCGGGCGAAGGGACTCGAACCCTCGACATCCAGCTTGGGAAGCTAGCGCTCTACCAACTGAGCTACGCCCGCGAACTCCCGAGCAGCATACCAGCATCGATGCCGGGTTTCACACGGCACGAACCGGCAAGGGGCGGTTCCGCGTAGAATCGGTCGTGTCGCCGGTCGGGAAGAAGATGCCCGGCGATCGTCCGGAGAACCACCGCCCATGGCCGAGTCGAATCCGTCCCCCGCCGCCAGCCGCCCGCGAAGCCCCGCCTGGACGCTCGTCCGCTGGCTCCTCAGCAGCATCGTCGTCGCCGCAATCGCCGGAATTCTCTGGCTGCCTTCGATCGTGGGCACGCCCGAGCGGGTGTCGCGGCTGGTGGCCCGGGCGTTTCCCGAACTGCAGGCCGATCTCAAACTCTCGCGGATCGGCGTGGGCTGGTGGGGCCCGATCGTGCTCGACGGCCTCGAGGTCGTGCCACGAAACGGCGGCAGGACGCCGATCACGGTCCGACGCGTTGAAATCAGCAACGGGCTGTCCGGCATCCTCCTTTCACTGGGAGACCTCGGTCGCCTGCGGGTGGAGGGCCTCAATGCCGACATCACGTTCGACCGCGAGCACCGCTCCAACATCGACGCCCTCCTGCCTCCCGACAACCCCGCCACGCCACCGGGCGGCAGGCCGCCCGCGGCCCCGCAGGCGGCGGGAGTTCCGCGGCGAAGCCTCGTCCGCGTGCGGCTCGAGGTCGACGATGCCGTCGTCCGCATCAGCGGTCCCTGGACCACCGAGGCCTGGGTGAGCGACCCGATCGACCTGCGGGCAACCCTCGCCAACGCCGCCGACGGCTCCGGGGAGTGGACCGTCGAGCCCGTGCGGCTTCTCGCGCAGGCAGAACTCCAGCAGACGGTCGCGCAGGAGGTGCTCGCCTACATCGTGCCGGTACTCGCCGATTCAGCACGAACCAGCGGCCGATTCTCCCTCCAGCTCGCTGGAGCCCGACTGCCGATCGGCCGTCCCGAGGAGATCGAACTCTCCGGGCTCCTGTCGATGCACGAAGTGAATCTCGGACCGGGGCCGCTGGTCGAGAACATGTTCAAGACGATGCCGCTCAAGTTGCCACCGCCACCCACGCTGCGGATCGCGGACGAATCGCACATCGAGTTTCATCTCGTTGACCGGCGGATGTGGCACAAGGGGCTGGAGTTTGGCATTCCGCTCAAGCAGGCAGGACAGCGGCTCGACGTGCGGTCGGAGGGCTCGGTGGGCCTCGAGGACCGCTCGCTCGACCTGAAACTCACGCTCCCAATCCCGGCCGATCTGCCGCAAGACCGTCCGCTCGTGGCGGCGCTCGCGGGCAAACAGATTTCACTCGGCGTGGGCGGAAATCTGGGCGATCCCAAGGTGATCTTCGACGGCTCGATCAAGGCCGCTGCGGGAGAGGTGCTCGTCGATCTGATCGACCGACTGCGGGATGGGCCGCGTCCGCAGCCGGTCGCACCCGCACCCGCACCCGCGCCGGCACCAGCGGCAGGTGGACCGTCGCCTGCCGGACCACCGCAGCCAGGTTGGTCGCCCCCGGGCTCACCACCAAAGCCAGCCTCGGATTCCGTGGCCGCCGAAGCAACAGGCAAGGCTTCCGCAGGCAAGGCTTCCGCAGACGGGGCGTCATCAGACAGGGCGTCGGCGGGCCCGGAGACGGAGAAGCCTCTTTCGCCGCGTGAAATGGCCGAACGGGTGACGGCTGAAGCGGCCAACAAGGCGGGGGCGGAGCCCGGCACGACCGAGGCCATTGTCGATATCGTGGGAAGTGTTTTGGAGGAAGTCGCGAAGCGTCGTGCGGAGCGTCGCGCGGCCGAAGCGGCCAACCCCGATCAGGCTCCGCCTCCGCGACGCGGCCGACTCCTCCCGCGGCGCCCACCGCCGCAGAGCCCACCGCCGCAGAGCCCACCGTCGATCCCCGACGCTCCGCCACCCGGCCCGTCGGCTTTCTGACGGCCGATCGCCCCGATCGCGGGACCGCTCGAAAACAAAAAAACCGGGCCTCCCGTGAGGGAGGCCCGGTCTCTTGATCATCGTCCGATCACGGACCGTTTCCCGGTCCAGTCAGATTCAGGTCTTGGCCGGAGCCTCGGGGGCAGCCGGAGCCTCGGGGGCAGCCGGGGCAGCCTCGGTCGGAACGCCTTCCGAGATCACGCCAGCACCGCCGCAGTCGCCACCGGCGCAACCGCCGACAGCCTCACCGCCGCAGCCCGAGCAGCCTTCAACGGCCTCGCCGCAGCCCGAGCAACCCTCGACGGCTTCGCCGCAGCTCGAGCAGCCCTCGACGGCCTCGCCGCAGCCCGACTCACATGCCGCAGCAGCTTCCTCGCCGTGGCAGCGAGCAGCCTTCTTGGCGCGGTGACGAGCCAGGAGGCCCTCACGCTCGCCATGGCACTTCTTGGCCTCATGACGGGCCCGCAAACCGCCGTGGCACTTGCGGCCACCATGGCAACCGTGGCCGGCGATCGCGCCGGTGTCGCCACCGACCAGGGCGATGGCCACGATCGCGAAGAACATCGCGAGTGCAAAACCGAGATACCGCTTCATCAGAACCTCCAGTTAAGGAACCGAACGCGTTATGCGTCCAAAGAAACCGTCACGAACTGAAATCCGATCCGGGACGGCCACCGGACCGCAGCAATCGATGTCTGTCGAACCCGCCCGGAATCGCAAACGCCGGCCATTCCAAAGGCCGACGACTTTGCCGGCTAGGAAAGCCGTCCCGGTTGGGCAAACTTGGCTGAAAAACTATCAGCCAGACCCCAAATGTCAAGAAAGATGGGGGTTTTGACGAGAATATGCCGATTTCACAGGCTTTGAGGGCCCATGGCGAGCGGCCGGGAAGCCCTCGGGGCGATCGCCTTACTGGACCTTGGCCGGGGCCTGGGCCGGGCCCCTGGCGGTGCGGGGCTCGGCTTCGCCGTCGGCCTGGGCTGCCCGCTTGGTCAGTTCTGCTGCGACCATCTCCTGCTTGGCAACCATGTCTTCCGGGTCTTCGAAGTTCAAAAGCAGCGGCGGCATGTCGTCGAAGATTTTCATCGCCATCCCCACCACCCGCCAGCCTTCCGGATCGAGGCGGACGGCCCAGATGATGTTTTCGTTGGTGGTGCCGCCGGCCTCGTCGGTGTCGCTCCAGGTCGTGGCGACATGGGCGAGGTCGCCGGTCTCACTGACCATCTCGCATTCCCGCACGGTGTAGGACGCGGTGTCGCCGACCGGCGGTGCCACGGAAACGCCCAGTTCCTCGGTTTTGACGCGGGCCACGCTGGTGAGCATGTCGCGGGCCACGGCCTCGTCGCCCCGCTTCATGGCATCGAGGAACTTGACGACCGAGGCCTTTGCCGGCTCCGTTCCCGACGACCCGGTCGTGGCGGAGGAACAGCCCGTTGCGACGACGGCCAGGCAGGAGAAAACGATCCAGGCAGGGCCCGCCAGACGCCGCTGCAGGCGGAAGTGCCAGAGGGAACCGGTGGCCGGGGTGTGCTGATCGCGTCGCATGCTGCCCAAACTCCTCGGAGTGTCGTGGCCCGGGGCTCTGCCGGGCCGGAACGGCGCGGACAGTGACGGCCGGGGGTGAACGCGTCAAGGCGAACCTCCGGGGCCCTCGGGCGGGCGGCTGGTATGCTGGGAACCGCGGCGGAGAGGCCGCAAAAACCCCCGAGGATCAGCCTCATGCGGCGGCAGATTTGGCGACGGCGGGAGGCGTGGAGGATGCCGATTCTCCGAACGCTGGTCGGCATGATCGCGATCGCCTGCATCTGGGCCGCCGCCGGCGCGGCCCGGGCCGAACGCGGAGCCAGGGCCGCCAAGCGGGCCAGGCCCCCTTCGGCACCGTGGGACAAGGGCACCCTCGGCAACTTTTTCGACGACGCGTTCGCGACACTCCAGGGCGAAAGGCCCTCGTTTTCAGCCGCCCGCATGGTGACCGCGGCCGCCGGCGCATCGCAGCCCGCAGCGGCGGCGAACGGCCCGGGCGGCGGGGACGGATTCAAGTGGTCGTCCTTGATCTCGGAAGAGACACTGACCGACGAGATCAAGGACATGAAGGCCGCGGTGGCCGGCGTCTCGAGCCGACCGTCCGACTTCAAGGGGGGGGGCTACGACACCGCGCGGGAATCTTTCAGCGCGATCGCACTGGCATTCGGTGTGATCGCCGCCTACGACAAGGACATCCGCTGGAAGAAGGACGCCGCCACCGCCCGTGATCTCTTCGCCCGGGTGGGATTCAACTGCAAGGTCGGCACCGACCAGTCGTTCGGCGAGACGAAGGTCCGCCTCGCCGACCTCGAGGCGATGCTCGACGGCGGCTCACCCCAGGGCAAGGCCGACCGCGACGAGGACTTCCGCTGGAATCAGGTCGCCGGCCGGCCCGCCCTGATGACGCGTCTGGAGGCGGCGGAGAACGGCATCGGCGGGGCGATCGCGTCGAAGGGCGACTTCGACCGCGCGGTCGCGCGGCTCGTGCATGACGCCGAAATCGTGGCCGCGATCGGCGAGGCGATCCAGCAGCCCGACTTCGAGTATCACGACGACGACTCCTACCGCGGCTATGCGGCGACCATGCGGGACGCCGCCGTCAAGATTCGCGACGCCTGCGGAAAGAAGGACTACGAGACGGCCCGCGCCGCCGCGAGCGAACTCAAGAAATCCTGCGACGCCTGCCACGGCGACTACCGCAGCTGAGCGGCCGTCACGACCGCCCGGCGCGGCCGTTCAGTCCTTGGGCACGAGGAACTCCAACGGCTCGAGGCCGACGATTTCGGCAAGGCCGGCGGCGGCCATCTCCTTGCCCGTGACATAGCGATGCCCCCGGATCCATTCGTTGATCAGGTCGGCCGAACGCCCGAAGAGGTCGCAGAGCAGCACGTCCATGTCACGCTCCAGGTCGGCGAAGTGCCGGGACCACTCGGCCGCCTCACGGATGCCGATGTGCTCCTCGCTCTGCCACTTCATGGGGTGGAAGAGGAACACGCTGTAGGGCGTGACCAACCGCCGGGTGCAGGTCGCGAAGGGCCAGAGCGCCGCCGACGAGCATTCGCCGGTGACCACGGCCGTCGCCTGAATGCCGCGCATCCGCATCAGCGTCACGAGCGACATGGCGCAGTAGGGACTGCCGCCGGGCGAGTCGAAGTAGATCGTGCATTCCCCGCCCGGCTCCACGCCGAGCAGGCGGTCGGTGAGTTCAGACTCGTTGTCGGTCAGGTCGCCGACGATCGCGAGTTCGACCGGGCCCCGCTCCTGCTCCTCTTCCGGCCGGCGCTGGTCCGATTCGGTTGCGTCTCGCCGTGCCATCGGAAACTCTCCTCGTGTGGGGGCCGACCGTGATGCCATCTCGGACCACGTTCGTCGGGAGCCTATTGTCTGCCGAACCCCGCGACAAGTATGGGGCCTCGCCCTTGCTCCGAACGGCCAGTCTCCCGAGAATGGACGTGAACGGTCACGGTTTGCATGATCGGAAGGGTTCGCCAATGGGGATCGTCGCGCACTGCCCGATGGGCCACCGGATCAAGGTGAAGGACTCCTTCGCCGGCAAGAAAGGCGTGTGCCCGACGTGTGGTGCGAAGTTTCGCATCCCGCAACTCGCCGTCGCACCGCCGGCGTCCCTGAAAACATCGGCCCAACCCTCGACGCCGGCTCCGCAGCAACAGGCGAACCTGCCCGTGGCGGCCGTGGTGTCGCTCGATCAGGAACTCGCGGTCACGCTTCCGCGGGCCCTCGCACTGGCGTCGCCGGGATCGAACGCCGTCACGGCGCAGCCCGGCACGCCGCAGCAGCCCTCCCCGACTGCGGCACAGGAGCCGCCCGAGCCCGATGTCGACGTGCTCCTCGCAGCGGACGCCCCCGCGCCCACGGCGATGCCAGCCTCGATCGCCGAGGCACCCGGGGCCCTGTGGTGCGTCGCGGTGCCCGGAGGGACGCCTTCGAGCGCCATGTCGGCGGAGGCGATCCTCGAGTGGCTAGGCTCCGCCGACGTCACCGGTGCCGAGCTCGTCTGGCGATCGGACTGGCCCGAGTGGCGGTCGATCGGCGAGGTTTTTCCCGATTTTCCCCCGCGGCCGCCGGATGTCGGACTCTCCTGGCGGTGAGCGATCGGGTGGCCGTTGTGCTAAAGTCCGCTGTCCGTTCGGATGACGCTTCCCGCCCCCTTCCCGGAGAGCCGCGCATGACCACCGCGTTTGTTTCGAGACGTCTTTCAGGCTGGTTCGCCGTTGCCGTTGCCTGCGCGGTCTGTGCCGTGCCGGAAGGTGTGGCCATGGCGCAGCCCGCAGTCGCCGAACAGGCGGGGGCATTCACGATCGCCGACGGCTCGATGTCGCTCGAGGCGCCGGCAGGCTGGCAGCGGGTGCAGCCCAAGTCGGGGATCGTGGAGACCGAGTTTTCGATCCCTTCGGAGGGCGTCACCGCCGACGGGGCGCCGCTGCCGGCCGGGCGGATGACCGTGATGGGAGCCGGTGGCACGGTCGAGGCCAACGTGGAGCGTTGGTATGGCCAGTTCGCACAACCCGACGGCGGCAGCACCAAGGACAAGGCCGCGACCAAAAAAATGAAGATCGCCGGCCGGGAGGTGACGATCGTCGATGTTTCGGGCACCTTCAAGGATTCGCCGGGAGGACCGTTCGCCGGCGGCAAGACGATCGAGCGGCCGGACTACCGGATGCTCGCCGCGATCGTCGAGGGCCCGGGCGGCAACTACTTCCTGAAGTTCTACGGACCGGCCGCCACCGTCGAGAAGCACGCCGCGGGAGTCCGCGGCATGGTCGAGGGCATGGTGCCGGCGTCGAAGTGACCGGCCACACGAGCCCCGGGAGCCGCCCCGCACGATGAAAGTCCAGGAGTTCCTCGAGCACCACGGCATCGCCGGCAATCCGTTCGCCGAGGAGGACGCGCAGAACGACACCGTCTTCAAGCGGACCTGCCTGGAGACGACGTTTCATCCCGCGTGGGACAAGATCTACGGCGACCCCGCCGACCCCAGCACGTCGATCGTGTTCGGCGAGAAGGGCTCCGGCAAGACCGCGCTCAAGCTGCAGATGGTGCGGCAGTTCGAGCGGCACAACGAAGCCCATCCCGAGGCCCGCACGTTCGTCGTGCTCTACGACGACTTCAATCCGTTTCTCGACCGGTTCGTGAGCCGTGTCGGAAAGGGACGCTCGGTGGAGAAGGCGCTCGCCCAGTGGAAGCTCTGGGACCACATGGATGCGATCCTCGCCCTGGCCGTCACGCAACTCACGACGACGATCACGGAGGCGGCCGCGAAGCCCTCCCGGCTGTCACGCCCGCAGGCCCGCGACCTCGCGCTGCTCGCCGCCTGCTACGACCAGTCGACCGGCGATTCGTTTCCGGTGCGCTGGAGCCGGCTGCGGCGGCGGGTCGGCTACCGAACCTGGCTGGGCAACTGGCCGTGGCTCCTCGGCCTGGCCGCGACCGCAGGGCTGCTCGCCGCCCTCGGGGCGGGCGTCGCCCGGGGCGAACTCGCGTGGACTGCGTGGCGCTGGCCGTGGGGCGTCTTCGCGGCGGCCTGGCTCCCCTTCGCCTGGCGGCGGCTGCGAAGCACCTGGCGGGCCTGGCGGATCGTCCGCAGCATGCGCAGCGGCAATCGCACGGTTGGCCAGCTCGCGCGGGCGCTCACCTCGATGCCCGAGGTCGAACTTGCCGGCCAGCCGCTGCCGGCGCTCGCCCGCAGCGACGATCGCTACGAGCTCCTCGCCAAGCTGCAGGGCGTGCTCGCGGCCCTGGGCTGGCAGGGAATGGTCGTGATCGTTGACCGGCTCGACGAACCCGATCTCATCAACGGATCGGCCGACCGCATGCGGCAGGTGATCTGGCCGATGCTCGACAACAAGTTTCTCAAGGTCCCCGGCCTCGGCTTCAAGCTGCTGCTCCCCCAGGAGCTTTACCGCTTCATCGAACGGGAGAGCGAGCAGTTCAATCAGCGGGCCCGCCTCGACAAGCAGAACCTCGTACCCTCGCTGGAGTGGTCTGGCGAGACGCTCTACGACATCGCCTCGACGCGGGTGAAGGCGGCGAGCGTGGGCACGCCGCCGGCCACCCTGGCCCAGCTCTTCGATCCCGCCGTCGATCAGCGGCGGCTCATCGACGGGCTGCGGGCGCTCCGCGTGCCACGGCAGTTGTTCAAGTTTCTCTACCGGCTGCTCGTCGCCCACTGCCATGCCCACACGGCGGAGCGGCCCGTCTACACGATTCCGCTGGAACGGTTCGAGAGCGAACTCGCCGTCGCCCGCCGCGATCAGGCCGCCTTCGACAGGGGGCTCGCCCCGCGGTAATGGCCGACGAAGAGCTCAACACGCTCGTGGTCGGACGGGAGGCGATGGCCTGCCGGTTCGAGGTGGCGTTCAACGCCGGCGAGGTGCCCGGAGACACGGAGCTCGCGATCGAGGCCCTCGACCTCGTCGATGCGCTCGAGGAGCGGATCAGCATATACCGGGAGTCGAGCGAGCTGTCGCGAATCAACGCCACGGCCGCGGCGGGCTGGGTGGGGATTTCGGCCGAGGTCTGCGACCTGCTCGTGCGGGCCCGCGCCCTGCAGGCCCGCACCGCCGGCGCGTTCGACATCGCCGCCGGCTCGATCGTGCGGGCCTGGGGTTTCGTGCGGCGTCAGGGCCGCACGCCCGACGCGGCCGCGCTCGCGGCGGCCGTCGCCGCCTGCGGCATGCAGTGGGTGGACCTCGATGCGGATGCCCGGCGGGTCCGCTTCCTGCGGCCGGGAGTCGAGATCAACCCGGGCGGCATCGGGAAGGGCTGGGCGCTCGATCGGGCGCTGGAGCGGCTCACGGCGGCGGGCGTGCCGAGCGTCCTGGTGCACGGCGGCCTGAGCAGCGTCCGCGGGCGGGGCACACAGGGGCCGGCAATCCCCGGCCGGCACGGCTGGCGGGTCGGCCTGCGGCATCCGCTGCGCCCCGGCCGGCGGCTCGCGACGATCGTGCTCGACAACCGCGCGCTCGGCACCAGCGGCTCCGGCACGCAGTTTTTCATCGACCGGGGCGTGAAGCTCGGACACATTCTCGATCCCCGCAGCGGTCGGCCTGCCGAGGGCGTGATCTCCGCGACGGTCATCGCCCCTTCCGCGGCCGAGGCCGACGCGCTGGCCACGGCGCTCTACGTGCTCGGTCCGGCGGGGCTGCCGCTGATCGCACCGGAGGGGGGCGATGTCGCGGCGATCCTCATGCTGCCGGGCGGGGCCGCGACTCTCCGGCTGGTGCTCGCGAATCTCGACGAGCAGACCGTGGCGCTCGAGCCCGAAGCCGGCCTCGACGTGGAATGGATCAACAGGCCACCGGCACCACCCCCCGCCGTGCCCTGACCAGACCGCGGCGGTGCGGTACACTTCCCCGACCCTACGCGGCGGCACCGAGTCGCGCGGCACACCGTCATTCCCCCGCCGACATTCCATCCATCATGTTCGACTGGATCGAGCGGGGCTCCTACCTGGGCATCATCCTCTTCCTCACGCTCACGGGCATCGGCCTGCCGATTCCGGAGGAGGTGCCGATCGTCGCCGCGGGCGTGGCGAGCCGGGTCGAGGATGGTCTCAAGTGGTATTACGCCCTTCCGGCTTGCATGGTGGGGGCCCTCCTCGGCGACAGTCTGATGTACGCCATCGGGAGGTTCTTCGGGGCCCGGATCCTCCGGGATCATCCGTGGTGGTCCGGCTTCCTCACACCGGAACGGGAGAAGACGATCGAGGACCTGATCAAGAAGCACGGGATCATGGCGTTCTTCGTGGCCCGGTTCCTGGTGGGCCTCCGCAGCCCCTTCTATCTCACGGCCGGCATGCTGCGGGTGAAATACCGGTGGTTCCTGCTGGCCGACTTCATCTGCGCGTCGGTCGTGATCAGCGGCTTCTTCGGCCTGGCCTACCTGTTCGGCGACCGCATCACGGTGCTGATCCGCTCGGCTGAGCGGGGGGTCACCGCGGTGGTGATCACCGTGGCCCTCGTGGCACTGGCGGTGATCGCCTTCTTCTCGTTCCGCAAGCGGCGGATTCGGATGCTCGACCACGACCCCGAGGCGCTGTTCGAGAAGCGGGAGATCCTGTTGGGGCCGGCGGCCGACCGGATCGCCGACGCCGTCTCGCTCGGTGACGTCAACCACGACGAGCCCGATGAGCGGTCGGAAACCGGGGGCGACCGCTGACGGCGGTCGCGTCTGCGGCGTCTCCCGACCACGGCGGGACGGCTTGCCGCGGCTCTCCGCGAGGGCCTTGCGGCATGAGCCGCTTTTGCCCGGCGAACCCTCTTTTGAACTGATTCCGGTGGTGTGGCGCGGGTCGCGCCGGTCGTAGCGGACCAGGGGTGACGATTTGGCAAAGATGTCGCCCTGGGGCGACTTTGCCGTCGCCATTTCGCGACCTAGGAACCTTGTGGAGAGTTTGGCCCGCACGCCGCCAGAGCCTCCGCCAGGAGCCATCCATGCCAGATCTCTGCCAGTCGGTCGTTCCCCAGGCCTCCCGCATCCTCGTGGTCGATGACGACCGACGGACGGCCTCGGCGATGGCCCAGTGGCTCTGCAGCATCGGCGGGCACGCCACGGCTTCGGGCTCGGAGACCGAGGCGATCCGCGCCGCCGGCACGGGCGGCTTCGACATCTGCATCATCGACGCGGCGTTGCCGGACGACGGGGCCCGGCGGGTCGCGATGGCGGTGCGGGCCGCGTCCCCCCGCGCCGGACTCGTGGCCACCGTTCCGGGTGAAGCCAGGGACGCGACCGCGACGGCCGACTGGGCCGATGCCGCCGTCGCACTGCCGTTCATCGACGCGGCGCTGCTCGCCGCCGTCACGTCGGCCGCGCGGGCCGGCCGGGCCCGCGCCGACACGACCACGCCAGCGGCGGTGCTCGGCACGCATCCCGCGCTGGCGGGCGTTCTCGGCATCGCCCGGCAGGTCGCCCCGACTCCGGCCACCGTGCTCGTGACCGGCGAGAGCGGCACCGGTAAATCGCTCCTCGCCCGCGAGATCCACCGCGCCAGCGGCCGGCAGGGCCGCTTCGTGGAGGTGGCCTGCGGCAGCCTCGCCGAGTCGCTCCTCGAGAGCGAGCTCTTCGGCCATGTGGCTGGTGCATTCACCGGCGCCACGGCCGACCGCGACGGCAAGTTTCTGCAGGCGGACGGGGGCACGATCTTCCTCGACGAGGTGGCGACCGCGTCGCCGGCGTTGCAGGTGAAGCTGCTCCGCGTGCTCCAGGAGATGCAGTTCGAGCCGGTCGGCGGCTCCCGCACCCACACGGTCGAGGCCCGGGTGATCCTGGCCACCAACGAGGATCTGAACGCCCTCGTGGCGGCCGGCAGGTTTCGGCCGGATCTCTTCTGGCGGATCAACGTGGTGTCGATCGAGATGCCACCGCTCCGCGAGCGAACGAGCGACATCCCCGTTCTGGCCGCCCATTTTCTCCGCACGGTCTCGGCACGGGCCGCCCGGCGAGTCGAAGGTTTCACGCCGGCGGCGCTCGACGCCCTGCTGGCCCACGCCTGGCCGGGCAACGTCCGCGAACTTCAGCACGCCGTCGAACGCGGGGTGTTTCTCGGCCGCGGTCATCTCGTCGAGGCGGGCGACCTGCCGGCGGCTGTGCTCGGCGGCGGCACGTCCTCCAGTCGCGTCGTGGCTGCGCCCACGCGTCTCAAGCAGGCGATGGCCACGCCGGAGCGGCAGCTGATCGTGGCGGCCCTCGAGCAGGCGGGTTGGCGGCGCGACGTCGCCGCCCGGGCGCTCGGCATCAACCGGACGACGCTCTACAAGAAGCTCAAGCGGCTGGGCTTGGATCTGGCTTCACTCGAGCCGGTTCGCTGAACCGCGGAGGAGTGGCCCTGATTCATTCGGCGGGCAGGATCACTTCGGCTTCGACGGGAAAGTGATCGGAGCCGATGTCGGGGCCGACCTCGCGGCGGATCACCCGCGTTCCCCGGGGGACGAGGATGTGGTCGATCGGAATCCGCGGCGCGGGATACCGGGCATTCCAGGTGGCCTGCACGCCGCGGCCGAGAGCGGTGTCGATCAGCCCGCTCCGCGCCACGAGCGTTCGGAAGGGGAGCGACCACGGAGTCGCGTTGAGGTCGCCGGCGATGATGCAGGGCAGCGGCGAGGCGGCCGCGGCGTCGGCCACGCCGGCGAGGTGCGCGGAGAGAGCGGCGGTGGCGCGGCCGGTGAACGGCGGATAGGGATGGGTGGCGATGAACCGGAAATCGCCCGCGGGGCCGTGCACCGTGGCCACGAGGCTCGGATACCCGGTGTCACCGAAGATGACGACGTCCTGATCGTCGAGCGGCCATCGCGAGAGGACGGCGATCCCGAAGTTGTCGGATCGAGGGCGGATGATGCGCTCGGGGAAGAGATCGGCGAGCGTGTCGAGCGCCTCGGCCCACTGGTCATCGACCTCGAGCACGGCGACGACATCGGGGCGACGATCACGGAGGTAGGCCAGCGCCGCCGAGGGATCGTCATTCACGCGATGCACGTTCATCGCGACCACGAAGACATCGCGGCCGGCGGTCGCACCGCCCGGGGAGGCCGGCGGGCCGGCGGGCAGCCAGTAGGGGAGCATCTCGCCCACATTCCCGAGCGTCGCCAGCGCGAGGAGCGCGGCGGCGATCGGCCGGCGGCAGCGGATGCAGGCCACGAGGCCGACGCCGGCGAGCAGCAGCCACGAGGAGCGGAAGTGGCTCGCCAGATCGAACAGCCAAAACCAGTGGCCGCACCAGCCGGCAAGGGTGCCGGCCAGCACCGCGATGGCAAACGCATCGAGCCACCGCCGGGTGAAAAAAAGCGGCGCTCGTCGAAGTGGGCCCGCGTCGCTGTTCATGCCATGTGTTGTACCCGTCGGCGTCAGGCGACGGGAGCGGCCGCCCAGTCGGAGGCGAGCAGCCAGGCGAGGAGGACGGCCAGACAGATTCGGTAGATGATGAACGGCCAGAGCGTGTGGCCGGTGAGCATGCGGAGCAGCCAGCGGATCGACACATACCCCACGATGCCCGCCGTGACCGCGCCGACGAGCGTGGCCCATGCGTCGCCGCCGAGGATCTCCTGCCGCTGCTGCCAGGCCTCGAGGATCGCCGCCGCCGCGACGGCCGGCAGCGACAGGAGAAACGAGAACCGGGCAGCGGTTCGCCGGCCGAGCCCCGCCAGCATGCCCGCCGAGATCGTGATCCCGCTGCGGGAAGTGCCCGGCACCAGGGCCAGCATCTGCGCGAGGCCCATGACGACCCCGTCGAAAAAGCAAACGCGGTCGAGGCCCTCGCGACCCGGCGATCCCGTGCGGCGGCCGCGGCGGAGGCAGGCCAGTTCTGCGACGGCCATCACTGCGGTGGCCCCGAGCAGGGCAGCGATCACCACGGCCAGCTGCCGGGCCTCGCTGCGGATCAGATCCTTGAAGGCGAAACCGGCCATCACGATCGGCACCGTGCCCAGGGCGATCAGGGCGGTGAGGCGGGCCTCGGGGGTGCCGAGCGGCCGCCCCATCCGGAGGGCGGCGAGGCTTCCCCGGGCCAGATCGACGATGTCCCGTCGCAGAGCCAGGCAAACGGCGGCCAGCGTGCCGCTCTGGATCACCGCCGAATAGGCCGCCCCCGGATCATTCCAGCCGAACAGGGCCGGCACGATCCGGAGGTGGGCGCTGCTGGAAATCGGGAGGAACTCCGTGAGTCCCTGCACGATGCCGAGCACGATGGCTTCAAGGGTGGACATCGTCGGGGTGCTTCCAAATGCCGGAGGTGTCAGTCATACTGCCCGGCCCACGACATTCCAATCCGGAGCCTTTTTGAGCATGTTTCGCAACCTCAGCACCATCGGCCTGCCCCTCTCCGGCCGCCCCAGTGAACTCATCGAGTTGGCGCTTTCCTTCGGCTTCGACGCCATGGACATCGACATCCTCGACTTTCAGCAGCAGGCCGACGCGTTCGGCGTGCCCCACGCCCGGCGGTTGATGGTGAGCGCCCGGCTGAAGAGCGGCACCTTTCATCTGCCCGTCCAACTGGCGGGCGACGAAGCGACCTTCAAGGAGGAGATGGCGGCGTTGCCCCGCCGCCTCGAACTCGCCCAGGCCACCGAAGCGAACCGGGCCGTGGCGACGGTCGTCCCCGCATCCGACGAGCATTCGTTCAAGGACTTCTTCGAACTCTACCGCTCGCGGCTCAACGACATCGGCGACCTTCTCGCCAAGCACGACATCGTGCTCGGACTCAACTTCCGGCCGGAGGCCGAGGCGCGTGAGGGCAAGGCAAACACGTTCATCCACACATTCGAGGGCCTGCTCGGCCTGGTGGCCGTGGCCCACGAGCGGGTCGGCGCCATCGCCGACGTCTGGGCGCTGCACATGACGGGCGAGCCGCTGGAGATGATCGCCAAAGTGCCGAAGGGCCGTCTCGTCGAGCTGCGCCTCTCCGACGCTCCCCGCGACGTTCCCGTCGCCGAACTGACCCACGGCCACCGCTTGATGCCGGGCGAGACGGGCGCCATCAGCATGGCCGCTGCCCTGACGCATGCGAAGGCAGCCGGCTTCGAGGGCCCGGTCACGCCCTGGGCCGACCGCTCGACGCTCGTGGGCAAGGGCCGTGAAAAGATCGTCAAGCTCGCCGGTGACCGGCTGGAGACGGCCTGGAAGGAAGCCGGCCTGACGATCGCACCGCGGTGGTTCACGCCCGTGCAACGCGACCAGTTTGGCCGTCCGATCGGGGAAGAGGCCGCCTTCATGGGGGCCGAATAGCCCGCCGGCAGGCTTTGCCACACGTCTTCCCGGGCGGGATGCGAGGAGCGTCGACCGTGGAAACCCCCGGCGTCTCCACCGGTCGACCGGGTGGACAAAGGTCATGGATGACTTTGTCCACGGACCATCAGGCCCCCTCGCGGACCCAGGTCACGCGGGGCGATCCGCCCCCCTCGACGCCCGCCCCCTTGATCAGCTCCGACACGTAGCGAAGCTGTTTGCCGGGGCGATCGGGGTCGCGGAAGCTGTCTCCCTTCTGCAGGATCGGCAGCTGATCGGGCATGGAGCCGAAGGCCCTGGTGCCCGCGGCCTGGCACGGGTACCAGTGGCCCGTGCCGGCGTCATCGACGAGATAGAACTCCGGGTAGCAGTGCCCCTCGACCCAGACGGTCCGCGCGGGAATGTCCTCGGCGCGGCACATCGCGATGAACAGGCAGGTGAGTTCCTCGCAGTCGCCCCAGCCGTCGGCCAGGGCCTTCCGCGCGCCCTTGAGTTCGCCGTTGCGGTATTCGACCTTCTCGCGGACGGTGTCGTAGATCGCCTCGACCTTCCCCCAGCCCTCGAGATCGGCGGTCGTTTCCTTGGCCAGCCGGACGATCTTCGGATCCCGCGCCTCGATGTAGGGGCTGGGGCCGAGGTGGCCGCGGAGCGCCCGGTCGGGCTTCTGCGGCGGGACCAATCCGTCCGTGGAGGCGGGGGCGAGGATCGCGGCCCGCTCGAGCTCGAAGGTGACGATCGCCTTGGCCTGTTGGCCGTTCGGCAGATCGGGGATCTCCACCACCATTTGCCGGATGTCGCCGGGCAGCATCCTGTAGCGGAGGGATTTGACCTGGGGTGACGTCTCCTCCGACACGATCCGCACCTTCTGCTCGGGCCAGTCGTGCGGGATCGGCAGGGTGGCGTAGATGCCGCGGCAAGGTCCCCCCTCGGCCGTCACGACGACCCCGACGCGGTATTTCTGCGTGCGGACGTCGCCGAGCTTGATCGCCGCCGCCCCCGCGGTGCCGTTTTCGAGAAACTGCCCCCTGGCTGCCCCGGAAACGCAGGCGGCGACCGTCAGCACTGCAGCCGCGACGACGCGGGGGCCGCGCGGGACCGCTTGGAAGCCGATCATCGATTTGTCCTCCGCTGGACAGCATCGGCCCGCGGACCGGGGGCTCCGCAGGCCGGGCGGCGGCTCAGCCGGTCGGGAAACCTGCGGCGGCGGGGGAATCATGCTCGATTGTTCCGCCGGCAGCCCGCTGTTATGCTGCCGTGCTCGATTCTTCGTGGCCCGCATCACTTTCTCTTCCCCAACCCCGCTTTTTCCCGAAACCCCCCACGCATGGTCAACCGCAACCTCATCCGCGAACTGGAACTCGGCGACGAACTCGATCAGGAACTCGAACTCGCGATGGCGGGTGCGGCCGAGGGTGAATACTCGGTCGGGACCTCAACGCTGGCGGTCAACTCGGTGCTCGAGGGGAAGGTCCTGCGGGTGGATGACGAGTTCGTGCTCGTTGACGTGGGCTACAAGAGCGAAGGCCACATTCCACGCAACGAGTGGGACGATTCCGAGCCGCCTCCTCAGATCGGCGACATCGTCAAGGTGCTGCTCGAGGAGTTTGAGGACGGATCGCTCGAGGAGCAGCGGGGGCTGATCACGCTCTCGAAGCGGAAGGCTCGGCGGATCGAGGACTGGCTCCGGGTCATGGAGAGCGTCCACGAAAACGACGTCGTCACCGGATTCGTCACGCGGAAGATCAAGGGCGGCCTGCTCGTCGACATCTCCGGCGTCAACGTCTTCCTCCCGGCCAGCCAGGTGGACATCCGCCGGCCGGCCGACATCGGCGACTACTGCGGCCGCTGCATCCAGTGCCTCGTGCTCAAGATCGACGAGGCCCGCCGCAACATCGTCGTCTCGCGTCGTGCCCTCATCGAGCAGGAGCGGGCCGAGCGGAAGAAGCAGCTCATGGAGACGCTCGAGGTGGGCCAGATCCGCCGCGGCGTGGTCAAGAACATCGCCGAC
>SXWC01000167.1 GCA_005789975.1 Planctomycetaceae bacterium
CCCCACGGCGCGGGCAAGACCACGCTGCTGCGGCTGCTGCTCGGCTCGCTCGAGCCCGGCTCGGGGAGCGTGCGGCTGGGCACCAATCTCCAGGTGGCGTTCTTCGACCAGCTGCGCGAGCAGCTCGACGACGAGAAGAGCGTGGCCGACAACGTCAGCGACGGCTACGAGACGGTCCTGGTCGATGGCAAGCCGCGGCACGTGCTCGGCTATCTCCAGGATTTTCTGTTCGAGCCGGAGCGGGCCCGGATGCCGGTGAAGTATCTCTCCGGCGGGGAGCGGAACCGCGTGCTCCTGGCCCGTCACTTCGCCAAGCCCGCCAATGTGAGCGTGCTCGACGAGCCGACCAACGACCGCGACGCCGAGACGCGCGCGCTGCTCGCGGAGCGGCTCGCGGAGTTTGCGGGACCGGTGCTGGTGGTCAGCCACGACCGCGCCTTTCTCGACCACGTGGTCACGAGCCTGCTCGTGTTCGAGCCGCAGGCGGCGACGGGAGCACGCGGCGACGCCCGGCCCGCGCACGGGGTGAGGGAATACGTCGGCGGCTATTCCGACTGGCTGCGGCAACGCGGGCCCGCGGGGGAGCCGCAGGCCGCGGCGTCGCGGAAGCCGGCGGAAGTCGTGCGGAAGGAGCCTGTCGCGTCGGCTGCGAAGCGGAGGAAGCTCTCCTTCAAGGAGCAGCAGGAACTCGCCGCCCTCCCCGCGGTGATCGAGTCGCTGGAAACAGCGATCGCCGCCATGCATGCCGCGATGACCGCCGCCGACTACTACCGTCAGCCGGGCGACGTGCTGGCCGTGGAGAAGGGCCGGCTCGACGAGGCCGAGCGGAACCTGGCCGAGGCCTTCGCCCGCTGGGAAACGCTCGAAGCCGGCGAAAACGGCTCGAAGTGAACCGGAGGTTTCCCGTGCCATCACCCGTTCACCGGCCGGGCCCCACGGCGACGAGCGTCCGCACGCCGGACGGCACGGTGCTCGAGGCCCCCGCCGACTGGGCGCTCCTGCCTCCCGGAGACCCGGGGCTCACCCGACGCGTGAAGGCTGCGGGCGACCACTGGGTGGTGCAGGAGCAGCGCGGCAGGAGGATGTTTTCCCTGGGCGTCTGGGCGGCCCGCGCGACGATCGAGCGGATTCGCGGGGAACTCCTCGCGGAGCGATCGACGGAGCAGTTTGCCAGGCGGCAGGCGTCGGCGGTGAAGCGGCGGGAGAAGGTGCAGGCGGAATACGTCGGCGACTTTCGCGACGCCGTGAAAGGCTTCCTGCGGTTTCATGAGCGGCATGCCGACTTCGCCGAACGGCTCGCGGAGGCCGTCACCGCGCACGCCACGCCCGTTGGCAGCGGCACGGTGGCCCGCACCGAACGGATCCCGATCGAACGGCGTGCCGAGGCGGCCGTGATTGCCTGGATGCGGCATCAGACGACCGCCTACGACTCGATGCAGATCGCCCGCGTGAAGGGGAAGCGGCGGGAGGTCCGGCGGATGCTGGCCCAGCGGTCGCAGGAGCTGCTCCGCCGCTACCGGCTCGACGAACCCGTCGCCGCGGGCTGCCCGCTCGCGCGGGCGCTGGCGGATGGATAGCAGGCCGGGGGCGACCCGCGGCCTGCCGCCCGCCGGGGCGATGCCGCCTCACGCCGGCGAGGCACGGAAACCGGGTTCGCGTTCGCCCGTCGACAGGCGGCCCAGGCCGGCCAGCGTGGTGTTGGCGGCAAGTTCGCGTTGCGAATGCCGCAGCGCCTCGATCGCCCGCGACTTCCGCCGGCCGTTCCGCTCGTGCAGCATGCCGTGGCCAAACTCGATCAGGCTGTCGGCCGTGATGTCTTCCGGCGGCCGGGCCAGCGTGTAGGCCGACTCGACGCCCGCCACGCGATGGACGAAGCCCTGCGTCACGAGCTTTCCCAGAATCTCGGCGGCCACCGGCTCCGGCAGGCCCGTCTCCTCGACCACGTGGGCGAGCGAAACGGCCCGCCCCGACTCGAAGCCCTCGGCGACCACCTCCATCAGGAGCAAAACCGACGTCGAGTCCACCACGCCCCCTCTGAGCCGGATCCGCTCCATCTCCTCGAGCTCGTCCCGACGCCCGCCCAGCCGCTGCACGATCGCGGCCAACTCGACGCCGAACAGGATGCAGATCCACATCGCGTAGGTCCAGATCATGAGCACCGGCACGAAGCCGAGCGGACCGTAGAGCTGGCTGAACGAGAAGGCGTTGTTGACGTAGGCCGCGAGACCGACCTTGCCGACGTGGAGCAGCACCGCCGAGGCGAAGGCGCCCCCCACGGCCGACCGCCACGAGACATGCGTGTTGGGGAGAAGCACGAAGGTGCCCAGCAGCATGAGCGTGATCAGGCCGATGCTCCAGACCACACCGAGCATCCGCAACAGGCCGCCGCTGGCATCGACCGACGCGATCCACCGGCCGACGTGGGTATCGACGAGAAACAGGAGCGCGATGCCGATCGGTCCGACCGTGAGCACCGTCCAGTAGACGGGCACCCTCCTCAGCCACGGCCGCCCCTGCGGGGCCCGGTAGATCGTGTTGAAGCAGTCTTCCACCGTCACCATCATCGCCACCGCGGCATAGATCATCAGCGCGAGGCCGAGAAGGCCGAGCGTCTCGAGGTCGATCGTGCCGAACTTGCCGATCATGTCCTCGAGCCAGGTTCCCAGCGAGATGCCCTCCGCGGCCCCCGTCGCGGCGGCCCCGTCGGCCGGCATGATGCGGACGGCGTCGAGTCCGGCGGTCTGCACGAGCTGATGGACGAGCGACTGCAGCTTGTCCACCCCCTGCATGCCCTTGAAGAGGGCCGTGCTCACGATCGCCAGCGGCATCAGCGCGAAGAGCGTGTGGAACGCGAGCGCCGCCGCCATCTGCAGGGCCCGATCCTCCTGGAGCTGCCGGGCGCCCACCCGCGCGAGGTCGTACCAGAACCGCGCGGTGGCCTGCCAATGGGTGAGTTCCTCGCGGGGGTGCGTGACCACACGAGTGGTCCATTCCGCGATGTCTTGGATGAGCGTGCGAAGCATGGAGTGGTCCTCGACCGGCCAGGGAGGCGGCTACGGAAATCCCCAACTCTACCAAGCCGGCGGAGGGGCCCGCAGGGGCACCGGCGACCGGGAGGTGACCGGATGCGCCCGGATCGGATATCCTTCGCGGTCGCCGCCTTGCCCCGCCCCGCGTCACTCGAAGGAAATCACGCACCGATGGCCGACACGCTCACCGAAACAGAGGGCTGCAACCTCCTCACCCGGCTCTTCAAGGCACGCGGGTATGCGATCTCCAGGAACGTGCTGTTTCGCGAATATGGCGTCGAGTTTCACATCGATGGCTGGGATGCGAAGGCGCGGGTCGGGTTCGAGTTTCTCACGAGCGAGGACGACGATCACGACGACCTCTCGCTCGAGGAATACAACGCGCTGACCACGGCGCAGCGGCGGGGCGAACTGTCGCTCTTCATCATCGACGAAGTGGAGCCCCTGTCGGCCGAGGACCTCGCCCTCGAGGCCCACGAGTTTCTCGATGAACTGGCCGACGCGGCCCACGCGAGGCTCAGGGCGGCCGCGCGGAAGAAGGTGGTGAAGAAAGCCGCCGGGAAGAAGCGCCAGGCCGGACAGGCGACGCCGCGGAAGACCGTGAAACAGCCGGCCAGGAAGCCGGTGGGGAAGAAGCCGCAGGCCGCGGCCAGGAAGAAGACGACCGGAAAGAAGCCCGCGGGGAAGACCGCCAAGAAGGCTCGCAGCCGGCGGTCATGAAAAAGCTGCCGCCCCTTGCGGGGCGGCAGCCGTAGGAACCACTGATTCGTCATCCGTCCGGCCGCGGCGGATTTCTCCGCCGTCAACAGGACCGCGATGCCGGGATTTGGTGGGCTGCGTCAACGGCAGGCCCGTCGACTCGCCGCTATCGGCGCAGCCCTCCGATACAGTCACATTGCGTCACTGAATCACCTCCTTTGCTACGAGGAATCCCAGCCGTCACGACCACTGTGAGATCGCCGCCAGGCGGTTCTTTCCCCGGCCGTCACCGGGGACCGTGCCTCCAATATAGGGCAGGTGTCGATCCTGGCCAGCAACCGGATGCCCGTCGTCCTTCATCCGGGCCCCGGCATCGCACGCCCGGGGCTTTCCGAATGCGGGCGGGTCACGCCGGTGAACCGATCCGGCCCGGGGAGCCGATCCGGCCGAGGAAGAGGGTTGTCCAACCGCCCCCGCCGGCGTGGACGCGGGCCCGCTCGACCGTGACGTCGAAGCCGGCCCGCTGCAGGCGTGCGGCGAACGCCCTGTCGTCGCCGGCGGACCACACCGCCAGGCAGCCGCCGGCCTTGAGCGCCGCCTTCGCCACCGCCAGGCCGGCGGCCGTGTAGAGCCGGTCATTGGCGGCCAGGCTCAGGCCGTGCGCGCCGTTGTCAACATCGAGGATCACGGCGTCGAACCGGCCGCGGCGGTCTCGGAGCACGTCGGCGACGTCCCCCTCGACGAGTTCCACGCGGCGGTCGGCGAGCGCGTCCGCGCCGAGGCCGTAGTCGGGCGACCGGTTCCAGCGGATCACGGCCGGCATGAGCTCCGCGACGACGACGACGGCGTCGGGGGCCAGGTGGCCGAGCGCCGCCCGCAGGGTGAATCCCATGCCGAGGCCGCCGATGAGCACGGCCGCGCCGGACCGGCTCCGCAGGCCTCCACAGGACAGTTCCGCGAGCCGTTCCTCGGAGTGGTGCTGCCGGCTCGACATGAGCTCCACCCCGCCGACACGAATCGTGAACTCGCCGTCGCGCTCGTGCAGCGTGAGCGGCTCGCCGTCGGGCGTGGTGGCCCGGTCCCTGAGAATGGTCGGTTTCATGCGATCGCGTCCGGGGGGCGGCTACTCGACGGGGCAACTGGCCCCGAAGTAGCCGTTGCGATCGATGTGGCTGGCCACTTCCGGCGAGACGAGCTCCCGCCACGAAGGGTCGCCCGCACAGATGCGGGACCGCACGTCCTCGCTGGAGTAGGTCCGCAGGGTGGCGGGGTCGCAGGCGAGTCCGAGGATCAGACCGTTGACCCGCAGGTGCTCGAGCAGGTGGGAGAGATGGGGAGACACCTTCATGTTCTCGGCGGTCACGACGGTCCCGGTGATCACGTCGCGGGTGGGATAGACGTAGAGCAGCACGCCGTGGGTGAAGAGCCGGCCGAAGGCCTCGAGGATGCCGCCGTCGAGCGACTTGTAGTGGCTCTCGTTGAAGAGTTCGCGGAGCAGCGGCACGCCGAGCACGAGCCCCGTCGCCTCGACGCGACGGTCGGCGAGATACTCGCCGAGCGAGTGGAAGGCGCCGATGTCGCTCACGAGCACCATCTTGCCGGCCGCGTTGATCAGGTCCACGCGGGCCAGGAAGTCGGAGTCTTCGGCGTTGCCCCGGTCGCGGAGGTTGTTCATGGTGATCTCCATGATCTCGCAGACCTCGTCGGGCTCGGCCGCACCACGACGGTCGGCCCGCGGCGCTCCGTGTCCGCTCTCGAACGCGACCCGGGCCTTGGCGAGCATCTCGAGGTTGAGACTCGTCACCGGAGCGAACCGGCCTCGTTCGACGAGCACCCGCTTCCGCCGGATCGATTCCGACGCCAGCAGCGGGGTTCCGTTGACGTCGAAGAGCAGGGCGGGCGTGTAGCCGATGCGGACGAGATGCAGGCCGAGGAGCCGCTCGTCCACGTCCTTGAAGGCGGGGCCCACGGCCCTCACCCAGTCGATCTCGAGCCGGTTGCGGCCGATGTGCTCGAGGAGCGTCTCGAGCAGCGCCCGGGGCTGCCGCCAGTGGGCGAAAACGGCATGCACGAGATTCACGCCGAGCCGGCCGAGGGCGTCGGCCTGCAGGGCGTTGCTCGCGTCGAGGAGCCGCACGTGCAGGATCATGTCGCTGGCCGGGGCGTGGATGGCATGCTGGAAGCGGATCGCCATCCAGGCATGGCATTCATTGCCCCCCGAGAACGACTTCGCCGCGGCGGTGTCGGCCAGCGCGAAAAACCGTGTACGGTCGCCCCGCGTGGGGTCGAGCCGCTCGTGCATCAGCGCGTATTCGTGGTCGAGCATCCGCTCGACCCGCTCGCGGGAGACATACCGGGTCGTCTTGCCGTAAATCGCGTCGCTGACGGTCATGTCGTAGGCGGAGATCGTCTTGGCGACGGTCCCGGCCGCGCCGCCCGCGGCGAAAAACCAGCGGGCGACCTCCTGGCCGGCACCGATCTCGGAAAAGCTCCCGTAGATCGTGTCGTCGAGGTTGATGGCCAGGGCACGCTGGGCCGAAGGATCGACGGCCAATGGAAGGGGGGGCATGGTCATGTCGGACATGAAACGGCTGGACTCCGGCGGGGGTGGCGGGTGCGGCGGGGATGGCTGGGGCAGCGGGGGCGTGTCATGAGGGCTTTCCGCCTCGGCCGCCATTCTCGGCGGAGCCGAGTCTGCTGCCTATCCGGGTGCCGGGGTTTTCACGAAAGCCCGGTTTTGCCAGGGCCATGGACCGTTCAGAAGTGCCAAAACACCTGTGACTCGATGATTCCGCACGACCGGGTATTATTTTGGCGGTGGGATTTGTCGATCTCGTCCTGCAACTGACGATGATTCTCGAGCGGGACCGGTCTTCTTGTCCGCCTGCGCGACGATAGAAGGAACGAGTGTCCGATGCGGCTGCCAGCAATCTTGTCGGTCATCCTTGTCTGCGGCTCGTTTCCGGTCGGTGCGATCGACTTTTCCCACGAGGTCGTGCCGATCCTGAGGAAGCATTGCGGACAGTGCCACACCGGTGACGCGAAGCAGGGGGGCTATTCGCTCAACTCCCGCGAGGCGACCCTGGCCGGGGGCGATTCGGGCACGCCCGGGTTCGTGGCCGGGGATGCTTCGGCCAGCGAGATCATCGCCCGGATCACCAGCGACGATCCCGACACGCGGATGCCGAGCGATGGCCCTCCATTGCCGGCCGAGGCGATCGCGGTGCTCCGTCGTTGGATCGACGAACAGGCCCCATGGGAGGAGGGGTTCACCTTCAAGGGCACCGCGTGGGAGCCACCGCTGCAACTGAGGACGGTGCAGCTGCCCGCGGCGGAGGGGGGCCGCACGAATCCCGTCGATCGTGTCGTCGACGCCTACTGGCGCGAGCGGGGGGTGCCGCGGCCTCCACAGAGCGACGACCGCACCTTCATCCGCCGCGCGAGCCTCGACATCACGGGCCTGCTCCCCGATCCGGAGCGGGTCGAGCGGTTCGTCGCCGACGCCAGCCCCGGCAAGCGTGCGGCGCTCGTCGATGAACTGCTGGGCGACGACCTCGCCTACGCCGAGCACTGGATGACCTTCTGGAACGATCTGCTCCGCAACGACTACGCGGGCACCGGTTTCATCACCGGGGGACGCCGCCAGATCACCACCTGGCTCCATCGGTCGCTCGTGGACAACAAGCCCTTCGATGCGTTCGTGCGCGAGCTGATCGCGCCCACGGAGGAGTCCCGGGGATTCATCGACGGGATCGTCTGGCGGGGCGAGGTCAACGCCAGCCAGACGGTGCCGATCCAGTTCGCCCAGAACGTCGGGCAGACATTCCTGGGGATCAATCTCAAGTGTGCCAGTTGCCACGACAGTTTCGTCGATCGCTGGACGCTGCAGCAGACGTACGACCTGGCGGCGATCTCCTCCGAGCAGGTTCTCGAGCTCGCCCGCTGCGACAAGCTGACGGGCGCGAAGGCCACGCCCCGATGGCTGTTCACCGACCTCGGGCAGGTCGATTCCTCCCTCCCCCCGTCGAAGCGGCTGGAGCAGTTGGCGGCCCTGATGACAAAGCCCGAAAACGGCTGGCTCTCGCGGTGCCTCGTCAACCGGCTCTGGCATCGGCTCGTCGGCCGCGGCCTGGTGCATCCGGTTGACAGCCTGCGGACGAAACCATGGAGCGAGGATCTCCTCGAGGTCCTCGCCGGCGATCTGGTCGCCAGCGGCTGGGACGTGAAGCATGTGCTCAGGACGATCTGCACCTCGGAGACCTATGGTGCCGTCACGCCGGCCGTCGAGGGGCAGCCGCAGGGAAGCGACTATGTCTTCAGGGGTCCGCTGCCGCGAAGGATGACGGCCGAGCAGTTCAGCGACGCGGTGTGGCAACTGACATCCACCTCCCCCGCAAAGCCCGACGCCGAGGTGCGCCGGCTCCCGAGCGACGGTTCCTCCCCGACGGGCGGCCCGTCGGCGGTGTGGATCTGGTCCAACGATCTCGCCGACTCGCCGCCGGGTGAAAAACTGGCGTTTCGCCGCACCTTCGATCTGCCCGCCGACGTGGTGCACGCCGCCGCCGTGGTGACCGCCGACAACGAGGCCACGCTGGTCGTCAACGGCCGGCGGGCAGCCACGACGACCGAGTGGACCCAGCCGCTGCTGGAAGTGATCTCGACAGACTTGCAAAAGGGGGAGAACGAGATCGTGGTCGTCGCGGCCAACGCCGCCGCGGGCGGGCCCGCGGCGATGCGTGCCGAGGTTCGCTGCCTGCTGGCCGACGGCTCCCGGACGACGATCGCCACCGACGGCTCCTGGCAGTGGACCCGGGCGCTCCCCGATGGCAAGGGACGGTTTTCTCGAACCGCCAAGTGGGGGCCGGCGGCGGTGATCAAGACCCAGGGCGTGTGGGCGTCGGGCGATGCCGCGTTTGCGGCGCAGGCGGTCGCGGCCTCCTCCGCCAGCGGCAAGGCGCCGATGGTTCGCGCGGTGCTGGTGAAGGGAACGCCGTTCATGGCGGCCCTCGGACGGCCCAATCGCGAGCAGGTGGTGACCAGCCGGCCGAGCGACCTCACCACGCTGGAGGCGATCCAGCTGGCCAACGACCAGTCCCTCGCCGATGAGTTCACCAAGGGTGGCGGGCGGCTGCTCGAGAAGCACGGCGCGTCGCCGACGAAGCTCTTGGAATGGATGTTCGCAGCCGCACTTTCCCGACCCCCGACCGACGACGAGACCGTGGCGATCGGTGCCATGCTGGGCAACACGCCGACGGACGAGCGGGTGGCGGATTGCCTGTGGGCGATCGTCATGCTGCCCGAGTTTCAATTGGTTCGCTAGCGTCACCCCTTCGTCTGAAGATTCGTTTTCATCCACTGAGCCGTGTTCCACCCCGTTTCGGGAGGCTGACATGAAGACCCGCCGCCAGTTCCTCGAGAGTCTGGCCGCCGCAGCCAGCTCGACGCTTCTCCTGCCCGAGCCGCGTGCCCTGGCGAACGTCGAGGCGAAGATCGTGCACCCGGCGGCGAAGGCCGACGCCGTCATCGTGCTCTGGATGGCCGGCGGCATGGCGGCCTCCGACACGTTCGACCCGAAGAAATACAAGCCCTTCGAGCCGGGCCTCGCCGTGGCGGACGTGATCAGCACGTTTCCGGCGATCCCGACCGCCATCGACGGCGTGCAGATCTGCAACGGCCTTCCCGAAATCGCCAAGGTCCTCGACCGGGCCACGCTCATCCGTTCGCACGTGCAACCCGACCTCGGCAGCATCCTCCACTCGCGGCACCAGTATCACTGGCACACCGGATACGTGCCGCCGCAGACCGTGGCCTGTCCGCACCTCGGCGCCTGGATGAGCCGCGTCCTCGGGCCGCGGAATCCCGTCATGCCCGCATTCGTCAACATCGGCCAGCGGCTCGAGGGGATCGGCGAGAGCGAGGAGATCAAGGCCTTCACCACGGCCGGCTTCTTCGGCAGCGAGTTCGGACCGATGAATCTGCCCCATCCGGAGCTGGCCTCGCTCGCCGTGCGGCCCCCGCGGGGAATGAAGCCGGAGCGGTTTTCCAGCCGCTACGCCCGCTACAAGCAGCTCGTCAAAGCCGGTCCGACCGCGGATCATGCGAGTGACTACCACCAGGAATCGATGCTCCGCAGCATGGAAAACGCCCACCGGCTCCTGGGCGCCGAGGAACGCAACGCCTTCGACATCACGCTCGAGCCCAAGGAAGTGCAGGAGCGGTATGACACGGGCCGCTTCGGCCGCGGCTGCCTGCTCGCCCGGAGGCTCGTTGAAAACGGCGCCCGGTATGTCGAGGTCACGACGGAATACGTGCCCTTCGTTCATTGGGACACGCACGACCGCGGCCACGAGACGGTGTCGAAGCTCCACCAGGAGATCGACCGTCCGATCGCGGCCCTGATCCGCGACCTGGAGGCCCGCAAGCTCCTCGACCGCACGCTCGTCGTGATCGCCAGCGAGTTCAGTCGCGACATGATCACCGAGGGCCGGCCCGGATCGACGGCCACCGATCAGGCGGACACCCCCAAGGATTTCCTGCAGTTGCCCAACCATTACGGACAACACAGGCACTTCACGGGGGGATCGACCGTTGTGATGTTCGGAGGGGGCGTGAAGAAGGGCTTCGTCTACGGCCGCACGGCCGACGAGCGGCCCTGCATGGCCGTCGAGAACCCCGTCACGATCACCGATCTCCACGCCACGCTGTTCACGGCCATGGGGTGCAGTCCGAAGACCGTCTACGAGATCGAAAACCGCCCCTTCTATGCGACGGAAGATGGCAAGGGGAAGCCGGTGGAGGCGATCTTCGCCTGAGCGGAGGGCGTCGGCCCCACGTCGTGCCGGCGAACTGTCCACTGGCGGCTCGTGCGGCGTCTGATCGCTTTGCGGCCGGCCGTTTGCCGTCGGCGGAACGCCGCGCCTACCGTTGCCCGCCCCCGGGACGGCGGCCCAGTGGAGGGCCGCCCGTTGATCCACCCCGGGGAACCTCGAGGGTTTGAAACGATGAATGGCAAGATGTTCGTCAAGGTGATGGGAGCGGTGGCCTGCATCGCGGCGTTCGCGACGGCTGACGATGCCGAGGCCGGCAGGTGTCATCGTCGGCGGTGCTGCGAACCGTGTTGCTACACGGCTCCGGTCTGCTGCGAGCCGGTGTGCGTCAGCAGTTGTGCCCCGGCGTGTGCTCCGGCCTGTGCTCCGGCCTGTGAGATGGTCGCGTCCTACGACTGCTGCGGGCGGGTCGTCTGGCATCGGGCTGCTTGCTGCGAGACGATCGTCTCCTCGACGATCGTGCTGCCCGCCGCGGGTTGCTGCGGCCTCACCGCGAAGGAATCGTCGGCGACGGCCGGCATCGTGAAGGCGACGCCGGCTCCCGAGTCGGCGAAGGCCACGTCGGTCGCGGTCGCCAACTAGTCTCATCGGGCGAATGATTCGCCTATTCCCGCGCGGAGGTGCGTCCTCCGCGCGGGAATCTTAAAAAAGACAGCCCGGTCAATGGCACTTCCGCAATCGTCTTCGAGCTGATGGTGTCAGGATCTTCCGGATCGGCCCCGGCTCCGTGATGAAGGCAATGAGGCGGATGTCGCCGCCACACGCTGGGCAGTCCAGCGGAAACTCCTCACCTACCCGGGCCAGGATTTTCGCCCAGGCAATCCGAGACGTGTCGTTCGAGCGTGGCTTTTGATTCGGATTCGCGTCGCAGCAGCCTTTCGTGCCGTGACGACAGCCACTCACCAACTCGCCGACGTGCCCTTCCCCGATGTCCGTGCGGTCGTTGCCGCGGATACGAAACGCTATCAGTCGCTTTCCCCGGCTGAACGCTGGCGTCAGCTCTTCGCCCTGCTTGCTTGGGGCACGCAGCAACGCGCATCCCGCCCCGGCTCACACGCCGACACAGACGCGGAAGTTCGCTGGCAGGAAATCCAAAAGGATTTGTTCGCGCACCATGCCCGCTGAGCCGGATCGCCCGACCGACGCACTTGAAGCGGCGCTGTGCGACGTGATCGCAGTCCTGACGGCGACGAGCACCGCCTATGCGTTGATCGGCGGGCTCGCTACTGGATTCCGCTGGCGATGGCTGGAGCAGCAGATCACCGGACAACCCTGATCGCTACGCTCGGAGGAAAACTGGGCAACGGGCTTGGTCACCTGCCGCTCACGGCTGCCGGTGATCTTCGCCACCGCGATCTTGCTGTTGTCGTAGCGGATCATCTTCGGCCCGCCCCCGATGAAGCGGAACGCCCGGTTGTGACCCGCGACGAACGCCTCCGTGCACTCTCTCGGAAAGGCCTGGATGTAGACCGCGTCGGAGTACGGCAGCGACATCACGAACAGGGCGACCTGCTGCCTCTCACCCGCAACATCCACGTAGGCGAACCCAAAGTCCACCTGCGACTCTCCCGGCGGGTGAGAGAGAGGAACGAACACCTCCTTCGTGGCGTCCTTCCACGTCCGAACCACTTCCTTCACCATCGTGTAGCCGCCGGTGTAACCGCGCTCGACCTTCAGGCGGTCGAAGATCCGCTTCGCGGTGTGCCACTGCTTCACCGGCTCCTGCTTGTCGTGCTCCAGCACGTCGTGAATCCAAGCGAGGTGCGGGCCGACGACCGGCTGCTCACGCTTCGCCTTTCGCCGAGAGGTCAGGCGAGCCGAGGTCGCCCAGCTGCGGCCGGACGGCTACGAGCCGATCCTCACGAAGGCACCGGTGGTGCCTGCTCAAGCGACCGGAGAACCCCACGGATCATCAGGAAGTCAGGCTCAAGGAGATCCTGCAATACAACCTCAAGAGCGTCCGGGCTCATCTGCTCCGCGAGGACTTCCAGCGATTCTGGGAGTACATGAGCCCCGAGTGGGCCATGAAGTTCCTCGACGCCTGGTGCACCCGCACCATGCGCAGCCGGATCGGCCCGATGAAGAAGATCGCCCGGAGCCTGCGGCGTCATCGGCATCTGATCCTCAACTGGTTCCGAGCTCGCGGCACCATCTCGTCGGGCGTCGTCGAGGGATTCAACGGCAAAGCGAAACTGCCCACCAGAAAAGCGTTCGGCTTCCGGACGCCGCAGGGCAGCGAAATCGCCCTCTTTCATGTGCTCGGCCGGTTACCGGAGCCCGCGTTCACCCACAGATTCTGCTGAGGAGGCTTTTTCCATGCCCATGCCCATGCCCGGGCCTCATGACGCGAGCGCCGCGAGCACGTCGGCGAGCGGGATCGTCGCGAACGAGCTGGCGTAGTCGCTCATGGAGTAGGGGATCACGAGCCTCCCCGCATGAACGGTGGCCCCGCAGCTGTAGACCACGTTGGGCACGTAGCCCGCCCGTTCGTTTTCGTTGGCCGAGAGGAGCGGCTCCGCCAGCCGGCCGAGCACCCGGGTGGGATCGGCGAGATCGAGGAGGACGGCGCCGATCGAGTATTTCCGCATCGCCCCCACGCCGTGGGTGAGCACGAGCCAGCCCGCCTCCGTCTCGATGGGCGAGCCGCAGTTGCCCACCTGCACGTATTCCCAGGGAAATGTCGGCCGCAGCACGAGCCGTCGCGAATGCCAGAAGTGGAGCATGTCCGACTCCATGACGTACATGTTCTCGCCGTCCTGTCGCGAGAGCATCGCGTAGCAGCCGTTGATCCGCCGGGGAAAGAGCGCGAGCCCCTTGTTGGTGACTTCGGGGCCGTTGAGCGTGCTCACCCGGAAGCGGACGAAATCGTCGGTCTCCACGAACTGCGGCAGCATCACGCTCCCGTCGAAGGCCGTGTAGGTGGCGTAGTAGTGGATCGCACCATCGTCCTCGACGAAGCGCACGAAGCGGGCGTCCTCGATGCCGTTGGTCTCGGCCGGCGAGTAGGGAAAGATGACCCGCTCGGAGATGTCGGAGTCGGCCGCACACTCGATCTCGTAGTTGGCCTGGGCGAGCGCGAGGATCGCCGCCGCCAGCGGTTCCCATTCGCGGCGGCGCGACCGCTGCTGCCGGGAGGTCGCCTGCAGCGAGCCTTCCAGGTCGCGGAGCGTGAAGCGGTCGTCGAGGGCGGTGAAGACCGGCTCGACGAAGCCGTTCGCCACCCCGAGTTCGCTCAGTTTCCGCAGGAAGAGCGGCTTGTCGTAGGTGGCGCTGGCAACCACCCGCGGCGCGGTCACGAAGCCCGTCGGGGGGGCGAGGGTGATCGCGCCCGCGGCGTCGATCGTGCCGGTGCGGAAGCCGACGCTCGAGACGTGCCCCTCGCCGGTGGCCCGCAGGCTGACGATGAACCGGGCGGTGCCCGGAGGGCATCCGCCCTGGTCGGGATGCCAGACGATCGACGGATTGAAGAGCGCGGAGCTTTCGAGCGCGTATTCCTGGGTGAAGTACGAGCCGATCAACAGCCGCCGGGATTCCGTCAGCGGCTTGTCGGTGAGCAGGTGATGCCGCACCGAATCGAACCGCTCCTGGAAGAAGTTCAGCAGCCGCTGGTGCCGGCCATGAAACTCCGAGAGCACCCCCGCCAGCAGACCCTCGACCTCGTGCTCGCCGAGCTCCATGACGCGGCTGATGATCCGCATCGCCCGCTGCGGGTTCGTCGGCTCGAACGGACGGTAGAGCACCCGCGCGTTGTTGGGCCTGAGCAGCACGCCGGTGCGGGTCACGTGCATCGCGGATCGACTCCGGTGGTGACGGGGCGTCAGCGGCCGCAGATTCCCCGGGCGGACGGCGGCGGCAGGGAAGCCCGTCCGCCCGCCGTGAGCGACGGTCGCTCGACCGCGACCGCCTTCTCCAGGCACCGCATCTCCACGATGGCGGCGAGATAGGCCAGCGTCGATTCCGCCCCCTGATTTTCGTTGGCCCGGTCTTCGAGCAGCCCGTCCCGGCAGCCACCGGTGCGGGGATCGCCGACGACGGTGCCGAGGACGTTGTGTCCGTGAAACCAGTCGAAGGCGTTCCAGGCGCGCTCCAGCCAGCGGGGGTCGCCGACGGCGTGGAAGGCTTCGCAGCACGCGGCCACCATCGCCTGAGACTCGATCGGCTGCTGATCGAACTCCGCCCCGCGACCGCCCCGGCGGAGAAACCCCCGGCAGCCGATGGGGGAGAAGCGGCCCGAGGGCGAGGTCTGCCGTTCGGCGAGCCATTCGAGCATGGCGATGCCGGCGTCGAGGGCGTCCTGGGCCGCCGCCCAGCGGCCGGCGGAGATCAGGGCCTGGCAGGGGCGGGCGTTTTCGTAGGCGACCACATCCTCGAACCACGGCCAGTCGGGGGCTGCGTTGCCCTTGTGGAGCGCAAGCAGCCGGTCGGTGAGCGTCTGTCGGGCGGCGTTGGCGAGCCGGTCGCCATGGAGGCGGCGGAGGTATTCCTGGAGGCCGATGATCGCCAGCGCCCAGCCACGCGGGCTCGTGGTGGCGATCACCGCCCTCACCGCGGGCTCGAAGAACCGCATCGCGAACCGGCGCAGCCCCTCGTGCCGCGACCGTCCGATGCAGGTGCCGAGGGCCACGATCGCCCGGCCCAGGCAGTCGTCCGACCCGGCGTCGTCGAGCCAGCGGCGGTCGTAATCCATCAGGTTGCGGAAGCGTCCGGTGGCGGGATCGAAGGCGTGGCCCAGGAACGACGCATAGGTGGCGGCGGCCCGTGCGGTCTTGCGGGACTCCAGTCCCAGATCCTCGAGCATCACCATCAGCGCCAGCGCGCGGGCGTTGTCGTCGGTGCAGTAGCCCTCGGCACGCGCCGGGACGTCATAGGTGGCGTGCTGGAGCAGGCCCGTCGCGTCGGTGAGCCGCCAGAGGTGGTCGAGCACGATCGTGGGCAGCCGGCGGCGGGGAAGCGTGGCGAGGCCGCTTGCCGTTCCGCGGCGGGGCTTGACCAGCGTCGCAAGCCGTGTGCGGCCGAACGCCTCGACGTAGCGGTCGGCGACCCGGCTCCAGACCATGTCGCGGCCGAGCAGCCAGGCCCGCTTCCGCATCGCATGCCGCCGGGCGTCGTCGGCGAGCAGGCTCGAGACCTCGCGGGCGATCGCCTCCGGATCCCGGAAGGGAACGAGCACCCCGCGGCCGTCGGCCAGGAGTTCGCGGGCATGCCAGTAGGGCGTCGAGAGCACGGCCTTGCCGCAGCCGAAGGCATAGGCCAGCGTGCCCGACGTGATCTGATCCTCGCCGAGGTAGGGTGTGACGTAGACGTCGGCGGCGCCGATGAAGGCCAGCAGTTCCGGCATGTCCACGTAGCGGTCATGGAAGACGACATGCCGCGTCACACCGAGCTCGTTCGCCAGCCGCATCAGCGACTCGCGGTAGCGTTCCCCCTGCTCGCGGAGCAGGTGCGGATGCGTGGCGCCGACGACGAGATAAATCGCATCGGGATGCCGGGCGATGATCGCGGGCAGGGCGGCGATCACGTTCTCGATTCCCTTGCTGGGCGACAGCAGCCCGAACGTGAGCAGCACGTCCGAACCCTCGATGCCGAAGCGGTCCTTGTGGAAGTTTGGGTCGGCAAACTCCATGTGGGGAATGCCGTGGGGAATCACGTCGATCTGGGCGTCGGCGACACCATGGATGGAGCGGAGCAGTTCCCGGCCGCGCTCGGTCATCACGGCCACGCGGGCCGAGAGATGAAGCACCTCGTCCAACACCCGCCGCTGGTCGGCCGTGGGGCGGGCGAGCACGGTGTGGAGGGTCGTGTGGACGGGCATCCGCAGGTCGCGGAGCAGTTCGAGCACGTGCCCGCCGGCCGTCCCGCCGAAGATGCCGTATTCATGCTGCAGCGACACGACGTCGATGTTGGTGAGATTGAGAAACTCGGCGGCCCGGCGGTAGGCGGCAGGGTCGCCGTCGTCGCAGGCGAAGCGGACCTCCGCCGGATAGTCGTAGCCCTGGCCCCGGTCGTTCATCGACACGACGAGGCAGTCGGCCTCGGGCAGTCGCTCGGCGACGGCAGAGCGGAGGTCGCGGGTGAACGTCGCCAGACCGCACCGTCGCGGAACGTGGTTGCCGACGAAGGCGATCCGATCGAGCGGGGCGGGCTGCATGGCGGACCTGGCATGCGTGGTGGGCGTGCATGCCGGTGAACCCTCGCCGTCCTAAGGGCGGCGGATTGTAGCGCGGCCGGGAAGGGGGGGCGAATCCCCGCGTGAAGTTGCCGCAGCCGGGAACCGAGACACGTGGGCCGCTCGATCGCACCGGCACGTGGGCACAACCGCCCCGCGCGACGGGGAACCCCCGGCCACCCTCCGCAAAACCTCGAATGGCGGCGGGATCGCCCCAGTCGCTCTCCCAGGCGATCGCCCAGGCGCTTTACCAGTCGCGCTATGTGGTGGCGGGGGTGATGAGCTGCGCGAGCAGCGGCAGGAGCTGCTTCTTGCGGCTCACCACGTTTCGCAGTTCGTAGAGCCCTCGGTCGAGTCGCGGATAGTTGATGTCTTCCCAGGCCTCCGATTCGTGGGAAAGCAGGAGCAACGAGCCCTGGCTGACGACATCGGTGACGAGCAGCGCCGAAAAGTCGAGGCGGTTCCGCCCGGCAAAGTCCTCGAGCGCGGCGCGGAGGTCGTCTTTCCGCTCCCAAAAGAGATCGAAGCCGGTCTCCTCGATCTGCGAGATCGAGAATCGCACACCGTGCTCGGTGAACTCCTTGCAGTCCTCGGCGATCACGCCGGCGGGGGGCTTCGATCGCAGGGCCGATCCGATCTCGAAAAACTCCCGGGCATACTCGTCGAGATCGACGAGACAGAGCTCGCGGAGCCAGCCGAGCACCTGACGGTCGATGTCGGTGGTGGTCGGCGACCTGAGGAACAGGGTGTCGGAGATGATTCCCGACGCCATGCACAGGGCGATCTCCGGCCGGGGCGTGATGCCCGCGGCACGAAACTGCCTGGCCACGAGCGTGCAGGTCGATCCGACGGGCTCGTTGATGAACCGAATCGGCTGGGTCGAGCGGAGGCCGCCGCCGAGCCGGTGGTGGTCGAGCACCTCGACGATCTCCGCGTCCTCCGCGCCGCTGACCGCCTGCGCGAGTTCGTTGTGGTCGACCAGCACGAGCCGGGGCTTCGGCGGATTGATGATGTCGGTCTTGAACGAGTAGCCCAGCAGCCGGCCGTCGTCCCCCACGACCGGGAAGACCGGCTGCGACGACCGCTCGACGATGCTCCGGGCCTCGACGAGGCTCGACTTGCCCTGGATCGTGACGAAGTCGCGGTTCACGACGGGGTCGATGAACTGGGCCGAGCGAATCCGCAGCACCGTGTTGATCGTGTCGAACGGGCTGATGAGCACCGACACGCCGCGAATCTTCGCGAGCTCCATCAATCCGGATGAGAGCGTGAAGCCGCCGGTCACGACCAGCACTCGCACGCCATGCTCGATCGCCGGCAGGTGGATCGACGGCCGGTCACCGCAGACCACGACCAGCCGCTCCGCGGGAAACTTCCTCATCCGTTCCGTGAAGCCCTCGGCGCTCATCGCGCCGACCATCACCATCAGTTCGTCCTTCCGCGATGCATCGACCAGGTTCTGGAATCCCCCGCCGAGGACGTCGTGGATCTTTCCCAGGCAGGTCGCCACCGTCCGCGACTTGATCGGGTCGTGCTCGTTGTGGAAGAAGAGCCCCATCACGTCGAGCACCGAGAGCACGCCCACCACCTGACTGTCACCGTCGATCACAGGCAGGGCCCGCAGGTCGGCCGCCTGCATCCGCTGATAGACCTCGTGGAACGACTCGCCGAACGAGGCCGTCACGACGTCGCGGCGGCAGAGGTCCTCCGCCGACGGCCGCACGTCCATGATGATCCGCGGCGGCGCGAGTCCCGCGCGGTCGAGCGCGTATTCCGTCCGCTTGTTGGGCGGGCCGCAGCAGGCGGCGACGGCGTCGGGTCGCGTGGTCTGCTGCAGGAGGTCGGCGTAGGCGATCGCGGAGCAGATCGCGTCGGTGTCGGGATTGCGGTGCCCGAAGACGAAGACACTCATGATGCGGCGGCGTGGGCGAAGGGGCGTCGGGCGAGGAAGGACGACGCGGGATTGTGCTGCACGCACCAAGCCGCGGCAAGGAGAGTTTTCGAATCGGACGTCCGGCAGCGACCGCTTCGGTTTCGCGCGGTTCGGGCCTCAGCCCGGGCCGCCGGTGGTCGGCCCCGCGCTGCCGCGGCTTGGCGGAATTGCCGCGAAAAGATACGCTGAAGCTCCGGACCGCGACAGTTTTCCGCCCGAGGTCGTTTCCATGGCAGGCAGCACAACTCGCCGCGGGTTTCTCTCGAGGTCCGCCGGTGTTTCGCTCGGGGGAGCCGTGGCGGGTGGCTTGATCCCCGCGTGCGCCCCCCGGTCCGCCCGTGCGGAAAGCACGAACGACGATCGGCCCGGGATCGGCTGCATCGGCCTCGGGTCGATGGGCATGGGCGACGCCAGCGCGCACGCCAGGTTTGGCGAGATCCTCGCCGTCTGCGACGTGGACGACCGGCATGCCGAGCGGGCCCGGAACGACGCGACCATCGGCAAGGGCAGGGCCGACTCCTACCGCGATTACCGCCGGGTGCTCGACCGGAAGGACATCGATGTCGTCAGCATCGTGACCCCCGATCACTGGCACGTGAAGATCGCGATCGAGGCGCTGCAGGCCGGCAAGCACGTCTTCTGCCAGAAGCCGCTCTCCCTCACGCTCGAGGAAAACCAGCTTGTCCGGGCCGCGGCCGAGAAGTATCCCAAGTCCCAGTTTTTCATCGGCACGCAGCAGCGCAGCCAGAAGGACCAGTTTCTGCGGGCCGTCAACATGGTCCACAAGGGCCTCCTCGGCGACATCAAGAAGGTCACCGTCGGCATCAACGGCAGTCCCACCGGCGGTCCCTTCCCGGTCGCCCAGCCGCCGAAGGAACTCGACTGGGAGATGTGGCTCGGCCAGGCTCCGAAGGTGGATTTCCGCGAGAAGCGCTGCCACTACGAGTTTCGCTGGTGGTATGAGTATTCGGGGGGCAAGTTCACCGACTGGGGCGCGCATCACGTCGACATCGCCCAGTGGGCGCTGCGGGAAGACGCGAAGGGCAAGGGCCCGACGAGGATCGACGGCACCGACGCCAGGCATCCCGTGCCCTTCAAGGACGGCTCTCCGACGGTCGACGACTGCTACAACACCGCCGACGATTTCGCGGTGAACTGCACGTTCCAAAGCGGCGTGGAGATGACCGTCACCAGCCGGGGCGACAACGGGATTCTCTTCGAGGGCACGAAGGGGCGGATGTTCGTCAACCGCGAGAAGATCACCGGCACGCCGATCGAGGAGCAGTGGGACAAGGACCAGTTCACCGACGCCGACGTGGTCAATCTCTACAAGGGCAAGCCCTTCGAGGAACACAAGAAAAACTTCTACCGCTGCATTCGCGAGGGCGGCCTGCCGGTGTCCGACGTCTTCAGCCACATCGCGGCGATGAACACCTGCCACCTCGCGGCGATCGCCGCGCGGCTGGGCCGGGCGCTCACCTGGGATCCGGCGGCCGAGAAGATCGTGGGAGACGCACAGGCGGCCGCATTGGCGTCGCGGAAGCAACGCGCGGGATACGAAATCCCGCGGGCATGAGGTTTTCCGCGACGTGTCACGACTGATTCCCGACGGCACTGTCCTTCCCGACGATGGGCGTCGTGCCGGCCGGTCCAACGCCGTGCTCTTCGCGATGAGCATGGCCACGCTCGTCGTGCTCGCGGTGTGCAGTCCTTGGATCGTGCGGTCCGCCGTCGAGATTCTCGGCCTCGATTCGACGACCCCGATCGAGTGGGTGCCGGAGTCGTTCCCGCGCCGGCAGGCCTACGGGCAGTTCTGCCGCGAGTTCGAGAGCGGCGACGTGGTGGTGGCGTCTTGGCCGGAGTGCACGCTCGATTCCCCGGCGATCGGGCGGTTCATCTCCGCCGTGACGGGATCCAACGCTCCCCGGAACGCCGCCGGCGAGCCGTGGTTCGAGTCGGCGGTGGCCGGCACCACGGCCGTGGAGCGGCTCACCGCGCCCCCGCTGTCGCTCGACCGTGATGCCGCGATCGAGCGGCTGAAGGGGGTGTTGGTCGGGCCGGACGGCCGCCAGACCTGCATCGTGGTCGCCCTGACGAGGGCGGGCCTCACCGAACGCCGGCTGGCGACGGGATGGATCCGCGACACGCTCCTCCGCACGGCCACGACCGCGGCCGACGACCTGCACCTCGCCGGATCCGTCATCGACAACGTGACCGTGGACGAAGCCAGCGCCGAGAGCCTGAATGTGTACGGCGGCCCGGCGGGCCTTCTGATCCTCCTGCTCACGTGGTGGTCGCTGCGGTCGTTCCGCTACGCCCTGCTGGTCTTCCTGCTGTCGCTCGTCTGCGTCGGCCTGTGCTTCGTGTCGCTGCGGGCCTGCGGTGACCGCATGAATCCCGTCTTGATCGTGATGCCGTTGCTGGTCCTCACGCTCGGCGTGTCGGGGGGCATTCATCTGGTCAACTATCTCGTCGAGGCCTCCCAGCAGGGGGACGGGCCGGGAGCGGCCGGCCGGGCGATCCGGTTGGGCTGGTTGCCCTGCAGCCTGTCGGCCGGCACGACCGCCCTGGGGCTGGCGTCGCTCGTGGTCAGCGAACTCGAGCCGATCCGGGTCTTCGGATTCCATTCCGCGATCGGGGTGGTCGCCACGCTCGCCGTCCTGTTTCTGGTCCTGCCGGGGGTGTTCTCGCGGTGGCCGATCCGTCGTGCGGCCGGCCACGAGGTCGAGACGACCACGACGGCCTCCCGGTTTGCGGTGGTCGTCGTCCGGGCCGCGGGTCCGATCGTCGTGGTGGCGCTCCTCGCCATGCTCGTCGCCGTGGCGGGCGTCTCGGGCATCCGCACGTCCGTCGCGATCGACACCCTCTTCACACCGGAGAGCCGCGTGGTTGGGGATTATGAGTGGCTGGAGCGGAAGATCGGGCCGCTCGTGCCCGTGGAGGTGGTGCTGCGGTTCGGCGCCGATTCCGACATCCGCCCCGCCATTCGGCTCGACATCACGCGGGAGGTCGGTGCGGCGCTCCGCGAACTGCCCGAGGTGAGCGGTGTGCTGTCCGCCGCCACCTTTCTTCCCGACCTCGCGCCCTCCTCCGGCTCGCGTGGGGCCGCGCGAAAGGCGATCGTTGCCCGGAAGCTCGAGTCCAATCTGGCCGAACTCACCGACATGCGGATCATCCGTGACACGGGGGGCGAGCAGCTCTGGCGGGTGACGGCCCGCACCTCGGCCCTGGCCGGCATCGATTACGGTGACTTTCTGGCGACGGTCCAGAGCCGCGTGGAGCCGATCGTCGCGGCCCATGGCGGGGCGGCCCACGGGTTCACCGCGGAATGCACCGGGGTGATGCCGCTGATCAACGCGATTCAGAAGACACTCCTGCACGACCTGTTCACGAGCTTTCTGTCGGCGTGCTTCCTGATTTCACTCGTCATGATGGTCGTGGAGCGGGGCGTCGTGGCGGGGCTGATCGCCATGATCCCGAACGTGTTTCCGATGGTGCTGCTCTTCGGCCTCCTTGGCTGGGCCCGATTGTCGCTCGACATCGGCAGCGTGATGACGGCCTCGGTCGCGCTCGGCATGGCGGTTGACGGCACGTTCCACTTCCTCACGTTCTTTCGCCGCGGCCTGGCACGGAGCGAGGGCACGTCGGGCGATCCGGGCGGAGCGTTGGCCGCTCGAGTCGCCGCGGTGCACGGTGCCTTTCGCGAATCGGCCCCGGCGCTCGTTCAGAGCGCGGTCGTCTGCGGGCTGGGGATTCTGGCGTTTGCCGGCAGTTCGTTCGCGCCGACGCGACGGTTCGCGTGGATGCTGTCGCTGCTGGTGGCCGCCGCCCTGGTCGGCGATCTGGTGGTGCTGCCGTCGCTGCTGGCGAGCCGGCCCGGCCGCTGGTTTCAGCCGCGGCGCGGGGCGGGGCCCCGCGGGTGGCGAAGGCCTGCCGGTCGGGCGTGAGGCCGGAGCGGCACGGGAGCAGGATCGCGAGCGGATCCCGCGACCGTGGCGTGCTCGGATGCGGTCGCTACACTCGAGCCCCATCGCTTCCGCCCGCTTCCCATCCGAGGATTCGCATGACCGCCGCCAACACCCCCCAGGAACGACTGGCCACCCTCGGCCTCGTGCTCCCGCCGGTCGGCAAGCCGGCGGGTGCCTACAAGCCCTGTCTCGTGGTGGACCGGATGGTCTACGTCTCGGGCCACCTGCCGGTTGCCGCCGACGGGTCTCTGGTCAAGGGAAAGGTGGGGGCGGATCTCGACGGAGATGCCGGCAAGGCGGCCGCCCGTCTGGTGGGGCTCGCGATCCTCGCCACGCTCGTCGCCAATCTCGGCAGCCTCGACCGGGTGGGGCGGGTGATCAGGCTCATGGGGCTCGTGAACTGTCCGCCCGACTTCGTGCAGCATCCCCACGTGATCAACGGTTGCAGCGAACTCTTCGCCGAGGTGTGGGGGCCGGATCTCGGCGTGGGCGTGCGGAGCGCGTTCGGGGCGGGGTCGCTGCCGCTCGGAGTGGCCGTCGAGATCGAAGCGGTGTTCGAACTGGCGTGACAGGCGAAGCCGGTGTCGAACGCATGAACCTCCGGCATCGCCACGGGCCCAAAACGCCTCGATCCACTCGCTGAAATCCTTCTCCGGCAGACCAGCCGCGGGCGATTCGTGCCGCCGCCAGAGAGACGAACCCGCCGGTCAGCGAAGGCTCCGACGGCGAGCGGCACCTAAGCGATGCGATGGTGCTGGGGGCCTTTGATCGATCGCGGGGCCACCGGCGAACCGCCCTCCATCCTGTCCCGCTCCCCTCACGTCCGCGGAGGCACGCTCGCGATCCAGCCTTCGAGCGGATCGAGGCGGGAGGGCAGTCCGTAGTCGGGCAGCCGCGAGGCGTGGGCGGCCTGCAGGCCGCAGATGACGGCGTCGAGGAGATCGCCCGCGGCGTCTGCGACGAGCCGCGCTTGCCAGGAAGGGGTGATTTCCAGCCGCACGTCGAGGCCCGCGGTGCCTGCCACGAGCGCCTTCACGATCGTTCGCCGGTTGGCCCGCCGCTCCGGCGTCCATGCGGCCGGTGCGTCGCTCTTGTAGGAACGCCGGCAGGCCTGCCGGGCGGTGAATCCGGGATAGGCCTCGACCGCGATCCGCGACCCCGTGCGGCCCCGCGGCGCGACCCGGTGCGCTGGAAACGTGAGTCCGGCGGCCAGCATGCGGCCGATGCCCGCGTGCATCATCCAGGCGACCGGTGGATTGGTCCACCGCATCGCCGGGCTCGATCCGGCGGGCTTGTCGGTCGCCCGCCAGGCGAACTTGTCGCCGGCGGGGCGGCCGTTGCACCAGCGGCGGAAGCGGTCGCGGAGCGCGTCACGAGGTGCGCCACAGTAGAAATCCACGAACCGCCGCCAGTCGGTCGGCCAGCCCTCGTGCTCGATGAGCGTCCGTGGCTGGCCGAAGGGCAGATCGACCCCGCCGAGCCATGGCCCCGGCTCGCGGAGAAAGGCCTCGAAGGCGGCGAATGTCTCGAGCGGACGGACCGTCTCCAGCCGGTAGACGGGATCCCGCGAGCGGGCGGTGAGGTCACCGACCGCGACGGTGATCGGCTTCCGCGGCCGCGGCGCGGAGGTGAAGTCGATCCCGAGCACGCGTCCGCCGGATGTGCGTCGCGACACGGCTCAGCCCACGATCACGGTCGGCCGCTTGGTCGGGTCGGCGATGGCCTGGTCGAGGAGATCGACGACCCGGTTGGGCACGTCGCCCTGGCCGAAGAGCACATAGTCGAGGGCGAGCTTGAGGCTGCCCCCCTTGCTCCAGCCGAAGACGATGTCGAGCGGCGCCCCGCTCTTGGTCATCTCCATCGCGACCTGCGCGATCGTGTGCGACACCGAGACGACGTCGCGGGCGACGATGATGAAGCGATTACCGTCCTGACGGGCCGAGAGGATCGGCGAGTTCTGGAACTCGCTGACGTCGCCGTAATGAACCTCCAGGAACACCAGCGGCACGCTCTCGGGGATCCGGTGCTTGCGGCGGATTTCAGCCTCCTTGTCGGCCAGCGAGCGGCTGCCCGGACGGTGGGGCACCAGCACGCGAAACGCCCCCTCCAGCACGATGTCTGTCCAGAGCATGCGATCGGCGTCGTCAGCGAATCGAAACTCCTTGAGCCGCATCTCGTCGCTGCGGAAGAACCGCGACGTGAAGGAGATCGCCATGACGGTGGCGATGAAGATCGAGGCGATGATGATCCCGTCGGGCCGCTCGTAGATGTTGGCGATCGTGGTGTAGATGAAGACGAGCGTGATCAGGCCGAAGCCGACCCGCTGGGCCTGGAGGGCCATTCCATGATGCGGCTCGGGCTCCTTGCGGACCTCGTGGAGAAACGAGGCGACGCAGGCGCTCGTCATCAGCACGAGCACGCCGGTGGCATAGGCTCCGCCCTGCGCCGACACATCGGCCCGGAAGGCGAGCGTGACGACGAGATTGATCACCGTGAAGGCGATCACCAGCGGCCGGTAGGCGCCGGCCCACTCCGGCGCCATGCCGTAGCGAGGCAGATACCGCGGCACCATGTTGAGCAGGCCGCCCATCGCCGATGCGCCGGCGAACCACAGGATCAGGATCGTGCTGATGTCGTAGATCGTGCCGAAGACGTCGCCGAAGAGCGGGCAGATCGGATGGGGGCTCTCGCCGTGGGCGAGGTAGGCGAGCGCCCGGTCCATCGCCTTGCCCTTCACCGGCTCGAGTCGCAGCTCATCGGCGGGGATCAGGGTGTTGGTGCCGGTGGCCAGCGATGAGCCGATCAGGAAGAACGACATGATCAGTGCCGCCACCAGCAGCATGAGCTTGGTGTTGTGGACGCGGGCCTTCTCGTCGTGGGGATCAGCCTCGGTGCCCCGGACCATGTGGATGTGAAGCACGCCCGTCTCGAAGCCCGAAAGACCGAGCGCCAGTTTGGGGAACACGAGCAGCGAGATGCCGAGGGCCACCCAGGGACCCGTGCCGGCGAGCGGAGCATGTTCGAGGTGATAACGACCCGACGAGATCTCGCCCCACCACTGCTGCAGGAGCGCCGGGTGACTGACGAGATGGAACACGCTCGCCACGATCACCACGAACGAGAGCCCGAGGAATGCGATCACCAGCACCGTGGCGATGCCGACCACCTCCCCATACCCCTTGAGAAACATCGCCCCGAGGAGCACCAGCAGAAACATGGTCACGGTCATCTGGCCCTGCATCCACGCGGGTGTCTCTCCCGTGTAGAGCGGGTTGCTGATCAAGTGGGCCGCGGCGTCGGCGGCCGAGAGCGTCTTCGTGATCACGAAGTCGGTGGCCGCAAAGCCGATCAACACCAGCACGACGAGCTTCGCGCCCCAGCCGTGAAACATGCGTTCGATCATGCCGATCGAACCGACACCGTCGGGGGTCTCGCCGGCGACGTGCCGGTAGATGGGGAGGGCCCCGAAGAGCGTGACGAGCACGAGCACGAGCGTCGCCAGCGGGGCGAGCGTGCCGGCCCCCTCGAACGCGATCGACGGCTGGTAGCCGAGCGTGCTGAAGTAATCGACACCGCACAGGCACATGATCAGCAGCCACGGATAGTGGCGATGATCATGATGGCTTTGGCTCAAGGACCGCTCCTCTTCGGGGGATGGCAGAGTATCGGCAAGCCGTAAAAACCCTGCAACCGGCGGGCCCAAAAAGATTCCCAGAACCCTTTTTGGTTATGATTCAGGGCTGATTCGCCAGCCCTTCGAGGGATGCTGCATGTCCCCGTTCGTCATCCGTTCGCGCCGTGGCGTGCCGATCATCCGCGGACTGACGCCACGCGGCGGCATTCCGGGCGTCGCGCCGGGCGTTGCGGTGTGTTTCTTGCTGGGCTGCTTGCTGGGCGTGGCATCGGGCTTCGCGTCGGGTGTCGCGCGGGCGGAGGAGCCGGCAGCGGCCACGCTCGATCTGCCCGGCGGCGGCACGCTGCCCGGGGCGATCGTGCCCGCGGCGGCGGCCGACACGGGCGATCGCGACACGCTCGGCTGGAAGTCGCCCATCTTTTCACGGCCGTTCGAGTTCGCCCTCGATTCCATCATCGGCGTGCGGTTCCCGGGACCATGGCCGAAGTACGACGCGGCCTTCCGCCTCTACCTGCACAACGGCGACATGCTCGACGGCGGGATCGAGGCGATCGACACGGACCACGTGGTCGTGCGTCCGTCCGGTGGGGCCGACGACGAGCCGGTGTCGGTGCCACGCTCGATGATCGACGGAATCGTTCGCCTGGGCGGGGCGATCCCGGGCAGCTTCATCGGGCCCGGGAATCTTGCCGGCTGGAATCATGCCCCGGAAGGAGCCTGGCGGGCCGAGGCCAGCGGGATCCTCGCCACGCGGCGGGGCATGGCATCCCGCGACATCGGCGTGCCCGGCCGGGCGTGCTACGACGTCGTGGTGTCGTGCCGCCGCAAGTCGGAGTTTCGCATCGCCGTCGCGGCGGCGGCGAAGCCCGCGGACGACAGGTTCTGGGTCGAGGTCCTGCAGTTTCCCGAGGGCACGACGGAGGCGGCGGTGTTTCGGCACGAGCCGGCGCGGGCGGCCGTCGAACCCCTGCCGTTCGCGGGCGACGCGACCAAGACGGCGCGGTTCGTGATCTTCGTCGATCAGGAAAAGGGGAGGCTCGCGGCATTCACGAGCATCGACGGGAAGGCGGGGCCGATCGCGGAGGTCGTCGTGCCACCGCAGGCCGGGAACCAGGCGTCGGGCCTGTTCCGCTTCACGGTCGGCGCCGGCGAGGTCTGTCTCGAGAGCCTGCGGGTCAGTCCGTGGACGACCCCGGATCCCGTGGTCGAAGAACGGTCGGCCTCCGCCGTCGTCGCCCGGGACGGTCGTGTCATCGAGGCCGACATCGAGAGTTTCGACAAGGCGGCCGGTGAACTCGTGTTGAAGTCGTCCACCGGGCAGTCACGGCTGAAGGTCGATGACATCGACGAGATTCGCCTGGTGAGCCAGGGTCGGGGCGCGGACAAGACGGCCACCGGGCCGGCCGAGGCCGCGACGCTCCGGGTGGTGCGAGCCAGTGGTGGCACGCTCGCCGGGCGGCTCGTCGCCGTCGAGGAGCATGCGGTGCGTCTGCGGCTTGCGGGCATCGAGACTCCGATCAGCGTGCCTTTGGCCGACGTGGTGTCGATGGTCTCGCTCACGGCGAAGAAGGCACCGCCGGCGGCGGAGGCGGCGGCGCTGCCGGGCCGGATCGGACTGCTGGTGGCCGACGACGTGGTGCTGCGTGGGTGCGTGGTCGATGGCAGCCCCTGGTCGGCAGGGCTGGCGTGGCAACCCCTGGGCAGCGCGACGGCGAGCCCGCTGGCGGCCACCGCCGAGTCGGCCGACGTGGCGATCGAATACGTGCCGCGGTCGAAGAACAGGGCGATCGGTGCCTCCGAGGTCGAGGTCGGCGGCATCGGCGGCATGGTCAATCAGGATGCGGAGGGTTTTTTCGTCATCACCATGCTCAGCGAGAATGGCGCGGCCGCGGTCGATGGCCGGTTGATGCCCGACGACCGCCTCCTCGCGATCAAGCCGCGGCCCGAGGGGGCCTTCGTGCCGACCGAAGGCCTCGATTCCGCCACGGTGATGAACCTGCTCCGCGGTCGCGTCGGCTCGCCGATCGTGCTGAAGGTCGCGACCCCCGGCGACCAACCCCGCGAGATCGATCTCGCGCGGGGGCTGATCTACGTCGCCGGCACCGACGTGCTCGAGCAGGCACTCGCCACGCATGTCAGGCTCGCTCGGCCCGTCGTGGCCAAGCCGGAGGAGGCGGCGATCTATCCGTCTGCGGTCATCCTGCGAAGCGGAGATGTGGTGCCCTGCGAGGTGGTGGGCATCGACGGGAAGTCGATGCGGCTGCGGACACCCTTCTCCGACGGCGGCACGAGTGAGCCGGTGGTCGTGCCCGCAGGGCTGATCCAGGCCGTGGAACTCGACCCTTCCGTGCCCGGACGCGCGCTCGAAAAACTCCGCCTCGAGAGGCTGCTCACGCTGCCGCGGTCGCAGCGGGAGGCTCCCCCGACCCACATGATCCGCCTCAAGGACGGCGACTATCTGCGTGGGCGGCTGGAATCGCTCGACGCCGAGACGCTCACGGTCGATGTTCGCGGCGAGGTGAAGAAGCTGCCGCGGTCCGTGGTGGCCCGCATCATCTGGCTGCATCCGCCGCAGGACGGGGGCGGGGAGGGCGACGACGAGGGGGGCGGCCCGAGCCCCGGCGGCCTGATCGTGCAGGGCGTCGTCGAGCGGATGGCACAACGCCGGGTGACGCTGATCGCGGAGCGTGTCGAGGCATCGACGATCCACGGCACGAGCCCGGCGCTCGGGCACGGAAACATCGATCTCACGACGGTGGACCGGCTGTTGATCGGCCGGGCCATCGAGAAGGAATCGGCCGAGTTGCCGTATCGGCAGTGGCGGCTGAAGCCGGCTGCCGAGCCCCGCAGCCTCCGCGATGCGGGCCGCACGCCCAAAGCCGGAGCGGAGTGAGCCCGACCGTGCCCGGCGATGGCGCCTCCACGACCAACTGCCGGCTCGAGGTCACCTCACCGTCCGCCGCCGGGCGCTTCGAGTCGCTGCACGATCGTGCGCACCACGAAGCCACCGAGGGTCGGGTCCTGGAGAAACACCTGCCAGAAGCGATCGGCTGATATTCTGCCGCACACCGCATCGATATCCGCGCGGACCGTCGCCGTTCGGCGGCCGTCGGTCGAGAAGAGCCCCATCTCGCCGACCAGCTCGCCCGGGCCGAGAAGCACGTCGGCCTCGACGACTCTCAGCGATCCCTGGATCACATACAGCACGTGGTCGGCGGGATCGCCACGGTGGAAGAGCGCTTCTCCCGTGGCGAAGTGCCGCTTCTCCATGAACGGCACGAGCATCGCGAGCGACACGGGGCCGCGTGAGGCCCGGCGGACCAGGGCCGCGAGGCTCCGCACCCGGTGCAACTGCCAGGCGTTCAGGGGGAGCAGCATGCCGTGCAGGGCGACGATGCTCGGGGCTCCGAGCAGCACGCCGTAGGCGATGAAGGTGACGTTGCTCGCCATGGCCACGGCCCTCAGCCGCACCATCGTCGTTGACCAGAATGTCGTGAACACGAGCACGGCCGCCAGCCAGCCGCACGCTTCCGTCAGCAGCATGGGATTGTTTCCTGATCAGTCGGGGATGAATCGTGCATGATGTGCGATGCGCCCACGCGCCGCAGCGGTTACTCTTGGCAGGACGGCCCCCGGACCGCGAGCATCATGCCTTTCCAGATCAGCCTGACCACGACACCCTTCGATGCGGGCTACGCCCCGGCGCCGCATTCCCGTCTGACGACGAACTTCGCCAACCTCGCCAAGCACCCCGACGGCCGGGCCCAGCGGATCGCCGCCACGCTCGCCCGGATCGAGCGGCGGTTTCACGGATTGCTCCGTGAGCCCGGGGATTCGGCCCGGTATCGGATCGGCCTGGAGATTCTCACGATCAGCATCCGCTTCCCCGACGGGCCGGATGCCTGGTTTCCCATGACGGAGACCCTGCGGTGCCGCGTTTTCGACCGCCACGAGGGCCGCGAGCTCGCCGGGCTCACGGGCGGCAACTATTCGTCGTTCGTGCGGGACTATGACTTCAACATTCTGCGGCCGCGGATCGCCGCGGGTGAAGCGACGAAGGAGGAGGCAGAGACCTTCGGCCAGCTCCACGGGCTCTTGTTCCGGCTTCAGTTTCGGCACCATCATCCCGCCGGGGTGCTCGACGAGCCGTTGGTGATCGCGATCAGCGTGGCCAGTGGCCGCGACTATCACCGCCAGCATGGGGAGCACCGGATCCTCGGCCACGAGTATGTTCCCAACGGCGTCGAGTCGGCCACCACCCGCTACTTTGCCGCGATGGGGCTCGGCGTGTCGTACTTCATGCCGCCGGGGTGCCGTGCGCCCCTGGCGTTTTACCACGAGCCGGGCGATTTGCTCACTCGTCCGGACGAGGCTCTGGCGGCCCTCGTGGCCATCATGGACACGTTCGAAAGCATCTACCGTCCCGAGATTTACCTGACCCGCAAGCCGGCCGGCGCCGTGTTTCGCGCCGACCTTGGCAACCGCGACCACGATCCGCCGCCGGCGATCTACGATCGCGTCGAACGCGACACGAAGCTCGGCCGCGCCCAGGCGGAGAGGGCCCGGGACGAATTTCTCGAGCCCAACGCGGCGGCGATCCGGCGGCTGATGGCCGAACACGCGAGTCTCGGGCCGCAGCCCGCCGGCGGGGCGGGCCGGGAATAGCCCGGTCAAAGGCACTTCGGCAACGGACTGCGGTCGTTCCGGAAGGAACGGGCCCCCGGCCGGCGTCAACGCGCCGGCGTGGATGTCGCCGGCGTGGATGTCGTCGGCAGGTGACGGTCGGGCATTTCGAGCGCGAGCAGGTGGAGTGCGGTCACGTAGAGCCTGCCGCCGTATTCGCCCCACCGGTCGGGCACGGGCCGCACGGGATCCCAGCTGCCCGCCTTCGGGCCCGCCGACTCCTGATGGGCGGCGAGCACCTCGACGAGCCGGCCATACCAACGATTCCAGTCGTCACCGCCGGTATGCACGAGCACCTGCGAGGCGTAATACCAGAGGTAGGAGTCGCGGACCTTCTCCGCTCCACCACCGTAGGAGGGCTCGAGCGCGGCGAGCACGCGGGCCGCGGCGGCCACGCGCGGATCGCCCGCCCGGTCGCCGGTGTGCAATCGCATGAGGCCCCCCACCGCCGTCATGCACGCGGTCGAGAGCCGCGAGCGGCGCTGGTCCTGCTTCCGCGGGTTGTAGGCGTAGCGGGTGGCGTCGTCGCGGGCGGCGGCCGCTTCGAGCAGCCGGCGAACTCCCGGCAGCGTGGCCGGATCGGTCTTCACCCCCGCGAGGTCGCCCGCCCGCACCGCGACCAGCATCCAGCCGCTCACGGAGAGATCGGCGTCGCTGCGGGGAGTGTATCGCCAGCCGCCGAGCTCCGGGTGCTGGCTGGTGGCGATGAAGCGACACGCCTTTTCGGCCGCGGGCTTCAGGAGCGGGTCGCCCGTCATCCCCACCGCCTCGCAGACCGCGATCGACGCGATGCCATGGCTGTAGAGCCAGGCGCAGCTGTTGGAGAGATCGTCGGCCGGGAGGAAGAGATCGCCGTCGGGCTTCTGGATCGCGAGCAGATACTCGAGGCCCCGGCGGACCGTGTCACGGTAGCGGCCGTCGAAGTGATCATGCCCCGCGCCCAAAAAACTCAGCAGCGCCAGGCCCGTGGCGGCGGTGTCGGATTCGAGTTTCGGCAGGTCGGCGGGCGTCGCTCCGGCGAAAGCCCCGAGCCGCCAGCGGCCGTCTGCCTGCTGCGAGCGGGCGAGAAAATCGAGCCCACGATCGACGATCGTCCGCGCCTGCCGTGCGACCTCGCGGTCGGTGACTTTTTCGCCGCCGGCGGCGGCCGAGTCACCGGCGGTGCGCCGGGCGAAGGCCGCGGCCACGTCGCGCACGCGGCCCTCCGGGGGGAGGGCCACCGCGGCGATCCGCTGGGGCAGACCGGGATCGTCGCCGCCGCGTCGGCGTCCGGCGGCTGACAGAGCACTGCCGGCATCGGCCACGTTCACCGACAGCCCCTCGCCCTCGTCGTCCACGTCGCTGCCCGCGGTGCCGGAGCGGGAAGATGCCCTCGCGCTGCGACCGCGGGCACCGCCACCGGCCAACCGGTCGAGCGCTCTGGGACCAGGCCGGCCAGCGGGCATCCCGCCGCCGGCTTCCTTCCCGCCGTCGCTCTTCCCGCCTGCCCCCTTGTCGCCTGCCCCCTTGTCGCCGTCGCCGGCAGAGCCGCCGCGGTTCGCGAGCATGTCGGCCTTGCCGTTGCCGCCCAAGCTGCCGCTTGCCGTCGTCGTCGAGGCTCGGCCGGGTGTCGTGGCATCTCCCCCGCCATCGCCGTCGAGGCGGCCCGCGGTCCGCGACGACGCTCGCGCAGCCATCCAGCCGCCTCCGTCGGGAGCAGCCGCAGCGACATCGCTCCCCGGAGGCGCGGTGGCATCGGCCGCGGCCGATCCACGCCGCGCCGCGGCCGCGGCGG
>SXWC01000168.1 GCA_005789975.1 Planctomycetaceae bacterium
GTCGTTCCGTCCGAGGTCGATGAGCATCACGTGCTCGGCCCGCTCCTTCGGGTCGGCAAGCAGGTCTTCTGCGAGGGCCCTGTCTTCCTCGGGCGTGGCCCCGCGGCGGCGGGTGCCGGCGAGCGGACGGACCGTGACGCTGCCGTCGATGCACCGCACCATGATCTCCGGCGAACTGCCCACGAGCGTGCAGGAGGGGGTGCGCAGGTAAAACATGAACGGGCTCGGGTTCACCACGCGGAGCGTCCGGTAGAGCTCCAGCGGAGGCGCGGTGAACGGGATCTCGAGCCGGCGGCTGAGCACCACCTGAAAGACGTCGCCGGCGCGGATGTATTCGATGGACCGGTCGACGGCCGCCAGGAAGGACTCACGGTCGAAAGCCGAGCGGGCGGTGCCGTCGGCGAGGCAGGCGGGCTCCCGTCGCGGGCCGATGTCGGCGGGGGGCGGCCAGTCGTGCGGGGCCGAAAGCCGTTCGATCGTGGCATCGATCCGGCGGCAGGCGGCCTCGTAGGCCCGGCCCACTCCGGCCGTCGAATCGTCGTCGATCCGCGCGAGCACCACCACGTCGATCGCCTTGGTGACGTTGTCGAAGACCACCATGCGGTCGTAGAAATCGAACGACAGATCGGGCAGGCCCAGGTCGTCAGAGGGCGGATTGGGCAGACGCTCCGTGTAGCGGACGGAGTCGTAGGCGGCGTAACCGACGACTCCGCTGGTGAACGGGGGCAGCTCCGGGAGGTGGGCCGGACGGTAAGCGGCCATCCGCCGCTCGAGTTCGGCGAGCGGATCGGCGCACGCGAGCCTTTCCTCGCCATCGGCCCGGATGATCCACACCTCCTGCCCGCGAGCCTCGAGCCGCAGGAATGGATCGGCGCCCAGAAAGCTGTAGCGGCCCACCCGCTCACCCCCGACGACGCTCTCGAAGAGACAGGCCGCGTCTCCCGAGTCGATCTTCGCGAACGCGGAAAGCGGGGTCAGGCCGTCGGCAAACAGCCTGCGGTAGACGGGCACCAGCCGCGAGCCGCCCGGCGGGGGTGCCGAGAGCGACCGGGCGAGTTCGCCAAAACGGTGCCTGTCCGGGATGTGCGGCATGCGGGTGAATGGGCCTGGAACGCGGAATGGCCTGGGAATCTGCCAGAGACTACCCCCGAGCCCACCGGCCAACAACACGCGGCGCTGCGCACCGAGGGCGACCACGGCCGTCCCACCCGCTATGATTTGATTGGTTCGACAGGAGCGAGACATGAAGTGCCAGCAGTGCGACAAGCAGGCGGTTTTCCACATCACCGAACTGGAGACGGGGGAAGTCCGTGAACTGCACCTCTGTGAGGACCACGCCCGGAACTATCTCAACCAGTCCGAGGCCGCCGAGGGGGGCGACGAGGACACGTCGGCGGGAGGCCTCACCGGGCCGCTCACCGTCGGCCAGACGGCCGACGAACTCGCCCTGCTCGACAAGAAGGCCTGCCCGATGTGCGGCATCACGTTCTTCGAGTTCCGCAACCAGGGGCGGCTGGGCTGCCCGCACGACTACGTCCATTTCGAGAAGGAACTCGAGCCCTTGATCGCCAACATCCACGGCGGCACCCAGCACACGGGCCGCCGCCCCGAGCGGTCCACGGCCGAGGGAACGGCGCCCCTGCCGGAGGGCACCGAAGAACTCACCAGCGTGATCGGCATGCGGCGGAGCATGCAGGAAGCCATTCTCTGCGAAGACTACGAGCGGGCCCGCGAGGAACGCGACGCCATTCGCGGCATCGAGGACCGCTGGCTCGGCGGCACCGGACGCGACGCAGCCACACCGAAGGCGGACACCCCACCCCATGAAACTTGATTCCCTCACCGACGCGGTCGGCGAATGGCTCCGCGGCACGGGCCCCGAGTCGGACATCGTGATGAGCAGTCGCGTCCGCCTCGCGCGGAACGTGGCGCAGTATCCGTTTGTCAGCCGGACATCCGAACAGGACCGCTCCGACGTGGAGCGATTCCTCCGCGAGCAGATCGCGGCGTCCCCCGTCGGCAGCTCGCTGGAATACATCGACGTCGGGCGCCTGGAGGAGATCGACCGGCAGTTCCTCGTCGAACGGCAGCTGATCAGCCGCGAGCACGCCGACGCACAGGGTGCGCGGGGTGTCGCGATCGACGGACTCGAGCAGGTCAGCCTGATGATCAACGAGGAGGATCATCTGCGGATCCAGTGCATGCACAGCGGCCTCGACCTCCGCGGGGCGTGGGAGCAGATCCAGGTGGTCGACGACCAGATCGGCCGCGTGGTGCCCTACGCGTTTCATCCCCGCTGGGGCTACCTCACCGCCTGCCCCACCAACGTCGGCACCGGCATCCGCGTGAGCGTGATGCTCCATCTCCCTGCGCTCGTGATCACGCGGCAGATCGACAAGGTTTTCCGCAGCCTCCACAAGATCTCGCTGGCCGTCCGCGGCCTGTATGGCGAGGGCTCGCAGGCGATGGGCGACTTCTACCAGATCTCCAACCAGACCACGCTCGGCAAGTCCGAGAAGGAGCTCGTGGAGCAGGTCGGGGACGTGGTGCCCGTGCTCATCGACTACGAGCGGCGGGCCCGCGAGTTTCTCGTGCGTGAGACACAGCAAAACGTCCACGATCAGGTGAGTCGGGCCTACGGCATTCTCCGGACGGCGCAGACGATCACGGCCGAGGAGACGATGCAGTTGCTCTCACGGGTGCGGATGGGGGTGTTGCTGGGGCTGATCGGCGACGTGAAGATCGCCGACATCAACTCGCTGCTCGTTCGCACCCAGCCGGCCCACCTGCAGAAACTCCGCGGTGTCGAACTCGACACCAAGGATCGCAACATCGAGCGGGCCCGCTACCTCCGCCGGCACTTCGAAGGGGGCACGACCCCCGCCAGCCCAAACTGAGCATCCCCGTCAGCCGGCGGTGAGCTTGGTCCGCAGGGCGGCGACCACGGGGAGCGGAACGAATCGCAGGAGTGCCTCGTCGTCGGCCAGCGGCGTGATCTGCTTGAGCAGCGACGAGGAGATGTGCGAGTAGGCGGCGTCGGCCATGAGGAAGACCGTCTCGACCGCCGGGTCGAGCTTGCGGTTGGCGAGCGTCATCGTGAACTCGGCCTCGATGTCGGTGAGCGATCGCACTCCGCGGAGCAGGACATGGGCCCCCTGGGCCCGCACAAAGGCCACCGAGAGCCCGCTGAAGAGCTCGACCCGCACGTTGCCAAACGCCTCCACCGCCGACTTCACCAGCTGCACCCGCTCCTCGAGGGAGAAGAGCGGCTGCTTGTCGGGATTGATGCCGACCCCCACGACGATCGTCTCGAAGACCTGGCTGGCCCGCCCGATCACGTCGAGGTGTCCCAGCGTGATCGGGTCGAACGACCCTGTGTAGACGGCGATGCTCGGGCGTGTCAGTTTCACGGGGAGGGCCGGGGGGGGCACGGGAGGGTGGCTGACGGGCACGGCGACGCCGCCCCTGCGGCACTCCGAGGCCCCTGCCTCCCCGTGCGACTGCGGGTATGGTATTGAATTACCTGTGCGATTGAAACCTTGACGTGTCCTGGGGTCCATCCGCGTGTCGAACGTGCTCTCTCTCGCCGGTCTGATTCTTTCGGGCGTGATCGTGATCCTGTTCGTGGCCGATCTGGCCGCCGCGTTCCCGTTTCAGCGGGCGAGCGTGGCCGCCGACGTGGGTTTCATCGTCGCCGGCCTGTTGGTCGCAGTCATGAGCTGGGCGATCAACCCGCGGGCCAAGGCCTGACGCTTTTCGGCAATCAAGCCGCGCGGAGCACCGATCCGGGCAAGGGCTGCCGGCCCGTGCCGGTGATCGCGGAGGGCAGATCGGAGAGCCCCGTGACCACGGCGGTTCCGCTCGACACGCGGTGAGCGGCCCACGCCAGCCAGCGATCGAGGCGGGGGCTCACGAAGGCCTCGTGCCTGCTGCCGGCCGTCACGCCGTCGGTCTGCAACACCTGCAGGCTGCCGGCCCGCGGGGTCGGCAGCCCACCGAGGCCGAGCCAGCCGGCGATGCCCCGCGGCCTGTGCGGCTGAACGAGCACCTCCCAGAGTCCCCACACGATGTTGCGGCAGGGCCAGTCGCGGGGTGCGGGGCGGCGGCTCCCACGGCCGTCGTCCTCGAACGAGTTGACGAGCGCCACCGACATTCCCTGCTCGACCAGCAGGCCGCGGTGCGCGAGGGGTGTCGGGCCACGAAGGACGACCGCCGACAGGCCGGGCGCCTCGTCGCGGGCGCGCAGGAGCAGATCACGAAGCTTCGCACGTGAACCGCACGCCGCCGGGGGAATGTCGAGGGCCATGTCATTGCCGCCGCCACGTCGGGCGATGGCCGACGCCACGTCCGCCAACACCTCGATTCCCACGAGCCATGTCACGGGAAGCGACCGCGTCGCCTCGAGCCACGCCGCCCCCCCCGCGGTGGCCGACTGCCGCGGTGTCGTGCCGCAGATCACCAGCGTCGCGGGAACCTTCGACCGCATCATGTCATTCCCCCCGGCCCGGCGCCGACGGTCCTTCCGAGGACGTCGCCACCCGGCCCCCGAGCGGTCTATCGACCCGCGGGCACCGGGCACTGCACCAGCGTCGCCGGAATCAGTCGCGGCGCGACGGGGGAAGATTCGCCGTCTCGGGCGACTCTGCCGGCGGGCGAACCCCTGCCGCAGACGCCTCCCAGCCGCGAATCGCCTCCACGACCCCGGAGACGGTCGCCTCGGCCGCCTCGACCGTGGGCTCGAATCCCGCCCGCAGGAGCGTGGCCGAGGTGACGGGACTGATGCTCGCAATCCTCCACTGCCGCATCCGGTCGCCAAAGAGCCGGACGGCCGCCTCGGCGATCGACGAGCTCGTGAGGGTTATCCAGGCGACGGGCAGGCGGTCGATCGTGTCCGCGACGTCAATCGGCAGCGACTCGACCGGTTGGCTCACGTACGCCACGACCTCATCGACGTGATGCCCGAGCGATTCGAGCTCGCTTCGCAGCACGTCGCGGCCCTTGTCGGCGCGGATCAACAGGAAGCGACCGTGGCGGGCGGTGCCCGCCAGCGCGGCCGCCAGTCCTTCCGAGCGGAACGTCTGGGGGGTGAGATCGCAGTGAAAGCCGGAGTCTTCGAGCTGCCGACGCGTGGCCGGCCCGATGGCGGCAAGCTTCGCGGTGCCGAGCGCACGGCCGTCCCGGCCGGCGGCCCGCAGCCGGCCGAGACAGCCCCGCACGCCGTTGCCGCTCGCAAACACGATCCAGTCGTAGGTGTCCGCTCGGGCGATGGCGTCATCCACAGGCTCCCATGACGGTGGATCGGCGATGCGGATCGCCGGCACATGCAGGCACGAGCCACCGGCCGCATGGACGGCGGCGACGAGTTCGGCCTCTTGTCCGGCGGGCCTGGTCACGAGCACGAGCCGCCCGCTCAGCGAACCTGCGTCCTCCACGGCGGCGGCCGCCGCCTGGCCGATCACCGCCACCGCCGGCGACTGCCAACCCTGCCGCGCGGAGTCGGCAACGCACGACGCCAGCGTGGTCGTCGCGATCCGCTGATCGGGCCAGGAGCAGCGACTCACGATCGTGACGGGCGTGGTGCCGGGCATGCCCGCGCGGAGGAGTTCCTGCGACCAGCGGGCCACCTGTTCGACACCCATGTAGATCGCCAGCGTGCCCGTCAGCGCGGCCAGCGCACGGAAGTCGACGCCTTCGGCCTTGTCGTCCGCTTCCCGTCCGGTGACGATCGTGAGGCTCGAGGCCGCGTCCCTGGTCGTGAGCGGCATCCGGGCGGCGGACGCCGCCGCGAGCGCCGCAGTCACGCCCGGAACAAACTCGATGCGGATGCCGGCCTGACGGAGGGGCTCGAGTTCCTCGGTGAGCCGCGCGAACACGGTGGGATCGCCCCCCTTGAGCCGCACCACGGTCCGGCCCTCGAGCGCGAGCCGTGCCAGGAGCCGGCCCGTCGCAATGCCGGGGTTCGGCCGCGCCGACTCATCCCTGGCGACGGCGATGCGCTCCGCCGTCGGATGAATCTCGTCGAGCAGCCGGCTCGGCACCAGCGCATCGTGGACGATCACGTCGGCGGCCCGGATCCGCTCGGCGGCCCGCAGCGTCAGCAGGTCGGGAGCTCCGGGACCGGCTCCCACGAATGAGACGGGGCCGGGATTCTGAATGGGATCGGGATGCATGATGGAAGGGGAATCCGGGGGCGAACGAGAACGGTGTTTGTGGCCCCTGCCGAGGCCACTACACTTCAGGCTTGCCCGACCCCCGGAGGCCTGGCGGCTCCGGCGGCGGAGCACGCCGCGTCCCGATGCCCTCATCGTCCCCCACCATGGCAAATGAGTCCACTGCGGCTGCCCCGGGCCCGGTCGATCCCGCATCGACCCCGTCCATGGTGGCGCTGTCGCCCGGCGAGCGGTCGAGGCTGATGCAGTGCTACCATCGGGGGGTTCAGGCCCTGCAGACCAACGCCGACTACGCGGTCGACATGTTTTCGCTCTGCGTGGCCGGCGATCCGGGCAACGCCATCTTCCTGCAGTCGCTGCTGGGGGCGCTCAAGCGGAAGTTCGGTGCGAAGAAGCACGGCAGCCTGACGGCGTTCTTTTCGGCCGGCTCCCGGGCCATGCTCAAGAAACTCGCCACGACGGCCCAGTGGCGGGACATCGTCAAGCAGGGCGTCGACATCATCAAGGCGAACCCCTCCGACCACGCCTGCTTTCTCGCGATGGCCGAGGCCTGCGGCAACCTGATGTTCTACGAGGCCCAGGCGGTTCACCTGCGTGCCGCCCTCGACGCCTGCCCCGCCGACCCCGAAGTGAACCGGCAGTGCGCCCGATTCGCCGCCAATCAGGGCAACTTCGACCAGGCGATCGAGTGCTGGCGGAGAATCTCGAAGACGAAGGGACTGGCGGAAGAGTCCGAGCGGGAGATCGCGCGGCTCTCCGTGGAGAAGACGATCGTCGCCGGCAACGGCATGGTGGGGCGTTCCGGGGGGGGCAAGCCGGAGGCCGCGGGCAAGCCCGGCGACGACGCCAAGGCCGGCAGCCGCACCGCCGAACTCAAGCGGACCATCGCGACCAACCCGTCCGACATCGACGCCCACCTCGAACTCGCCGATCTCCTCGAGCGCGACGGCGCGATCGGTGAGGCCGAGGCGGTGCTTGCCGGCGCACTCGCCGCCTCCGGCAACGAACTCAAGGTCCGCGAGCACGTCGAGGATCGCCACCTCCGCTGGGGCAAGCAGAAGGTGATGCTCGCCGAAAAGCGACTCCAGACGGACGACACCCCCGAAAACCGCGCCGCCCTTGAAAGGCTGCGGTCGGCCCAGCTCAAGCAGGAGATCGAGGTCTATGCGGCCCGGTGCAGCCGCTATCCCGAGAACCTCACCTGGAAATACGAACTTGCGATGCGTCTCAAGGCGGCCGGCAACTTCGCGGAGGCCATCCGTTGCTTCCAGGAATCGCTGCGGGACTCGCGGCGACGTGGGGCGGTGTCGCTGGAACTGGGGGAATGCTTCCAGAAAATCAAGCAATACCAGCTCGCCATGCAAAACTATCAGGCCGCGGTGGAGGCGATCGGCGACCGCGAACTGGAGCTCCGCAAGCGGGCCCTCTACCGGGCGGGCGTGTTGGCTTCAGGGCTCGACGATGTCGATGTCGCCCGGAAATACCTCTCCCTGCTGGCCGGACTCGACTTCGGATACCGGGATGTGGCCACGCGTCTTGAAAAGTTGGGGGCGGCAAAGGATAACGGTGCCGACGGCTGACCCGCCCACCCGGTGCGGGCCGTCCGCCTTTCGGGACCGTTCGCGACGCCAGCCTCTGTTCCCGAAGATCAGTTTCCTTCCCATCGCCCATCGTATTGATCCCCTTTCGAGGATTTCGGAATGCCCCATTCGGCCAGCGCCAAGAAACGTCATCGTCAAAACCTCCGCAACCGTGAGCGGAATCGCGTCGTCAAGTCGGACATCCGATCAAAGGTCCGCAAGGTCCTCGAAGCGATCACCAGCGGTGACGTCGCTGCGGCGAAGGAACAGTTCAAGGGCATGACGAAGTCCACCGACCGTGCCGCGTCCACGGGCACGATTCACCGCAACCGTGCGGCCCGCATCAAGTCGCGGATTTCGGCCCGCATCAAGAAGGCCGAGAAGGGCACGGGCGTCGCCAAGCCGACGGCCAAGGGACGCAAGGCCGCATCGAAGGCCTGACCCGTCCCGCTCAGTTCGCGACTGCCCCGGGGCACTGCCCTGGCGGGCTGCCGTGGTCGATCACCACTCGACGCTCTGCGAGTCGAAGATCGGCCCTTCGACGCAGGTGCGCCGGTAGTCCCAGCCGCCATCGGCGTCGCGAATTTTCGCCACGCAGGTGAAGCAGATGCCGATGCCGCACGCCATGGGTGTCTCGAGGGACACGGCGCACGGCACGCCCTTGGCATCGGCCCATCGTGAGACCGCGGCCATCATCGGCTCCGGGCCGCAGCAGGCGATGCGGGTGGTGGAGCGGTCGACTCCACCCGCAAACCGCATGTCGAGCAGGTCGATGACCGTGCCCTTCGTGCCCGCGGAGCCGTCGAGGGTCGCCAGATGCACGTCGCATCCCGCGTCACGAAAGTCGTTCGGAGCGGCGAACATGCCCGCGTGACGTGCTCCCCAACAGAATGTCACCTGGCGGGCGGCCGGGGCGTCGCGGTGGGGCAGGCCGTAGCGGGCTTTCCCGAGTCGCTCGCGGGCAAGGGCAAGGAGAGCCGTCTGGCCGATGCCGCCGGCCACGAGCACGAGATGCTCCACCGGGGGCAGCCAGAAGCCGTTGCCCAAGGGCCCCCACACGGCCAGCTCGTCTCCCGGACGGGAAAAGGAGAGCGCGGTGGTAAACCGGCCGTGCACGAGGTAGACGAAGTCGGCGTATCGGGGGCCGACGCCGTCGCCGAAGGTGTCGTAGACCGCCAAGGGGCGGGCGAGCAGCGGATCGGTACGGTCGGGGAGCCGCAGCATCGCGAACTGGCCGGGTACGGCCCGGGCGGCGATCTCCGGGCAGTCGATCCGGATCCGCCAGGTTGCTTCGGCGACCTGATCGTGGGCCACGATCCGTGCCCGCAGATGATGGGCCCCATCGGCATGGCAGGTCGTTGCGGGGGTCACGCTCGCCATGTTTAGGCCTTTCCACCGCCGGCCGGCTTCGAACGCCACGACGACGCCTTGCCGGCACGCTTCCGCCTGCCGGGCATCGGACGAGCCGGCTTGCCGCCCGCACCGGTCGGTCGCCCTGCACCGGTCGGTCGCCCCGCACCGGTCGGTCGCCCCGCACCGGTCGGTCGCCCCGCACCAGTCGGTCGCCCCGCACCAGTCGGTCGCCCCGCACCAGTCGGTCGCCCGGCGCCAGTCGGTCGCCCTGCACCAGTCGGTCGCCCTGCACCAGTCGGTCGCCCTGCACCAGTCGGTCGCCCCGCACCAGTCGGTCGCCCTGCACCAGTCGGTCGCCCTGCACCAGTCGGTCGCCCGGCGCCAGTCGGTCGCCCGGGTCCGCCCAACCGACGCGGCGGACCGCCGGGCCGGCGGCCCCGCTCCGGTGCGCGCGGACGCACCGGCTCCCGCTCGGCGTCAGGACCGACCTCCGCAATGGCGTCGCGCCGCAGCGACTCGATCTCACTCCACGTCAGCTGCCGCCACTGCCCGGGCAGAATGTTCCCCAGCGAGAGCTTGCCGACGGCCACCCGCTTCAGCTGATGCACCTTGTGGCCAAGACTGGCGAGCATCCGGCGAATCTCACGGTTTTTTCCCTCGTCGAGCACCATCTCGAGCACCGCGCTCTGCTTGTGCTGCGATCGGATGGAGACTCGCTTCGCATGCACCTCCCCCTCGGCCAGCCGAATACCGCGACGCAGCCGGTCGAGCAGTTCCTCCGTGGGCACTCCGGCGACCTGCACGAGGTATTTTTTCTCCACGCCGTAGCGCGGGTGCGCGAGCAGGTTGGCGAGGCCCCCGTCGTTGGTGAGCAGGATCAATCCCTCGCTCATGCGGTCGAGCCGACCGATCGAGAAGAGTCGGTGGTCGCCCGGTACGAGATCGACGACGCGGGGCCGGCCCGCCGGATCGACGTTGGTGGTGACCACCCCGACCGGCTTGTTGAGCATGAACACGACTCGCTTCGGGTTTGGCAGTTTCTCCCCGTCCACCCGGATCTCCTGGGTGAGCGGATCGACACGGACACCGAGCGTCGTCACCACCGTGCGATCGACCTCGACCCGCCCCGTCGTGATCAGTTCTTCGCAGGACCGCCGACTGCCGAGGCCCGCGGAGGCCAGCACCTTCTGCAGCCGCTCGAGCCCGTCGTCGGCGGCGGCAAACCGCGGACGGTCATCCCCGTCGTCACGACTCCGCGAAAATGGCCGCCGACCACCGGCGCTGCGGGCCGGAGTGCGGCCGCGGATACCTGAATCAGGACGCGGGGGCCGGCCGCTGGGCGGCCGCGAATCGGGGGCGGGCATGGGGCTTGGTTCCGGAGGGGGTGCCGCGAAAACGAACGATCCGCGACAGGCAACGGGCCACGGACGAATGGCCCGATCATACACACCGCCCGGCAACGCGGCATCTCACCGCGCTGGTTGCGACCACCAGCGGGACCGCTTCACTTCCGCCACGGGTTCGGCGTAGTCCCGCGGCCGCGTCCCGTCGAGCGTCGAGTACTGCCGGAAGAGGGATGGGCCGATGTCGTTTTCCATGAACGGATCGAAGCGGACGGCCCGCCGCTGCTGGTTCCGAGCGGGGCCGGGATCGAGCCAGGCGGGTTTGCTGAGCGAGGCGCAGCCCACCGTGGTCGCGATCAGGATCGCGACCGGTCCGATCTCAATGAGGGATTGAGCGCGCATGACGGCGGGTGGCCCGGGGCTTCAGGGAGAAGGGCCGGAGTGTAGAAGCCGCAAGACAAGGGCCCAACCCCGGTTTCCACCCCGATTTTGCCACCGTGTCAGGGGAGCGCGACATGGAGCAGCGTCGCAGGCCGACCGGCGACCGCCGAGGCCGCCAGGGCCTGCCGGCCGGTCGATGCGGGCAGGAGCAGGCAGGCACCCGCGGAGAGCGGTGGGAGCTCCCACCGCTTGTCGAGGGTGACGGCCCCGGAGAGCACGGCGATGAAATGGCAGCCGTCGTCGCCGCCGACTTCCCAGGAACCCCGGGGACGCACCTCGTCGAACACGAAGTATCCGCAGCCGACGAGCCGGCGCACCGCGGGATCAGCGGTCGGCAGCGGCGTCACCGGCCCGACCGGCTCCATGCGGGTCGTCGCCTCGAGACCTGCCTCGACATGCAGTGGTCGCGACATTCCGTCGGGGCCGACGCGATTCCAATCGAAGAGCCGATAGGTGACGTCGCTGGATTGCTGGATCTCGGCGATCACGAGCCCCGCCCCGATGGCGTGCACCGTGCCCGCCGGGATGAAGATGCAGTCGCCTGGCATGGCGGCGAACGAATGGAGGGCCTCGTCGCACCGGCCCGTCCGTAGCGCCGCTGCGAAGTCGTCCCGCGTGACACCCGCCCGCACGCCGGCATAGATCCGGCTGCCGGGCTCGGCGGCGATCACATACCACGCCTCGGTCTTTCCCAGGTCCGGTGTGTCGAGCCTCGCCCCCCGCAGGTCGTCGGGATGCACCTGCACGGAGAGATCGCGGCGGGCATCGAGAAACTTGAACAGCAGCGGGAACGCCCGCTGCGGCGCGTGCCGACCAAGAAGCTCGCTCCCGCGCGAGACGACGAGTTCGCCGAGGGTGGTGCCGGCGAGTGGACCGACAGCGACCACGCTCTGGTCGCTTCCCCGATCGACGAGTTCCCACGATTCCGCGTAATCGTCACCCGGAGGCAGATGGCGGCCGAGCAACGATTCGAAGCGGCGGCCGCCCCAGATGAAGCGGCGATAGACGGGGGTGAAAATCAGCGGTGGCAGCACGTCGCGTCGATCCGGTTGGGCCGGGACGGCGGCGACCGGCGATCACGAGCCGGCATAGCCTTCGAGAATCCGCCCGATCCCGAAGCAGCATACCGAAAAGACGAGCATGCCGAGCATCGGCCCGGAGGAGATCCGCCCGCTGAGTTCCAGCATCACCGCGATCGCCGGGACCGTGAGCCCTGCGAACTGACCGAGCCGTCCAATCGCTCTCATCAAAACGCCCTCATCCCAGCCTTGCCTCCGCCGCGCGGCTCCGTACCCGACCAGTTTTGTCGATCGGGACGACGCAGTTCAACTCCAGCCCCCCTACCCTTCAGGCCACCCGCCCACGGGAATGCGAAACCGCGGCCTCGTGCGGCGACCGGATGCCGCCCCCCCGATTCCAACGCCGGCCGGGGCGATTCGCCATCCCAACGCAGGGGGAATCGGGCCGGGGCTTGCCGCCAACGGCATCACGGCAATACTGCCCCCATACTTCGGAACCCCGGCAAGGAGAGACGACCATGGGTCGACACGGCGCAGTGACATTCAAGGGCAACCCGCTCACGCTCGTGGGCGACGAGGTGAAGGTCGGTTCGGCGGCTCCCGATTTCGACCTGACCTGCTACGGCTCGGGCGGAATGGAGCACATCACGAAGGCCGACCTCCTCGGCAAACCGGCGATCATCAGCGTCGTGCCGTCGCTCGACACGCCCGTCTGCCAGGTGCAGACCAAGACGCTCAACAAGCGGCTGGCCGCCCTCGGCGACAAGGTGACCGCGTTGACCGTGAGTCTCGACCTCCCCTTCGCGATGAACCGCTTCTGTGGGGCGGAAGACATCAAGTCGATGCGAAATGGCAGCGACTACATGGACCGCGCGTTCGGCACGAACTGGGGCCTCTTGATCGACGAACTCAAGATCCTCGCCCGCGCCGTCTTCGTGCTCGACTCCAAGGGCGTCGTGCAGTACGCCCAGGTCGTCAAGGAAGTGGCCGAAGAGCCGAACTACGACGCCGCCATCGCCGCGCTCGAAAAGCTCGCGTGATCCCGGTTCACCCCGGAGCGTCGTGGCTCCGGGGTGCCCGCTGTCCGTCGACAAAGTCATCCATGACCTTTGTCCACTGGATCGACCGGTGGAAACGCCGAGGGTTTCCCCGGTCGATCCTCTTCGCATCCTGCTCAGGCAGACTTGCTCCACAGTCTGCTAACCGCGCAGGAGCGTTTCGATCGACTCGAGCGCCGCGGCGAGTGCGGCCGGCAGCTGATCGACGAGCTTGCCGCCGGCCTGGGCGAGGTCGGGCCGTCCGCCCCCCTTGCCGCCGACGACGGCGGCCGCGTCCTTGATCCAGTTGCCGGCCGAGAGCCCCTTCGCCTCGAGCTCCCGGGAGATCCCGGCGACGAGGGTCACCTTGTCCCCCTCCACGCTTCCCAGAAGCACGGCGATCGGGCTGGCCTTCCGCCGCAGTTGATCGATGCACTGCCGCATCGCGTTGGCGTCGTTCCCCTTCGCGTCGGCGACCACGACCCGCGTGCCACCCACATCGGAGGCGGCGGCCAGCAGGTCATCGACCGAAAGTGCGGCCCCCGCCGTCGCCGGCTTCGCCTTCTTGAGATCGCGGAGTTCCTTGACGACGGCCGCGAGCCGATGAGCCAGCTCTCCCACCGGCACCTTGAGGGCGCCGGCCGAATCGGCCAGTGTCTGCTCGGCCTGGCGGAAGCGGTCGAGGGCCCTGACCCCGGTGACGGCGGTGATGCGGCGGGTCCCGGCGGAGACGCTCTCCTCGCCGATGATCCGCACGAGGCCGATCTGGCCGGTGCTCGTCACATGGGTGCCGCCGCAGAGCTCGCGGCTCACGCCGTCCATGGTCACCATCCGCACGACGTCCGGATACTTCTCGCCGAAGAGCATCATCGCCCCGGCATGGCGGGCCTCGGCGAGCGGCAGGAGTCGCGCCGACACCGGCACCGCGGCGAACACCCCGGCGTTGACCATCGTCTCGATGGCCCGCAGCGTCTCGGCGTCGATGGAGGTCGCGTGCGAAAAGTCGAACCGCAGCAGGTCGGCATCGACCTTCGAGCCCTGCTGTACGGCGTGCGGGCCGAGATGGTGCTGGAGCGCCGCATGGAGCAGATGCGTGGCCGAGTGCGCCCGGCGGAGTGCCGCCCGGCGGGCTGGATCGACCTTCGCGGTGACGGCGACGCCGAGCTCGAGCATACCCTTGCGCAGGTGGCCGAGATGGAGCATGAAGCCCCCTTCCCGCAACGTGTCGAGCACCTCGAACCCGCCCCCCGGCCATTCGAGCAGACCCGTGTCGCCGACCTGCCCGCCCGACTCGCCGTAGAAGGGAGTGTGATCGAGCACCACGGTCACCGGCGCGGCGTGGCCGACCTCGTCGAGCCGGTCGCAGAGCGAATCCTGCGCGATGATGCCGATCACCCTGCCCTGAGCCTCGATGGCGTCGTAGCCGACGAACTCGGAGCCGTGCATCGTCTTCTTGAGCGCGTCGAGCGGCCCGGAGGCAAACACCTCCACGCGGGTGCCGGCCCCCGACTTGAGTCCATGGGCCTCCATCGCGGCCCGGAATCCTTCCCAGTCGAAGCCGCAGTTCCGCTCGGCGGCGAGCGTTTCGAGCAGCTCCGGCGGAAAGCCGTAGGTCGTGTAGAGTTCGGCGGCGTCGCCTCCGGGCACCATCGCCGAGCCCGATTTGCCGACCGACGCGAAGAGCTTCTCGATCCGTTCGAGACCGCCGTCGATGGTGGCGAGAAACGACTCTTCCTCCCGCTTCATCACGCCACAGACGCGGTCGGTCGTGGCGGCGAGTTCCGGGTAGGGCTTCCGCATCATCTCGGCGACGATCGGCGGCAGGGCGTGGAGAAACGGGTCGCGCATGCCCATCTGGCGTCCGTCGAGCACGGCCCTGCGGAGCAGCCGCTTGACCACGTACTTCTCCTCGTTGTTGCCCGGCAGCACGTTCTCGTGGATCGCGAACGTGCAGGCCCGCACATGGTCGGCGATCCGCCGCATCCGCCGGCCGTCGTCGGTCGCCGGGTCGTATTTCCGGCCGCAGACCTCGGCCACCGCCTCGACGATGGGCCGCAGGATGTCGATGTGGAAGTTGCTGTCCACCCCCTGGAGCATCGCGCACGTCCTCTCGAGGCCCATGCCGGTGTCGATGTTGCGGCTGGGCAGCGGATGGAGGTTGTCGGGCGGGGGGCCCACGCGGTTGAACTGCGTGAACACGAGATTCCAGATCTCCACGTCGCTGCCGTCGGGCATGCGGTAGAAGATCTCGCTGCACGGGCCGCTGACCCCGTCGGGACCCTGCGATGGTGAACTCGCCGGCCAGAAGTTGTCATCCTCCCCCATCCGCGTGATCCGGGCGGCGGGCACTCCGATCTCGTCGGCCCAGATCGCGAAGGCCTCGTTGTCGTCCTGGTAGACGGTGATCGAGAGCTTGTCGGGGGCGATGTTCAGCCAGTTTTTCGCGGTGAGAAACTCCCAGGCCCAGTGGATCGCCTCCCACTTGAAGTAGTCGCCAAACGAGAA
>SXWC01000021.1 GCA_005789975.1 Planctomycetaceae bacterium
GCGCGCTGATCACGTTGCCCAGCGCCAACAGGCCCGCGTTGATGCTGACCGATTCCTTGAGGCGGAGGCCCTCGTTCCCAGGCGTCATCTCGTCGCCGTCGAGATCGACGACGGGGCCCTTGACCGTGATCTTCGCTGCCATGCGTGCGCTCCTGCGGGAATGAATGTGGCGATGTTGTAGCAGCCGGCAGTTGCCGCGCCTTCACGCCGTGACGACGGCCGCGAGGATCTCGGCGGCAGTTCCGACCTCGGCGAGGTCGATCCATTCGTCGGCGGTGTGGGCCTGCGCGATCGAGCCGGGACCGAAGACCACGCTCGGCACCCCGGCGGCGGCGAACACGCTGGCGTTGGTGCCGTAGCGGGCGGCCGTGCGGGCGGCGGCGGAACCGCGACGGCCCGCCTCGGTGGCGAGTTTTGCGACCCAGGGCGCCGCCTTCGGATCACGGGTGGCATCGGTGAGGCCCGCGCTCTCGAGGAAAGGCTCCGCATGTTCGATCCGGGCAGCACCGCAGGCGGCCGCGACCCGGGCGATCACCTCGGCCCGTGCCGCGTGCGGCGACTCGTCCGGCAGCACCCGCCTTTCGACCTCGAGGATCGTCAAATCGGGGACCAGATTGACCCCCGCGCCGCCGCGGATCGTTCCCAGATTGAGCGTCGGAGGGCCGCAGGGATGGTCGGCGTGGCGGGTGAGCAGTTCACCAGCCAGCGCGTCGATCGCGAGGATCGCGTGGCCGGCCGGATAGATCGCGTTGACTCCCTGCTCCGGAAACGCGCTGTGGCAGGCGCGGCCGTGCACCAGAATCCGCCAGCGGATCGCCCCCTTGTGCTGCACCACGAGGTCGAGCCGCGTGGGCTCCGCGACGATCGCGACCGTCGGGCGGCGGCCGACGACCCGTCGGGCGGCGGCATCCGACGCCGGCGCGTCCGCCGCCGCGGCGGTGTCCCACAGCCGCGAGAGCGCCTTGGCGCCGGTAAAGCCAAACTCCTCGTTCACCGTCGCGGAGAAGACGATCGTCGCTGCGCGGGTGCCGCCGGACGCGCAGAGCCGCTCCAGGGCCCCGACCATGGCCGCCATGCCTCCCTTGACGTCGCACGTCCCGCGCCCGTACATCCGCCCATCGCGGACGACCGGAGCGAACGGCTCGATCGTCATGTTCTCGACCGGCACCGTGTCCTGATGGACATCCCAGAGGATGACCGGAGCCCGCGGCACGGTCGCCTCCAGCCGCGCCACCACGTTGTCGCGTCCCGGAGACACCGGCTGCCGGGCCCACTGCAGGCCGGCGGCGGTGAACCGCTGAACCAGGTAGTCGCCCACCCGCCCCTCCAGGTATTCAGGGCCGGAAACATCGCGGCCCATCGGATTGACGCTGGGACGCCGCACGAGGTCGGCGAGGATTGATACGTGGTCGGACATGCCGAGCACCCTACCAAACGATCCGCCGGCACGCTTTCCCCACCGGTGGAGAGCGTGGTAAAATACCCGGGCGTCCGGCTCGATCGCTTTGCCGCCGCCCGTTTCCCCGCTGGGTGCTCCATGTCATCGCCCGTCGTTCGATCGCTTCTCCGTGGCGGCCCGTCCACCGCGGTCCGTCTTCTCGCCATCCTGGTGGCGACTTCCCTCGCAGCCACCGCTGCCGACCGGACGGCTGACGAGCAGGCGATCCGCGCCGCATCCCAAACCTACAAGGAGGCGCTCGAGCGGGGCGACGGCAAGGCACTTGCCGCCCTGTGGATGCCCGATGGCGACATCATCGACGATGCCGGCCGGGCGGTGAAGGGAAGCGACACCGTCGCGATGCTCGAACCGCTCTCCGCTGAAGACTCGAAGGCCGTCAGGCCCCAGGTGGCGATCAGCGAGACGAGCCTGCGTTTCATCAATCCCGATGTCGCGGTCGAGGACGGAACGGTGGAGGTCGTGCATCCCGGCCACTCAGCCACCTTGCACGGACGATTCTCCGCGACATGGGTGCGGCACGACGGTGCCTGGAAACTCGCGGCGATCCGCGAGGCCCGCGGCGATCAGGCGGTCGGTCCCGAGACGCTCGCCGATCTTGCCTGGATGGTGGGCGACTGGGTGGTGGTCGATGAGACCGGCGGCGACGGCCCCCAGCCCGGCAAGCCCGCCATCGAGATGGCCGTTCGCTGGAACCCCTCCCGCACCTACCTGCTCCGCGATCTGAAGATCACGCCTGCGCACGATCCGAACGCCCCGGTCACCGCGACCCACATCACGCAGCGGATCGGCTGGGATCCGCTCTCAAAGAGCATCCGTTCGTGGGTGTTCAGCGATGACGGCGGCCACGGCGAGGCGACATGGAGCCGCGACAACGGGTCGTGGGTGGCGCGGACGACCGCAGTGCTCCCTGACGGCAGCCAGACGTCGGCGATCAACATCTATTCCTATGATGGCAAGGACCGCTGCGTCTGGCGGTCGCTGCCCACGCACGTCGGCGGCGAACACATGCCACAGGTCAACATGACGATGGTTCGCACAGCGGGTTCGGAAACCACCGAGGAAACGGCACGATGAGGACGTCGCGCATCATGACGGGGAGCCTGCGTCCATTTTGCGGAGCCCCCGCCGGCTTGATCCTGCTGGGCTGCCTGGCCGCTCTGGCGTGCCCGGTCTCCCGGGCCCAGGGAGACAGGGGTCCGACGGAGCCGGTCGCGGCAGGGGCGCAGGGGCCGCAGTCCGAAGGCGAGGGGGGCGACGGCGATCTGGCCCGCAAGGTCGAGATCATGAACAGCCAACGGTGGCGGCGGGCGATTTTCGAACTCGGCGAATGGCTCTCGTCACAGCGAATCTACTCCCCGCAGGAGGTCCGCAACATCAAGGCCGACTTCAACAAGCGGGTCACCGCGATGTCGTCCTACGAGCTCGAATATCTGCTCGAGGATCTCGACGCGAAGTTCAAGATCCTCGAAACCCCCGAAGCCAAGGACGCGCGGCAGTGGGTCGGCCAGTATCTCTCGGTGATGTCGGATCAGAAGCGGGCCGAGGTGATCAAGGACGTGCCCGACGTGGTGAAGATGTCGTCGGCCCAGCTGCAGCAGGAGATCGACAAGATCGAGCAGAAGCGGACCGCCCTTCAGCGGCAGCAGGCGGGCTTCGACGCCAGCCGCCAGCAACTCGTGGAGCGGGCACAGGCGGCACGGCAGCAGACCGCCGCCGCCTCGAACGCCGCGGCTTCGCGGATGCAGTCGGGAGTGTCGTACTCGCCCTACCGGAGCCAGGGGGGAGGCAAGCCCCCCTTCTCGGACGTGAAGGGATCGGGGATGAGCGTGGGCGTGGGGCCGTTCGGCGCCTACGCGAGTTTCAACGTCGGCAACTTCTGAACAGCGTCGGCCGGGGGGTGCGGCGGGTGACGCCCCCCGTGGCTGGCAATCTGGCTGGCAACTTGGGCTGGCAAGTTGGGCAGTCAAGCGAAGACCGGCAACCCCGCCGGGATCGTCCCGGTGTTTTTCAGGGCCGGGCATCACTTTCGGGCTGTTGCGGACTGTCGGGGATTGGTATCCATACCCCCCCCACGGCTGGGATCCTGCAGCCCGTCCGACGCAGCCCGCATGCCCATGCTTCGCAATCCTGCACACGCCACCGTCGCCCCTCCACCGATCCCGCCCGTGGCGGGTGCCGATCCGCGGCCGCGCTTTTCCGTGATGATTCCGACCTGCCAGCCGGACGAGATGCTCTGCAGCACGCTCGAGTCGGTGCTCCGGCAGGCGGGCTCCCGGGATGACATGCAGATCGCCATCGTGGACGACGCCTCGACGCCGGGGCTCGTCACCGATCTGGTTCGATCGGTCGATCGCTTCGGTCGAATCGAAGTGATCGAACATGATCGCCGCCTGGGGCTGAGCGGCAACTGGAACCGTGCGATCGGTCTGGCGAGAGGCGAACTCGTCCACCTGCTTCATCAGGATGACTACGTCGAGCGGGGATTCTACGCGCGGTTCCACCGCGGATTCTCGCGCGAGCCGGACATCGGCATGGCGTTTTGCCGCAGCAGGATCGTGGATGCCGGCGGCCGCCACCTCAAGACGAGTTCGCGGCAGCGGTGGCTGCCCGGGGTGATCGCCAACTGGCTGCCGACGATCGGCGCGCGTCAGCGGATCCAGACGCCGGCCGCCGTCGTGCCCCGCCGCACCTACGAGACGCTCGGCGGCTACCGGCCCGACTTGTGCCACGCACTCGACTGGGAGATGTGGGTGCGAATCGCCGCGCGGTATCGCGTGTGGTACGAGCCGCGCACGCTGGCCGTCTACCGGCGGCACGTCGCCAACGAGACCACGCGACTCATCGCCATGGGGGCCGTCTGGCCCGACATGGCCCGCGCCATCCGGATCAATGCCGCCTCGCTGCCCGAGCCGATCCGCGACCAGATCCTCTCGGCCAGCGTCCGCTGGCACGCGGCTTCCGCCCTACGCACCGCCAAGCGGCAGCTTTCCGCCGGGGCGACCGGGGCCGCCGCCGACACGCTGCGAGCCATTCCCGACCTGCTCGATCTCGTCGGCGGCTCGGCGGCTGAAGGCTTCGCCGCCCAGAGGCTTTCCATCCTGCAGGCGCGGCTTGATGACGGCCCACTCACCGTGCGGAGAGCGGCCTGATCACCGCCGCACACGAGTCATGAGCCAAGGCCAGGCGTGCGGGCTCCCGCCGGCTTCCCGCGGACGATCCGCGCGGGCCATCGTGCTGGCCCACTTCGATCCGGCCGGGGAGTTCGATCCGCACGTTCGGCATGCCATCGCCGAATACCGCCGGTTCGCCGAGCGGCTCGTGGTGGTGTCCAACGGTGGCCGGCACTTGCCGGCGGCGCTGAAGCCATTCGTCGATGATTTCCTGCCCCGCGCGAACGTCGGCTACGACTTCTGCGCCTGGCGGAACGGACTGGCGACGCTCGACAGGTCTGCGTTCGACGAGGTGTTCTGCGTCAACGACAGCGTCTACGGCCCGCTCGTCGATGTGGCTCCAGCCTTCGACGATCCGCGCACCGCGGCGGCCGATCTCTGGGGCATGGTCGTTTCAGACCAGCCCACGAGCCGCGATGCACCGCGAGTCCGACACCTCCAATCCTGGTTCTTCGGCATGCGACGCCGCTTTTTCGAGTCGGACTGCGCCGACGACTTCTGGTCGGGAGTCGAGCCCTTGGGATCGAAACGCGAGATCATCAACCGCTACGAGATCGGCCTTTCCCGACGGGCCGCCGAGGCGGGGTTTCGAGTCGCGGGGCTCTATGACGGATCAGCGGCGGCCCACGTCGGACTCCGCGAGGTGCTCCCCCACCTCTCGCTCCGCGAGCCGAGGCGTTCCTGGCGGCTGGTGCGGAAGAGCCGCCGCCCCCACAACCCCAGCGAGCTCGTCTGGTGGCGGCTGCTCGAGGCGGGGATCCCGTTCGTGAAAATCGGACTTTTCCGGGTCAATCACTACGGCCACGATCTGTCCCGCGTGATGGCGGGGCTCGGCCGATCGACCCGGTTCGACCTCGGCCTGATCCGCAGGCACCTGGCCCGCTGCGGCTGAAAAATGGGGCACTGACCCGCGGGTATGCCGGGATCGGAAGGGGCAGACTCGTCGGCTGGAAACCGCCCCTGTATAAAGATGCGGGTTCCGGAGAGGCCGGCGGATCGACGATCCTCCGGTTTTTTTGGGGTCCGACTTTGTGATGAATTTCACGAAGTCGGTTCCCGCGGCCGAAAACCACGTATCGGCCCGGCTCCCCCGCCGCCGAACGCCCTTTTCCGAGGTCTCGATGGACGCGATCCTCCCGGTGCTGCTCTTCGTCGCGGTTGCGGCGGCCGTATCGGTCGGGCTGCTCGTGGCGGCCAACCTGATCGGCCCCCGGCGGTCCGGGGCCGTGAAGGAGATGCCGTACGAGAGCGGCATGGACCCCGTCCACGACACCCGCCGACGGTTCGACGTGCGGTTTCACCTGGTGGCGATCACGTTTCTCGTGTTCGACGTGGAGCTGCTCTTTCTCTATCCGTGGGCCGTCGCCAGCCGGTCGGCGGCCGGCGTCGATGCGGCCGTGCAGGGGGGCCTCGTCTCGTCGCGGGGCCTCGTCTTCGGTGCCGCGATGGCATTCATCGCGCTGGTTGTCGTGGGCTTCGCCTACGACTGGAGAAAGGGGGTTTTCCGATGGCGGTAGTCCATTCGGTTCCGTCCAACAGGCTCGAGCTCCCGGAAAATGTCGTCATTGGCCGGCTCGACTCGCTCGCCAACTGGTGCCGCAAGAACAGCCTCTGGCCGATGCCGTTCGCCACGGCATGCTGCGGCATCGAACTGATGGCAACAGGCGCCAGCAAGCACGACCTCGCCCGCTTCGGTGCCGAGGTCTTCCGCTTCAGCCCGCGGCAGTGCGACCTGATGATCGTGGCCGGCCGGGTGGTGATGAAGATGCTGCCGGTGCTCCAGCGAATCTGGCAGCAGATGCACGAGCCCAAGTGGTGCATCTCCATGGGAGCCTGCGCGAGCACGGGAGGCGTTTTCGACACCTACGCCGTCGTGCAGGGCATCGACCGTTTCATCCCCGTCGACATGTACGTGCCCGGCTGCCCCCCGCGGCCCGAGCAGCTCATCCAGGCGATCATCGACCTGCAGGACAAAATCCAGCGGGAGGGCACGATCACCGGCCGCGAGTTCGACACCGCGGGCCGGCAGCTCCGCAAGCGGGCACTCGAGGAGATCGCGAGCCCGCTGTCGATCGACGCCTCCCGGAATCCCATGCTGCAGCGAGAACTCGCCGCGGCGGCCGATGCCATCGCCGGCCGGAACAACTGACCCTAGTGACCCTAGAGACCTGCTCGCCCACCCATGCCGTCCACTCCCCCTTCCGTCGATGACGTGCTCGCCGCCCTGACGGCCCGCGTCGGCAGCCTCGAGACATCGGTCTCCCGCGGTCAGACGCGGGTGGTCGTGCCGGAATCGCTCGCATTCGACGCATTCGCGTGGCTCAAGGAGCAGGGCTTCGACCTGCTCGTCGACGTGACCTGCGTCGACTACCTCGAGTACAAGGCCGCGAAGCACCGCTATGGCCTCGTCTACCTGCTGGCCTCGACGGCCACCAACCAGCGGCTCACGATCCGCGTGTTCCTCGACGATCCCGACCCGAGCACGAGGAGCGTCGTGCCGCTCTGGAAGGCCGCCAACTGGTTGGAACGGGAAGTCTGGGACCTGTTCGGCATCCGCTTCACCGGCCATCCCGACCTCCGTCGGCTCGTGATGCCCGAGGAGTTCACGGCTCATCCTCTCCGCAAGGATTACCCGCTTCAGGGTCGCGGCGAGCGGCACAACTTCCCCGTTCTCACCCGCGACCACAGCTGAGCACGCCCATGTCCATCGCCACGGCTGACTTCGGCACCTCCGGCCCTGAGGCGGGCGCGCGCTCCGAGGACTACCTCTGGACGCTCAACTTCGGTCCGCAGCACCCCGCCACCCACACCACTCTCCGGATCGTCCTCAAGCTCGACGGCGAGCGGGTGGTCGATGCGATGCCGGAGATGGGCTATCTGCATTCCGGTTTCGAGAAACTCGGCGAGCACCTCACGTTCAACCAGTACGTGACGGTGACCGACCGGATGAACTACATCTCGCCGATGGCCAACAACGTGGCCTGGCATCATGCGGTCGAGACGCTCCTGGGCATCGAGCTGACTCCGCGATGCGCGTACATCCGCACGATCATCGCCGAGCTTGCCAGGATCAGTGATCACCTGCTGAGCAACGGCGCCGTCGGCCTCGACACGGGGGCGTTCACCTTCTTCCTCTACGCCTTCTACCAGCGAGAGGTGATCTACGACATCTTCGAAACACTCTGCGGGGCCCGGTTCACCAACTCCTACACCCGTGTCGGCGGCGTGTCGCAGGATTTCACGCCGCTGGTGATCGAGAAGATCCGCAGCTTCCTCAAGACGTTCCCCAAGACGCTCGAGGACATGGAGCGGCTCCTCACCCGCAACCGGATCTTCGTGGACCGCACGAAGGGCGTGGGCGTGCTCACCAAGGAGGAGGCGATCAACCGCGGCGCCACGGGGCCGGTCGCCCGCGGCAGCGGCGTGACCCGCGACCTCCGCAAGGACGAGCCCTACCTCGCCTACGGCGACCTCGACTTCCAGATCTGCTGCGCCAGCGCGGGCGACTGCTACGCCCGGTATCTCATCAGGATGCAGGAGATGCGGGAGAGCCTGAAGATCGTGGCCCAGGCCCTCGAGAATCTTCCCGCCGGCCCCGTCAGCGTGGGCATCGACCAGCGGACGGCACTGCCCACCAAGCAGCAGGTCTATTCCACGATCGAGGGCACCATCTCGCACTTCGAGCTCTCGATGAGCAATCGGGGCTTCGAGGTGCCGCACGAGGAGACGTACGCGGCCACCGAGGCTCCCAACGGCGAGCTCGGTTTCTACATCGTGGGCGACGGCAGCGAGACCGCCTACCGGGCCCGCTGCCGACCGCCATCGGTGCTCCACTTCGCCATGTTCCCGCACCTGATCCGTGGCCACACGCTTTCCGACGTCGTCGCCGTGCTCGGTAGTCTCAACATCATCGCCGCGGAGCTCGACCGATGATCGCTCCCACACGCGTTCTCACCGACGAGATGGTGGCCAAGATCGAGGCCCTCGTGCCCCGGTACCCCAACCGCCGCGCCCTCACGCTGCCGGCGCTCCACATCGTCAACGCCGAACTGCGGCACGTGCCGCTCCAGGCCGTCGCGGAGATCGCCGCGGTGCTCCGCCTGGCGCCGGCGGAGGTGCAGGACACGATGACCTTCTATCAGTTCTTCCATCAGGAGAAGCCGCACGGCACGGTACGCGCGTTCGTCTGCCGGTCGGTCTCCTGCGCGCTGCGGGGTGGCGATCACCTGCTCGAGCACCTCTGTCATGCCAACGGCATCCCGCCCTACGGCACGACCGCCGACGGGAGCCTGACGATCGAGCCGGCGGAATGCCTCGGGGCCTGCGACTTCGCCCCCTGCATCCTCGCCAACGACGACCTGCTCAAAAACATGACCCCAGAGGCCGCCGAGGCCGAACTCAAGAAGCCCCGCGCGAGGGCCACCTGACATGCAGCCTTTCCAACCAGTCCTGCTCGAGGCCGTCGGCGTGCCCGCCGGCAACACGCTGGCCAGCTACAAAAGCCGCGGCGGCTACGCCCCGCTCGAGAAGGTGCTCGCCGAGAAGCAGCCGGCCGAGGTGGTCGAGATGGTGAAGTCGTCGGGCCTTCGCGGCCGCGGCGGCGCCGGCGTCTCCACCGGGCTCACGGGGACGTTCCTGCCCAAGGATCACCCGGGGCCGATCTACCTCTGCATCAATGCCGACGAGAGCGAGCCCGGGACGTTCAACAACCGGATCCTGATGGAGGATGACCCGCATCAGGTGATCGAGGGCATCATCCTCTCGGCCTTCGCCACGCGGGCCTCCACGGCCTACATCTATCTCCGCTACGAGTATCCGCAGAGCTGGCACCGGCTCCAGGCGGCGATCGACGAGGCGTATGCCGCCGGCTACCTCGGCAGGAACATCCGCGGCACGGCCTTCTCGCTCGACATCTACCTGCATCGCGGCGCGGCCGCCTACATCTGCGGCGAGGAGACCGGTCTCATCGAGAGCCTCGAGGGCAAACGGGCCTGGCCGCGGATCAAGCCGCCGTTTCCGGCGATCGAGGGGCTGTTCCACAAGCCGACGGTGGTCAACAACATCGAGACGATGGCCTGCGTGGCCCAGATCGCCCGTCGCGGCGTCGAGTGGTTCAAGTCGATCGGCGTGCCGGCCGACCCGGCGAATCCGCGGGATCCGGGATCCTACGGGCCGAAGCTCTACTGCCTGTCGGGCCACGTCGAGAAGCCGGGCTGTTACGAGGCCCCGCTGGGCATCACGGCCCGGGAGTTGATCGATCATTTCGGCGGCGGCGTCTGGAAGGGCCGCAAGGCCAAGGCGGTGATCCCCGGCGGCATCTCGATGGGCCTGATGACACAGAGCGAGCTCGACACGCCGCTCGACTTCGCCGGCCCGGGCAGGGTCGGCTGCCTCGGCCTCGGCACCGCGGCCGTGGTCGTGATCGACGACCAGACGAGCATCGTCGACTTCCTGCACAACTCCTGCCGGTTCTTCGCCCACGAGTCGTGCGGCCAGTGCACCCCCTGCCGCGAGGGCACGAGCTGGTCGCTGCGGATGCTCGAGCGGATCAAGGCCGGCAAGGGCCGCCTTCGGGATCTCGACCTCCTGCTCGAGATCGGCAACACGATGGGCATGATGCCCGGCAGCACGATCTGCGGCCTCGCCGACGGCGCCGCCTGGCCGATCAAGAATGCGATCAAGAAGTTCCGCGGCGAGTTCGAGGACTACATCAAGCGGACGAATCCGTCCGGCTGGATGGTCACCGACCCCGTTCCCGCCCTCCAGATCGTCGGAGCCCACTGATGCCGGTCGTGATCGTTGACGGACAAGAGATCGAGATCGGTGCCGACGAGCGGCTCAACTGCATCGAGGCGGCACGTCGTGCCGGCAAGGAGATTCCGCACTACTGCTGGCATCCCGGCCTCTCGGTCGTCGCCAGCTGCCGGATGTGCCTGATCGAGACCGGCCAGCGGGACGCCGCCACCGGCAAGATCTCGATGGTGCCGAAGCTCGTGCCCGGCTGCCAGACGCCCGTCAAGGACGGCACCGTGATCGTCACGGAAAGCCCGCTGGTCAAGGAGAGCCGGGCCCGGGTCGAAGAGGCGCTGCTCATCGACCATCCCATCGACTGCCCGATCTGAGACAAGGCCGGCGAGTGCCTCTTGCAGGACTACCACTTCGAGCACGGCCAGGCCGAACGGCGGGCAGACCTGCATGCGTTCACCAGCCGCAAGCGGGACGTGGGGCCCACCGTCACGCTGTTCGTGGACCGCTGCATCATGTGCACGCGGTGCGTGCGGTTCACCCGCGAGATCTCCGGCACATCGGAGTTGATGGTCACTTCCCGCGGTGCGAAGGAGGAGATCGACGTCTTTCCCGGCCATCCTCTCGACAACAAGCTCTCCGGCAACGTGGTCGATCTCTGTCCGGTGGGCGCGCTCGGCGACAAGGACTTCCTCTACCAGCAACGGGTCTGGTTTCTGAAGCGGGAGTCCAACGTCTGCGGCGGCTGCTCCGCCGGCTGCTCGATCTCCACCGAGCACAATCAGGATGCCGTCTACCGGCTCAAGCCCCGCGAGAACCCACACGTCAACAAGTGGTGGATCTGCGACGACGGCCGGTATGGCTGGCATCACCTCCACGACTCTTCCCGCATCCTCGAGGCGTCCCGGAGGCTCGCGGCCCCGGCCGACCGCGACCGCGGGTCGCTCACGCCCGCCGTCGAGACGATCGAATGGGCCGACGTGGTGACCAAGCTCCGCGACGACCTCAAGGCGGCCGGACGGCTGGCCGTGGCCGTCTCTCCGATGCTCACCGTCGAGGAGGCGTGGATGCTCTGCGCCGTCGCCCGCTCGATCGACCCGGAGGCCTGGCTCGCCCCGGGCTTCGTGCCCGTGACCGGCAGCGACGAATCGTTCCCGGGCGGTTTCACGATCCGCGCCGAGAAATGCCCCAACCGCCGCGGTGTCGAGGAGGTGCTCGCCCTCTATGGAGCGGGCGGCCGCTCGTGGAATGATCTCGTGGCGCACGTGGCCGCCGGCCATGCGGATGCCGCCTGGATCACCGGCGGCTATCCGGGTCCGTGGATCGACACGGCCACGGCCGAGTCGTTCGCCGGCCTGCGGCAACTCGCGGTGCAGGACCTCTTCGACTCGCCGTTGATGCGACTCGCCTCGTGGCGGCTGCCGGCCTCGGGTTTCGCCGAGCGGGCGGGCACCTGGGTCAACGTCGCCCATCGGGCGCAGAGTTTCGGCCAGGCCATCCGTCCCCCCGCGGGCGTCTGGCCGGAAGGCCGGTTGTTCTGGAACATGCTCGGCCGCCGGGGACTCTACGATCCCGTCTCCGTCCGGCAGCAGATCGCCGGCTCGTCGGCGGCGCTCGCCGCCCTCGCCGGCGAGATGCCCGCCACCGGCGTCGATCTCCGCATCCACCAACTCGCCTGACCGCTCCCTCGAATCCCGCACGCATGAACGCACTGCTCCCCTCCCTCCCCACGATCGTCGCCCTGGTGAAGATCGGCCTGCTCGTCGGCGGCCTGATGACGGCGGCGGCGTATCTCGTGCTCGTCGAGCGGTGGATGGCCGCCTGGGTGCAGGACCGCAAGGGACCCAACCGTGTCGGCATCCCGCTCACCAAGATCCGGCTCTTCGGGCTCGGCCAGCCGCTCGCCGACGGGCTGAAGATCATCCTCAAGGAAGACTTCACGCCGCGGCACGTCGACAAGGTGCTCTACACGGCCGCGCCGGTGGTGATCCTCGCCGCATCGCTCGCCATCTTCGCGGCGATCCCGTTCGGCAGTTCGCTCCCCGCGATCCCCGCCCTCGGCCTGACCGGCGAGGAACCGCTGCTCGTGGCCCCCGGCCTCGACGTCGGCGTGCTCTGGGTGTTCGCGCTCTCGAGCATCGCGGTCTACGGGGTGCTGCTCGGCGGCTGGGCGAGCAACAACAAGTATGGCTTCCTCGGCGGGCTGCGGAGCAGCGCCCAACTCGTCGCCTACGAGATCCCGCTCGGACTCGGCCTGCTGGGCGTCGTGCTCGCGGCCGGATCACTCAAGCTCGACACGATCATGGATGCCCAGGCCTCGACCGGCGTCTGGTATGCGTTTGCCCAGCCGCTCGGCTTCATCGTGTTTCTGGTGGCGAGCTTCGCGGAGGCGGCCCGGCTGCCCTTCGACCTGCCGGAGGCCGAGCAGGAACTCGTCGGGGGCTATCACACCGAATATTCGGGCATCAAGCTCCTGCTCTTCCTCGTGGCCGAGTTTCTCCACATGGTCACCGCGGCCTTCCTGATCGTGATCATGTTCCTGGGTGGCTGGCACCTCTGGGGTCTGACGGGCGCGGGTCCGGTCGAGACCTGGCTGGTGGCGCTGATTCGTTTCGCGGTGCTCTCGGCGAAGATCCTGGGCGTGATCCTGTTCTTCATGCTGGTCCGCTGGAGCTGGCCGCGATTCCGCTTCGATCAACTCATGAATCTCGCCTGGAAGGTGATGCTTCCCCTGGGAATCGCCAACCTCGTGACCGTGGCGGCCGTCGAGGAGTTCCGGCCGCAGCTGGTCTCCGCACTCGGCGAGGGCTGGGGAAGGACGGCGGCGATCGCGATTCCCTGGGGGGTGTTTTTCATCGGCTGGATCGCCGCCGGCGTCTTCACGCCCTCGGGAACCGACAACACGCCGATCCGTACGCCCGGCCCGCTCGACGCCGAGCATGCGCTGGCCGCCTCACAACGCGAACTGGTGGAGGTCTGACATGAAGCCCAACGATCCGGCAATCAACTGGCTCGAGGAGCGGCCGCTGGGCCTGACCGAACGGCTCTACCTGCCGCTCTTCGTCCAGGGCCTCGCAACCACCGCCCGGCATCTCGTGAGCCCCAAGGTCACGGTGAGCTATCCGGAGCAGCGGCCACAGGTGGGCAATCCGCTGATCTACCGCGGCGTCCACCGGCTCAACCGCGATCCTGAGGGCCGCGTGAAGTGCGTGGCCTGCTTCCTCTGTGCGACTGCCTGCCCGGCGCACTGCATCGACATCGTCGCCACCGAGAGCCCCTGGCCCGATCGAGAGAAGTATCCGGAGAGCTTTCAGATCGACGAGCTGCGGTGCATCTTCTGCGGGATGTGCGAAGAGGCCTGCCCCGTTGACGCGATCGAACTCACGAGCCTGCTCGACCTGACGGGCAAGAGCCGTGAGGAGATGATCTTCGACAAGGAAAAGCTGCTGAGCGTCTACGACATGACGAAAGACGCCGAGCCGATGAAGTCGGCCGCGCTGGGGGGCACGCTGTGATCGCCTCCGTCCTGTCGGCCATCTCCCCGGGCACGCTCCTGGCCGTCGCCGTGTCCGCCACGGCGGCGAGCCTCTGGCTGCTCCTGCCTCGCGGCCAGTCGGGCGCCGCGGAGCGGACGAGCCGCTGGCTCGGCATCCTGCTCGGCATCGCCGCGCTCGCCTGCTTCATCGCCACCGGCCACCGCCTCGGGGGATTGGGCGAGGAGGCGGTGTTTCTGCTCGTGTCGCTGGTGGCGATCGTCTCCGGCGCCGCCACGGTCGTGACCCGGTCCCCCGTCTACGCCGCGATCTGGTTTGCCATGGCGCTGGCGGGCGTGGCGGGAGTGCTGCTCGTGCTGGGCGGCCAGTTTCTGGGCGTGGCCACGATCGTGGTCTACGCCGGTGCGATCCTCGTGATGTTCCTGTTCGTGCTCATGCTCGCACAGCCCGCGGGGCTCGCCTCCTACGACCGCGTCTCCACCGAGCCGTTCCTCTCGGCGTTGGCAGGGGCCGTGCTGCTGGGAATCCTCTCGCTCTCGATCGGCCGGCTCTCGACCGAGCCGCCCGCCTGCTGCCTGATGCCCGCCGGCCGGGCCGCCCTGCTGGCAGACAGCGGCACCGACGTCGCCACCGCGGCCGACCCGGGCGTCGATCTGCTCGCCGACAACCATGTGGCCCGCCTCGGTGGAGAACTCTTCGGACGCCATCTGCTCGCGGTCGAAGTGGCCGGGGTGCTCCTGCTCGTGGCGCTGATCGGTTCGATCGCGATCGTTTCCCGCGCGGCCCCGGCCGATGGCACCGTCGCCCCAGCCAGGAGGGCCGCCCCATGAACCCCGCTCCCCTCGTCCTCGACGGCCTCGTCGTGGGTGCGATCCTGTTCGCGCTCGGCCTCGTCGGCATCCTCGCCCGCCGCAATCTGATCGTGATGTTTCTCTGCGCCGAACTGATGCTGCAGGGCATCTCGGTGAGTCTCGTCGCCTGGAGCCGCCATCACGGCGACTGGGGCGGGCACGTGCTCGTGATCTTCGTGCTCACGGTCGCAGCCTGCGAGGCGGCCGTGGCCCTCGTCTTCGTGCTGCAGGCCTTCGCCCGCACCGGCCGGCTCGACTCGGCCGCCTGGCAGTCGCTCCGCGAATCCAACCTGCCGCGAACGGTCGATCACGAGTTGCCGGCCGTCGACACGTTGCCGCTGAAGTTTCCAAAACTCACCCCGGCGGGCATCGAGCCGCCGGTTGACCACGACGCGCTCCTCGAGCGCGAGCACGTCTAGGCCCTTTCTCCGGACGGCCGGCCCACGGCACGTCCCGCACCACACCCCATGCAAGACATCTCCTCCGCCACGCTGCTCGTCCTCGTGCCGCTCCTGCCGCTCCTGGCCGCCATCCTGACGGTGGCCCTCGGCCGTACGCTCGGCTCCCGGGCGCACCTCCCCGCGATCGCCGGCATCGCCGCTTCGGCCGCCGTCGCGATCACGCTGCTCCTCGGCACGGCCCGGGAGGTCGGCGTCGGCACCGCCGGTCACGACCGGTCGGCCCAGCCGGTCAGACCCGTCGAGATGGTGACGACGCTCTGGGAGTGGGCGAATGTTCCCGATGCCCGGGCCGTCGGGGGCGAAAGCCCCGCGACGCTCTCCATCCCGGTCGCTCTGCGGCTCGACCCGCTGACTTCGACGCTGCTGGTGATCATCACCTGCGTCGGCCTGCTCGTGGCCATCTATTCGATCGGCTACATGCACGGCGACCCCGGCTATCCGAGATTCTTCGCGCTGGTGTCGATGTTCGTCTTCTCGATGACGATGCTCGTCGCGGCCAGCAACTTCCTCCTCGTCTACGTCTTCTGGGAGGCGGTCGGGGCGTGCAGCTACCTGCTGATCGGTTTCTGGTTCACAAAACCGGAGGCGGCGAAGGCGGCGAAGAAAGCCTTCCTCGTCAATCGCGTGGGCGACTTCGGCCTCGCCGTGGCGACCTTCCTGCTCTGGATGACCTACGGCACGCTCAACTTCCACGACACGGTGCTGGCCGACGGCACGACCATGCCCGGCATCCTGGGCGCCACCCGGCTGGCCGACGCCTCGGGCTACGTCGGCGGCGCGGTCGGCACCGCGATCTGCCTGCTCCTGCTCCTGGCCGCCTGCGGCAAGAGCGCGCAGTTGCCACTGCACGTCTGGCTTCCCGACGCGATGGAGGGGCCCACGCCGGCCAGCGCCCTGATCCACGCCGCGACGATGGTCACGGCGGGCATCTATCTGGTGGCCCGCTCCGCGCCCCTGTTCGTCGCCTGCCCCGGCGCCCTCACGATCGTCTCGATCGTCGGTGCCACGACGGCGCTCGTCGCGGCCCTCATCGGCACGGTGCAAAACGACCTGAAACGGGTGCTCGCCTACTCCACGATCAGCCAGCTGGGCTACATGTTCGCCAGCCTCGGCACGGGCTCCTTGCTCGGCTTCACCGCCGCGATCTTCCACCTCGTGACCCATGCCTGCTTCAAGGCGCTCCTGGTCCTCGGTGCGGGCTCGGTGATGCACTCGATGGGAGGCGTGATCGACATGCGGCGGTTCGGCGGGCTGAGGCGGATCATGCCGATCACCGCGGCCACGTTCCTGATCGGATCGCTCGCGCTGGGAGGCGTGGCGCCGTTCGCCGGTTTCTTCAGCAAGGACGAGATCCTCGCCGCGCTCCACTCGCGGGGCTGGCCCGATGCCCACGGCGAACACCACGAGGCCGTTCCCGCCGGCGGCCACGCGACGACCGCGGGCTCGTTCCATCTCGTGAACGTCACCCCCGACGCGGCCCAACTCGCCGGTGGCGGCCGCGGCTCCCGGCTCGACGCGGTCAACCATCCCGCCACCTGGCGGCTGCTCTTCTGGATGTCGCTGGTGACGGCGGGCCTCACCGCCTTCTACACGTTCCGGGCCGTGTTCATGACGTTCACCGGCCCCACGAGGGTTCCCGAGGAGGCCGGGCACCATGCCCATGAATCGCCCCCGGCGATGACGATCCCGTTGATCATCCTGGCCGTCGCCTCGACGGTGAGCGGCTGGCTGCTGTTCAACACCCATGCGTTGGCCAGCTTCCTGGCCGCGACCCCCTCGTTCACGGCTCCGTCGGTCGCCTCCACGGCGACGCCGCCCGTCTTCCACTGGGATCTCGCCGTCCAGGGCACGCTCGCCGCCGCGGTCGGGATCGTGATCGCCGCCCTCGGTCATCTGGGCAAGCGGAGCGACGGCCCGCAGCTGGAACGCTTCCTCGGACCGCTGGAAACGCTGTTCGCCAACCGGTTTTACTTCGACCAGATCTACGCGGGCCTGATCGTCAAGCCGCTGGAGATCGTCGCCACCCTCGCCGCGGTCATCGATCGGTATCTCATCGACGGAGCGGTCGACCTGATCGCCCGGCTGCCTCTCGCCCTGGGAGCCGTCGTCCGGCACCTCCAGTCGGGCCTCGTCCAACGCTATGCACTCGCCGGCGTGATCGGCATGCTCCTCATCGTCCTCGCGCTCGTCGCGCGGGCCATGGGTTAGAAGGGACCTCTCGCTGGCATGAACGGCTTCAGTCCATCCTCCCACCTCCTGCTCACGATCGCGTCGCCGCTCGTCGGTGCCGTCGTCGCCTGGGCCCTCGGCTCCCGCGGCGTCTCGGCCGTGCGTCAGAGCGCCGCCGTCTCCGCGGTGGTGACCCTCGGGCTCGCCGGGTGGCTGATCGTCCGCTATCTCGGTGATCCAGCCGCCCTGTCGGGGCTCCCCTTCGCGCTCGTCGAAATGCCCTGGCTCACCGAGGGCATCTTCGACGTGAAGCTGTCGCTCGGCCTGGATGGCCTCTCGCTCTGGATGTTCGGGCTGGCGGCGCTGCTCTCGGTGACGGCCGTGTTCGTCAGCTGGGATGCCGTCAAGGACCGCCCGGTCGGCTTCTACCTGCTCCTGCTGGTGCTCGAGGCGGCCATGCTCGGCGTGTTTGCGGCCCGCGACGTGATCCTCTTCTACACCTGCTTCGAGTTCACGCTCGTGCCGCTGTTCTTCCTGATCGGCATCTGGGGCCATGACGACCGTCGGCGGGCAGCCGCCAAGTTTTTCATCTATACGCTCACCGGCAGCGTGTTCACGTTCCTCGGCCTCCTGGCCATCGTGCTCTGGAATGCCTCCCACACGGGCACCGTGACTTTCGACATCGAGACGCTGACTGACGCGATGCGGATCAACCCGATGCCGATGTCGGCCGAGGGGGGCTGGCTGCAGATGATCGTCTTCCTCGCGTTGCTCGCCGGCTTCGCGGTCAAGGTGCCGATCGTTCCCTTCCACACCTGGCTGCCGCTGGCCCACGTCGAGGCGCCGACGGGCGGCAGCGTCGATCTCGCCGGCGTGCTGCTGAAACTCGGCATCTACGGCTTCCTGCGATTCTCGATGCCGATGCTGCCCGAGGCCACGGCCGTCGCGGCGCCGTGGCTCTTCGGCCTCGGGGCGGCGGGGATCGTCTACGGAGCGCTGGTGGCGCTCGTGCAGACCGACCTCAAACGGCTGATCGCCTATTCGTCGGTGAGCCACATGGGCTACATCGTGATGGGTCTCTTCGCGCTCACGCCCGTGGCCACGGAAGGGGCGAACCTGCAGTTGATCAATCACGGCCTCTCGTCGGCCGGCCTCTTCGCCCTCGTCGGGATGATCTACGAGCGATTCCACACCCGCAACATCGCCAGCCTCGGCGGGATCGCCTCGAAGGCGCCGTGGCTCACGGTCATGTTCGTGCTGTTCACGTTCTCGAGCATCGGCCTGCCCGGCCTCAACGGTTTCGTGGGCGAGTTCATGATCCTCGCCGGCTCGTTCCAGCGGGCCTGGTCGGGCGTGTCGCCCGTCTGGCAGACGGCCTACCTCACCATGTCGCTCCTCGCGGTGGTCGGCGTCGTGCTCGGGGCGTGGTACATGCTCTGGGCGGTGGAGCGGGTCTTCTTCGGAGGTTCACGGGAACCGCCGCGGGGGCACGGCCACGACGGGCAGGCCTCCCACGGTGCCGCTGCCGGGCATGGCTCGCATGCCGTTCATGCCGCCCCGCACGACCGCTGCGATCTCCGCTGGCACGAACTGGCGGCGGTGCTGCCGCTGGCGGTGTTCGCGATCTGGATCGGCCTCACCCCCGCCACGTTCCTCCGGCCCGCCGCTCCGGCGGTCCGCGAGTCCACCCAGGCCTCCAGCGAGGCCTTCGCCGCCCGGATGCGACTCACCGAATCCGCCGCCCACGTCGCTCAGGCCCCGACACCATGAATGCAACGTCGCTTGAAACCTTCAGTCTGCTCGCCCCCGAGATCGTGCTCGTGCTGGCGGCCCTCGTGGCCTATCTCGGCGGGGCGTTCGCCGGCCTCCGCTTCGGCTGGCTCGTCGCCGCCGCCGGCATCGTGGCGGCGATGGCCGTGACCCGCGGGCAGGCCGCCGACCCGGCCTTCTCGGCCGGTGTGACGATCGACGCGTTTTCGGGATTCATCCGCTGGACCGTCCTCGCCCTGGGATTCATGCTCTGCCTGGTGCAGTCGGGCGATCTCTTCGCCTCGGCCGTGAGCCGGGGGCCGGGTCTTCATCGGGGCGGCACCTGCGAGGAGGCGGGCACGTTCCTCCTGCTGCTCGCCGGCCTCTCACTGGTGGGCGTGGCCGGCGACCTGGTCCTCCTTTTCGCGGGCCTCGAACTCGTCTCGATCCCCACCTACATCCTGCTCGGCCTCAAGCGGACCGACGCCCGCGGGCAGGAGGCGAGCCTCAAGTATTTCTTCCTCTCGCTGGTCGCCTCGGCCATCTTCCTCTACGCACTGGTCTGCCTCTACGGGATCGGGGGCTCGACCGACCTGCAGGCGATCGCTTCCCGGCTGCAGACCGAGGCCGCGACGAGTCGCACGGTTCAGGTGCTGCTCCCGCTGGCGATCGGCATGGCGATCGTCGGTGCGGCCTTCCGGATGGCCGCGGTCCCGATGCACTTCTACGCCCCCGACGTCTACGAGGGCACGAGCCCCGGCAACGCGGCCCTGCTCTCCACGCTGCCGAAGGTGGCCGGCATCGTGATCCTCGCCCGGCTCGTCGCCCTCGTCGGCGCCGGCCCCTCGTCCGAAATCTTCTGGCGGGTGGCCGTGGTGCTGGCGGCGGTCACGATGACGGTCGGCAATGTGATGGCCCTCTGGCAGAAGAACCTGCGGCGGCTGCTCGCCTGTTCGTCGATCGCCCACGCGGGCTACCTGCTCGTCGGGATCGCGGTCGCCGCGGCGGCCTCCGCCCCGGGGCGGGCCGACGATCAATCGTCGTGGCTGTTCGCCGCGGGTGGCATCTCGGCGGCGCTCTTCTATCTCGCGACCTACGCGCTGGCGACGATCGGCCTGTTCGGGGGCATCGCGTACCTCGGCCATCGTTGGCCCGAGTGGACCGCCGGCAGCGGCCCGCGACCGCCCCGCGAGGAGATCACCACGGTCGATGATCTCGACGGGCTCTCGTCCACCAATCCGGTCGCCGCCTTCGCGCTGGCGGTGTTTCTGCTCTCCCTCGCCGGCATCCCGCCGCTGCCGGGCTTCTGGGGCAAGCTCTCGCTCGCCGTCTCGACGCTCGAGGTCGATTGGAACGCTCCGATCACGCCGGGTAGCCGTCGCTGCTGGTTCGTGGGCCTGGCGGTGGTGCTCGTGATCAACGCCGCGATCGCCGCCGCCTACTACCTGCGGATCATCGCCGCGATGTACTTCAAGACGACGAAGCGGGGCGTGCAGGCCGACGGCGGACTGGCGGGCGGGCTGGCGATGCTCGCCTGTTTGGCGCTCGTGGGCATGGTCACGATCCAGCCCCGCGGGCTGTTCACCGCCGCCTCACGGGCCGGAGAGAGCATCGCTCCCCAGGCCGCCGCGTCCGCCGCAGAGGTTTCCATCACCCCCGAAACCATCGCCACCAGACCCCGATGAGCACCACGCCCACCCCCGCCGCCGTCGAGGCGATCCTCGCGGATGTCGCCGATCCGGAAACAGGCCGCCCCCTCACGGCCATGGGGCAGGTCGTGTCGCTGGCGGCCGATCCGGCCACGATCGCCGTGACCGTCGGCCTCACGACGCACTCCGCCATTCGCTGGCAGGCCACGCGGGCCCGGATCGAGGAACTCGTGCGGACGAAGTTTCCCGGCGTGGCCTCCGTCTCTGTCACCGTCGTGCCGCACGACCGACCGCCGACGAAACTCGGCCAGATCGGCCTCGAGGCCAAGAGCGTGATTGCGGTCGGCTCCGGCAAGGGGGGCGTGGGCAAGAGCACGATCGCCGCGAGCATCGCGATCGGTCTGGCGCGGGCCGGCAGCCGCGTCGGCCTGCTCGATGCCGACGTCTACGGTCCGAGCGTGCCCCACCTGCTGGGCCTCACCGGCCGGCCGGAGGTGGAGAACGGCAAGATTCTCCCCATGATCCTCGATGTCGGCGGCCACCCGATGCCGGTGATGTCGATGGGGTTTCTCGTGCCGCCCGGCGAGGCGGTCGTCTGGCGGGGCCCGATGCTCCACGGCGCGATCACCCAGATGCTCCGCGATACGCTCTGGGGTCCGCTCGATTATCTCGTGATCGACATGCCCCCCGGCACGGGCGACATCGCGCTGACGCTCTCGCAGGCCCTGCCGCTCTCGGGCTCGGTCGTCGTCTGCACCCCGCAGGACGTCGCCCTGCTCGACGCCACGAAGGCGATCGCGATGTTTCGCAAGGTCAATATCCCCGTGCTCGGCATGGTGGAGAACATGAGCTTCTTCGTCTGCCCCGACACGCAGAAGCGCTACGACATCTTCGGCACCGGCGGCGCGAAGCGGACGGCCCGCGAACTCGACATCCCGTTCCTCGGCGAGGTTCCGCTCCAGATCCCGATCCGCGAGCATGGCGACGCGGGCAGGACGGCCGCCAACTACGACGACCCGGCGAGCCGGCCGTATCTCGAGGCGATCTGCGAACGACTCGTGGGCAATCTCGCCGCCACCGCCGCCGCCCGTCCTCCGATGCCCTCGCTCCCGGTGCTCTGAGGGCGGCGTCAATACAGCCACAGTCGCAGGTCCGGCCGCTGGACCACGGGCTGCGGCGTGAACCGCATCACGCGGGCCACCGACCGCACCTCGGCCGCCTGCGACCCGAGCAGAGCCCAGTCGAGGAACGACGGCCCCGCCGGCGACACCCCCTCCGGCCAACCCCACGCCCCGCAGACGCCGTGCCAGAAATCGTCGAGCCGGCGGCGACGGACATGGATCGCATCGAGTCCGTACCATTCGCCCGGCTGCTCGACGACGATTGCCCCGACGTCGTCGGCGATCGCGACCACGGCGGCGTCCAGTCGCCCTGCCGCCACCTTCATCTCGTCGAGCGCGAGCCGGCACCCCGGCACGTAGCACGTCCGCAACGCCCTGTAGCGGACCCGGCCCACGCCGCCGATGCTCGCCAACGGCAGCCGCGTGATCGCGATCGTGGCCCCCCGATCAGCCAGTCGCCGCACGCTCTCCCGCACCCACGCCGCCACCTGATCGACCGCGAATCCATACAGCAGGTCGTTGCCGATGTCGGTGACGAGCGCGAGCGGCGGCGCGGGCTCGACTTTCGTGGCCCGCTCACGGTCGAGCGCCCGCCAGAGTCCACAGCCGAGGATCGACGGCAGGCGGCGGAGGGCGACCCGGCTGTTGACGCCGTAGGAGCGGCCGTGGCCCGCCGCAACGAAGAGATCGGCCGAGCCGCCGGTCCGGGCCCGCGTGATCGCGGCGAGTCGCGCAAGACCCCGCGACACATTGCTCGCCCCGAGGACGACGAGTTGCGGACGCACGTTCAGTTCCAGCGGCGCCACGGCGTGTTGCCGGCCGAGAGGCCCTGAAAACACGATGCGGCCAGCATCGCGAACATGATCCCGAGGAACGGCTGGCCGTGGGTGTAGCCCCACCAGGCCACGAAGGCTCCCGCCGCCACGCCGATGATGCCGGCGATCCGATGGGCCTCGCTGACGCCGAGCACGAGCAGGCCCTCGCGGACGATCTGGCCGCCGTCGAGCGGCGGCACCGGGATCAGGTTCAGGAGGGGCCAGAAAATGTTGACGTAGAGCAGGAAGTCGAAGAGGGCGTAGACAAGGGGCGACGAGAAGCCGCGGGCGCCGGCGTCGTCGAACAGGGCGATCCCCGTGATCGGAAACGGCACTGCGTAGCCCGAGGCCCGGAGGCCGGCGATGACGAGTCCTGCCAGGAGCAACTGGGCCAGCGGCCCCGCCGCCGAGACGAGCAGCCGTTCCATCGGCCGCAGGTGCCGCCGACCCCACGAATCCGGAACCGCCAGGCCGCCGAAGTGGTAGAGCACCACGTGGGCCGACTGGCCAAAGCCCCGGTAGGCGAGGGCGTGACCCATTTCGTGCGCGAGGATCGACAGTAAGACGACGCCGATCCAGATCACGAGCATCTGCAGCAGCATCCGCTGGTCGCCCCCCGAAAAGGCCTGGCAGACATTCCAGCCCAGGAGGGCGGCGGCCAGCCAGAACCAGGCCGACACGCGGACGCGGATACCGGCGAGATCGAACTCGAGGTCGGCGGAGGTGGTCTGCGGTTCGGCGAGCATCGTGCTCCCATCGTACACAAGCGATGGCGGATCAGGCTGCCCGACGATCGGCGGTTTCGGCGGCGGCCTCGCCGCGGCCGCGCGTGGCGATCGCGAGGACCGCGTCGGCGGCACGGTCCGCCGATCCGGGGAGGGCCACGACGGCTGCGATGGACTCGAGCCGGTCCACGACCTGCTGCCGCGACTCTTCGTCAACAAGCCACTCGATCACATGTGCCGCCACACGATCGGCCGGATCCTGCACGGCGAGGTATTCGGGGTAGACGGCTTCCGGATCGGCCGGCGGCACCGCGAAGGGGGGCATCCACACGCCCTGCGCCGGGCCGATCGGCTCCCGCGTTGCGAGCAGGTTCACCAGCGTGAAATACCGGGCCTGACGGAGCCAGCTCTGCACGACGTACGCCCAGGCCGCGAGCCGGTAGACGATCACGGTCGGCACCCGCGCGGCGAGGAGTTCGAGCGACACCGACCCGGAGCAGGCGATCGCGGCGGTGGCCGTGCCGATCAGGCTCCGTGTGCGGCCTGCATGGATCTCGATGCCGATGCCGAGGCCCGGGGTGTCGGCATCGATGATCTCGCTGATCCGCCGCGCGTGTCGCTCGTGGAGCGCCCCGATGGCAAACCGTGCCCGTGGCACCTCGGCATGGATCGCCGCCGCCGCCCTCACAAGGGTGCCGAGATTGCTCTCGATCTCCTGGCCGCGGGATCCCGGCAGGAGGAGGACGAGCGGGCGGGCGGAATCCCCGGAGTCGCGCCGCTCCGCCGGCTTCAGTTCGTCGAAGAAGGGATGGCCCACGAGCGTGCTTCGCATCCCTCGGGCCGTGAACCAGTCGTGCTCGAAGGGGAGCGCCGAGAGCACGTGGTCGATGAGTCGCCGCATCTTTCCGATCCGCCAACTCGCCCAGGCCCAGACCTGCGGCGGACAGTAGAAGACGACGGGAATCCCATGCCGTTTCGCCCGCCACGCCAGCCACCAGTGGACTCCCGGGAAGTCGACGAGCACGCAGACGTCGGGCCGGGCGTCGAGGAAGCTCCGCTCGGCCCGCCGCGCCAGGTCGACGAAGCGATGGATGTTGAGCAGCGACCGCAGGAACCACATGACGGCGAGCGTCGTCATGTCGGCGACTAGCGTGCAGCCCTCGGCCTGCATGTGCGGCCCACCCAGGCCGACACACACCGCGTCGGGGCGCCGCGTGCGAATCGCGCGCACCAGCAGCGCCGCGTGGTGATCGCCCGAGGGCTCGCCGGCCGAAAAAAAGAGACGCATGGGAAACTCCGCACGGGCCCGCGGCCCGCCGGGAGTATTTCAGTTCTTCGCCCCGTTCCCTAGAGCGGATCGGATCCCGGACGGATCGATCGCGGTCACGAACGTGTTCTGGCGGAGGGGGAAGGGTGAAACTGGGGAAGAGTGGGACGGGGGAAGAGTGGGACGGGGGAGGGGCGGGCGAGGAAAGGTGGGCGGACGGGTTTTCGGGCCCCTCGGGGGACGCTGTGGGCCGGGAGCGGTCAGGACCGGGAGTGCCGGGGCTCCGGCAGGCCGAGGGCGATCACGGCACCGGCGGCGATCACGGCGGCCCCGGTCACGAAGACATGCCGGAAGCCAACCACATCGACGGCCAGGCCCACGAGCGGGGAGAGCACGAAGGGAGCCGCCAGCGCCGCCCCGACGATGCTCACGTACCGCGGGTGGTCGGCGTTCCTCGGGGCCAGTTCGAGCGCGTAGTTCGTGAAGAGCTTGAGGGAGATCGGATTGAGCCCGAGCAGCACGTAGACGATCCAGAACCACTCCACGGCGACGGCGTGCGCCGCCAGTGAGAGTGCCGTCACCATGAGTGGCGTGAGCGCCGAGAGCGCGACGAGCCAGACGAGCACGATCCTTGTGCCTCGGCGGTCGGCCACCGGCCCGGCCACGAGGCTCACGAGACCGGTCGCGGCGTTTTGCGTGACGACCCACGCCAGCAGACTGCTCGTGCCGCTGCCGAGCCGGTCGCGTGCGAAAGCCTGGTAGTGGGGAAACAGCATCAGCACCGCCGAGAAACAGGCCGCCACCATCGAGAGCCGCACGAGCGCGCGGTCATGGGCGATGGTCGTCCGCCAGAGGGCCAGGCCGTGCCGCGCCGCGGTGATCGAGCGGGCGAACCAGCCAACGGCGCCGTCGTTCAAGACCGCCCGCCGTGGCTCGTCGGGGTGCTCGTCGAGCATCAGGGGCGCCAGGGCGGCCAGCGCGAAGAACGCCGCGGTGACGCCGAAGATCTTCGGAAAACCGTCGGGCTCGCGGAGCCAGGGCCCCAGCAGCAGCAGCGCCGCGACGATGGCCAGCCCGCTGCCGATGGCGACGCTGATCACCATCGCCCTGCCGCGGCGACCGGGCGAGACGAGCTTTCCCTGCAGCGCGGCGGCCACGAGCTGGTTGAGGCCATTGGCCGAGGAGAAGGCGGCGTAGACGACGAGAAACACCACCGCCAGCAGGTCAGGCCGGCCGGCCTTGAGCGGCCCCCAGACCACCGCCAGCACCGCGAAGCAGGCCGCCATGGCGAGGCTCGTGCGGACGAGCGTCCACTTCTTCACCGGTCGCCGCGCGAGCGCGTTTGAAAACAGCAGCGGCGGCACGCTCTGCCCGCCGCGGTTGAGCACGGGCAGCAGTCCCCGCAGAAACCCCGAATCGACGACGGCGTCGAGCACCGCCGGCATGATGATCGTCTCAGTCTTGAAGATCCAGCCGATGCGGACGACGACCTGGTAGCACTCCAGCCAGAACGTGTTGCGGGCCTCACGGTCTGCGGCGGGCGGTGCTGCTGGAGGGCCTTCGGTCATCGGGTAGGATCAGGGACTTCGCATCCGGGCGGTCGATTCGTTTCGGCAGCATGAAGGTTTTTCGAGAAGCCGTCCATCCGCATCACCGCGACCGTTCCTGGCCACTGCGTCGGCGCGACATTCGGATCTGCGGAAAGCCCGGCGGAGCACGGGCGACAGGGAGACACGGCCCGTGAACACCCATCCGGCACCTCGATCGTTGCCACCCGCATGCCTCACGATCGCCGTCTTGGCCGTTGCCCTGTTCACCGGCTGCGGTGACGGTGGGCCCGCGCACCCCGCGGTCGGCCGGCGGATGGGGCCGCTGCCGGTGGTGTCGCTCGGCGATCCTGCGCCGCCCGCGCCGGCCCTCGCCGGCAAGGTGACCCTGCTGAACTTCTGGGGCACGTGGTGCCCGCCCTGCCGCAAAGAGCTGCCGGGACTCGTCCGCATCGCGGGTCGGCTCGCCGGGGAGCCCCGCTTTCAGCTCGTCGCCGTCTCGTGCGGATCGGGGAGGGACGAGACTCCCGCCGGCCTCGCCGACGAAACCCGGAAGTTTCTCGCCCAACACCAGCTCGTCATCTCCGCGTGGACGCTCTCCGATCCGCTCGCCGCGTCGCTCTTCGCCTCAGCCTACGGCCTGGAGTCCTTCCCCACGACCTACCTGATCGGTCCGGATGCCCGCGTCCGCCGCGTCTGGACAGGCTATCGCTCGAGCGACGAAGCCGACATCGCCACGGCGATCGTCGGCTTGCTCAAGGAGCAGTCCTCGCGACCGTGAGCGAACGGTGAACGCGACCGCCCCGCCCGGGCTCACGGCTGATGCAGCGATTCCAGCCGGTCCAGCAGCGTCCGGGCGACGCGAAACGGGTCACCGGCACGCGTCACGGCCGAGGCCACGGCCACCCGCCTGACTCCGAGCGCGGCGAGGGTGTCGAGCCGCTCGAGCGTGACGCCGCCGATCGCGAAGCAGGGAATCGCGAGTTCGCGGCAGACCGTCTGCAGGAACTCAGGCGGCGCGTGCTCGGCGAACGACTTGGTGGTCGAGGGAAAGCATGGACCGATCCCGAGGTAGTCGGCTCCGGCCGCGGCCGCTGTCCGCGCCTCCGCGACCGAATGCGTCGTGCTGCCGATCAGACCCCCTGGCCCGAGCACGCGGCGAACGAGCGGCACCGGCAGGTCGTCGGCCCCGACGTGCACTCCATCGGCACCGACCGCCACGGCGACATCGGGCCGGTCGTTGACGACCACCAGCGGAGGCCGCGCGGGATCGTGGCGTCGTGCGATGGCCACCGCCCGCTGCATGCGGTCGGTGATCAAGGCGATCGGCAGATCCTTGTCACGAATCTGGAGCATCCGCACACCCACCCCGAAGAGGCCCTCCACGAGCCGCTCGAAGACGGCCACATCGTCCCGGCTGTCGAGCAGCACGCAGAGCGTGACGCCCGCGAGCCGGCCCTGCGCTCGCAGGATCGTGGTCACGCGCCGTTCGAGTTCGTAGAGCCGGTAGCGGATGCGCTCGAAGCCCTGTCCGGCGTCCGGTGCCACGACGGCTGCGCACTCCTCGAGGCTCCGCAGCGCCTGCGCTCCCCGGGCGGCGTTGGCGGCCACGAGGTCGGCGATCCCGGTGCGCGGCAGTGAGGCGGCGGCGTCGAGGCCCTGGCCGACGTCGCCCGCCACGTCGCGGGCGGCAGTGCGGCCGACCAGTTCCGGCCGGGTGAGCACCGCGACCAGATCGTGCCGCAGGTCCTTGGCGACCGTCGTCAGGGGGACGTCGTCGAGCGTGAACCGCACGACGTCCTCGATCACCCGCAGCGCCTCGGTCGCGCGGTTGGCCGAGGCATCGACGGCCCGCCAGAGGCCGGCGGAAGGCCCTCGTCCGGTCGTTCCATCTGGTTCAAGGGGTTGCACAACCGCCGCCTTTCCTTGTTTTTCCCCCGTTGTAGCAGGCTCCCCACTCACCTTGGAGAAAACTGCCCTGATTTCTACACTCCCCCGCCCCCAAACCGCCTCGGATGCGAGTCATGTCTCCCTTCCGCTACCTGACGCTCGTCTGGCCGGGGCTGCCCTGGCTCTGGTTGCGGGGCAGCCTCATGGGGCTCGCGCTGGCGTCGGCGTTTGCCGTGTCGCTCGACATCGCGGTGGTCGCCACCTGGATCTGGCCGGGGCTCGTCGAGCAGCCGTTCGTTGTCGGCTTCTGGACGGCGACGGCCGTGATCTGGCTCACGTCCACGGTTTCCGCGGCGGCGGCCTTCCCGGCATCGATCCCCGCGGGCCGGGCGGGGGAGGCCGACGCCCTGTTCGTGAGGGCCCGGGCGGCCTATCTCGCCCGAGACTGGATCCGCGCGGAAACCCAGCTCCGCGAACTCCTCGACCTCGCCCCGACCGACGGCGAGGCCCAGCTCCTCCTCGGCACCCTCCTGCGCCGCGTCGGCCGGAAATCGGAGGCACGGCAGGCCCTCCAGAAACTCGACCGCAGTGATTCCGGGGCGGCCTGGCGGGGAGCGATCGCCACGGAACTCCGGCGGCTCTCGGGCGGTCGCCGCGACGAGACCGCCGACGATTCCGTCATTCTGCCGCTCCGCGACGAGTCCACCGCGGCTCACGGCCGGACGGCTGCCGCCTGAAACAGCCGAAAGATGCTTTTTATCCGGCGGAACGCCCCGGCGACAGACTTTCCCGGCCGTCGCTCCTAGAATGCTCCCGTGGGTTTGGCGTATGGTTTGCTGCTCCACGGAAGAAGGGGCGGCGACTGCCGGATTGGCACGCCGGCCCACGGACAGGATCGAGCAGGATTCGGGACAGGATTTCGATTCGGGACAGGATTTCGCCCCCCGGCATTTCGCACTCAGGACACTCGCCCATGTACGAGCGCTTCACGGATCGTGCCCGCAAGGTGATGCAGCTGGCCAATCAGGAGGCCCAGCGGTTCAACCACGAGTACATCGGCACCGAGCACGTTCTCCTGGGACTCATCAAGGAGGGCAGCGGCGTCGCGGCGAATGTCCTCAAGAACCTCGACATCGATCTGCGAAAGATCCGGATGGAGGTCGAAAAACTCGTGCAGAGCGGCCCCGACATGGTCACGATGGGCAAGCTCCCGCAGACCCCCCGGGCGAAGAAGGTCATCGAGTATTCGATGGAGGAGGCCCGTAACCTCAATCACAACTACGTCGGCACCGAGCACATCCTGCTGGGACTGCTCCGCGAGCAGGAGGGCGTGGCGGCCCAGGTGCTGATGAACCTCGGACTCAAACTCGAGGATGTCCGCGAGGAGGTGCTCAATCTCCTCGGCCATGGCATGGAGAACGAGGGGGGCGAACGGGCCGGGATGGGCGGCAGGCAGCCGGCCGGCGCCGGCGCCGGCGGCGGCGAGGGCGCCTCTCCGAAGGGGGGCAAGAGCAAGACCCCCGCCCTGGACAGCTTTGGACGCGATCTCACGGAGCTCGCCCGGCAGGGCAAGCTCGACCCTGTGATCGGCCGCGAGAAGGAGATCGAGCGGGCGATCCAGATCCTCTGCCGCCGCACGAAGAACACTCCCGTGCTTCTCGGCGAAGCGGGCGTGGGCAAGACGGCGATCGTCGAGGGCTTCGCCCAGCGGGTCATCGACGGCAACGTGCCCGAACTGCTCGCCGACCGGCGGATCGTCGTGCTCGACCTGGCCATGATGGTCGCCGGCACGAAGTACCGCGGCCAGTTCGAGGAGCGGATCAAGGCGGTGATGAACGAGGTTCGTCGCGCCAAAAACACGATTCTTTTCATCGACGAGCACCACACGCTCGTAGGAGCGGGCGGCGCCGAGGGGGCGATCGACGCCTCCAACGTGCTGAAGCCGGCCCTCGCCCGC